>OZ243107.1:2275800-2586600 GCA_965212245.1 Owenweeksia sp. | reverse complement strand
TATTAATTGGGAATACAGGACACTTTTTCACTGACATTGCCTTGGATCCTATTACTCTAAAGCTGTATGGAGTAGATACTTCACTATTTGAAATTGATATTAATACTGCAGCAGCTACCCTGGTTTGCAATGGAAGTTATGGATTCAATGCGCTTACCTTTTCTGATGATGGAACCTTGTATGCTATGAACGGAGCATCAGATGAGTTATATACTATAAATATCAACAATTGTGTAGCGCAATCTGTAGGGAGTACGGGTACAAATTTAGGTTCGGCAGGAGATCTTACTTTTTACCAGGGAAACTTATACTTGGCGGCTGTAGGGTCCCAATTGGTGAAAATAGATCACTTAAACCCTATCTTTTCTGTAGTACTCGGACAAATAGGTTCCCTGTCATCTATTTTAGGTGTAACCACTATTGGTTGCAACCGGATTATATACGCTTTTGAATATGGTGATATATATAGGCTAGGCCCAAGCAACCTCCTTCTACCTACTCTTGAGTGCTCTCAAATTTATCCAGAAAATGCCTATGGCGCTACTTCACTCACCGAAACCATAGATCGTAAACCTCTCGACCTGGGTCCTGATACTTCTATTTGTCAACAATCCGGGACAATTTTGAATGCTTATAAGCCTAACGCCACTTATACATGGTCTGATGGTTCCACAGATTCGACTCTTTTTGTTGATCAGGCCGGGACGTATTGGGCAGAGATTAAATTAGGTAATTGTATCTGGTCAGATACAATTAACATTTCAATCATATCAGGTGATCTTGATTTAGGTAATGACACCGTAATTTGCACAGGAGAATATCTGAATCTGAATATTATTATTCCCGGAGCTACCTATCTCTGGTCCAACCTTTCAAACGGCTCAAGCCTGTACATAGACAAACCTGGCACATATTGGGCAGTGGCAACGGTTGGTAATTGCAGGTGGACCGACACTATTAAAGTTTTCCCTTCATTAAACGTAGACATCGGTAATGATACAGCACTGTGCCCCGGTGAGCAATTAATCCTTAACACAAATATTTCAGGAGCCACTTACCTGTGGTCTGACAATACTACTGAAGCCCGTCTTATTATTAACTCTCCAGGGGTGTATTGGGTACAGGTAAATAAAAATGGATGCTTTGATTCAGATACTATTCATGTTCATGAAATACCTGAATTTATTGAATTAATACGGGATACAGTGTTATGTAAAGGTGAATCATATTTACTAAATGCCTACTTTCACGGAGGTAAGTACCTGTGGTCAAACGGTTCAACAGATTCAGCTATGCTAATATCCCAGCCAGGGATATACTGGGTTAATATTAGTCATGAATGTGGGACCTATTTAGACTCCTCTGTAGTCGGTTTTTATGATTGCTTTTGCAAATTGTTTATCCCCAATACTTTTACACCCAATGGTGACGGAATTAATGATGTTTTCAGAGCGCAGGCAGCTTGTAAAATGAGATTATTTAACATTGAAATATACGATCGCTGGGGAGAAAGGGTTTTTTATTCAACAGATATAAATTCCGGATGGAATGGCAAGAACAATGAAATTCCGGCTCCTACCGGCATATATGTGTATAAAATGATTTATCAAACTCAATTTGGATCTCTTACCGAAAAATATGGACAAATAACTATTCTTAAATAAGCCCAGTCGCTTAAACCGCCCTTGAAAAAACCAACTTTTTTTGATGCCGGTCCATCCGCTTATCCAGCACCCGGCAAATATTGCGGATAAAACTCTTCCCGCTTTGCGTTACTTTCACCTGGCAGGGAAAGATTTTGATCAGTCCGTCCCGCTCCAGGGCAGCAAAAGACTGTTGTAGTTCAAAAGTAAAATCTTTTCTACAGTCCAGCCAGTGCGTTTGATAGCGACAGATCAAATCCAGGATCTGCCTGCGGATGATCTGATCCTCTGCCGTGAGAAAGTGGGTTTTAATGATAGGTGGCAGTTCTTCCTCTCTTACTCTTCGCAAATATTCCTTTACCGTTTTTTCGTTTTGTGCATAAGCCGTCCAGCTATCGCTGATGGAGCTGGCTCCCAACGCAATGCACAACTCGGTATGAAAAGGCGTATAACCCATAAAGTTCCGGTGCAGTTTCTGTTGCTTGGCGGCCTGATACAATTCATCCCCCGGCAGGGCAAAGTGATCCATCCCGATCTCTTTATAACCGAGTTTCTCCAAACCCGCTTTGCCCAATTGATACAGATTCAGCTTATCCATACCCATGGGCAGATCTTTTTCGGAATAGGCGCGTTGTGCCTTTTTCACCTCCGGGATGTGGGCATAGCTGTAAAAAGCAATACGGTCCGGTTTCAGTTGGGCGATCTGCTCCAGGTTACGCTCAATATGTGCCGGAGTTTGCAGTGGCAAGCCATAAATCAAATCGTAATTGACAGAGGTATACCCCAAAGCTCTCGCCTCTTCAGTAACTTCTCTCACCTGATCCACAGTTTGAAAGCGGTTGATCACCCGCATTACCTCGGCATCAAAATCCTGTACCCCAATACTGATACGGTTGAAACCCAGTTTACGAAATGTCCTCAAATGGTCCGCTGTTGTACTGGCCGGATGCGCTTCAAAGCTAAGATTGTACAAGGGTGCCAGTTCCGCATCCTTTAGCAAACCGGTGACGAGCATTTCCAGGTTTTCCGGAGCAAAGAAGGTAGGAGTACCACCCCCCAGGTGCAATTCGCGGATCACCGGCTTTTCCGGCAAACGATCGGTGTACATTTTCCACTCCTTCAGCACCGCTTTTACATACGGGATTTCCACCAGGTGGTTTTTGGTGATGTGCTTGGTACAACCGCAATACGTACACAGGGCCTCACAATACGGCAGGTGTATGTAGAGGCTGATCTCCTTATTCCGCTTAAAACTCATCTGTACATATTGCATCCAGCGTTGGGCAGATGTGTCTGCCGTGTCCCACAAGGGCACGGTTGGATAACTGGTGTAACGGGGAACAGGCACATCATATTTACGGAGGAGATCGAGGTTCATAAGCTGTAATTTGAGGTCAAAAGTATCAGCCCTGCCACTCTTTCAAAATGATATTTATCAGTCCCCTTCAAAGAACAACTAATATTTTAGTTAAAAATCAGACATTACTTTTGAACTAATAAATTAGTTTATATATTCATCCCCTAACTTCCATTCGTTCTCCATGAAAAAGGTTCTTCCAATATTCGTGTTTTTTATTGTCTCCCTGTCTCTTACCGCACAGGTTGTAGCCGACACAACTTTTGAGTCGGGCCTTCCCCCCTTCTTTCCTGAAGGCAGCGGCCCCTGTATATGTATTGATGCTGCGCACAATAACCTGCACACTATTGAAAGCAATTTCAGGCCTTTTGCCCAATTACTTAGAGAAAACGGCTATCGTGTGAAAGGAATAAATAAGCTTTTCAAAAGCGCAAAAGACCTGGGAGATTGCCAGGTTTTGGTGATCTCCAATGCACTTCACGCCTCCAATCTGGGCAACTGGCAGTTACCCACACCTTCGGCATTTACCGAAGAGGAAACACATACTATGGAGCAATGGGTAAAGGATGGTGGCCGCCTGTGGCTTATTGCCGACCATATGCCCTTTGCGGGTGCGGCTCATGATTTGGCCACCCGTTTCGGTTTTGAGTACAGCAATGGCTTTGCGCAAGTTGTAAAAGGCACCAACGGTAACGACCGTTTTTCCAAATCATTGGGAACGCTTAAGGAACATAACGTAACAGCCGAAATACCTTACCTGGTAAGCTTTATGGGCTCTGCTTTCCGCTACCCTGAGCAAAGCCAGCCCTTAATGACCTTTACAGGGGAAGACATTAGTCGTGAGCCGGAAATTGCCTGGGAATTTGATGCTAACACCAGGCAGGTAGACCTGAAGGGATACGCTCAGGCCGCGTTGATGGAATATGGCCAAGGCCGCATAGCCGTTTTCGGAGAAGCAGCCATGCTCACCGCCCAAATTGCCAATGAACAGTTTAAAGTTGGATTTAACAGTCCGCATGCTCCGCATAATGCTCGTTTTCTGCTGAATGTACTGCAATGGCTACACCAGGGCATACCACCGGTTAAAATCTCTGTTGAGACACATCCCATTGAAGACCGACTACAAAGGATGGTGATGGTTTTTAAATCCCAAAAACACGAAGACCTGGCCCTGTTTTACAGCGACAGCGCCATGATGGTGGGTAATCAAACCGAAATAGCCGGCCGTGATGCCATTCGTAATTACTGGAAAAAAATAGAAGGCCGGGGTGTAGATTGGGAACTGGAAAGTACTTCAGTTCAGAAAATTGGTAATGCGTATCTGCAAAGAGGGATTTCCAGGCTGAGCTTTACATATGAAGAGTCCGTGGTTAGATCTGATTCGCGCTTTTCACTGGTATGGATATGGGAAGACGGGACCTGGCGGATTTTGCTGGATCATTTTTCTCCGGCCCTTCAATAATTCTGGTTCAGTATCTTCAAATACGCTTTCCACGGCCCTGCCTCATTCCGCAAAGGATAACTTACACAACGGGCAATTTGGTAAATATGGGTTTGATCATGCACCACGTAGGCCGCTAAAAGCTGGCGTAAATTCACCACACCAAAATCAGGGTGAATACCTTCTCTTTCCAGGCCATTTTCATTGAGGTTCAATTTTCGTATTTCCCGGACATTGCGAAAACGTAAGCTACTGAACATATTGAGCAGTTCTACCAGGCTGCGACCTTTAAAGCGTTCAAGTTGCCCTTCACGATCAAAGGGTTCAAAGGTTTTATCCTCCGCTGAGCCCATAATTAGCCGGATGCGCGGCAGCCAATCGGTTTCTTCATTGTGTATCAGGTGGCCCACAATTTCAATGGGCGACCAGGTATCCCTACCTTCATTCTGCCGCACCACATCATCCGGCATTTCAATGAGCCAGGTGTTCAGCATGGAAGGTGTAATTTCAAGGATGTTGCAATAATGTTTTACCAATGATGAACTCATTTTCTTGTTTGTTTGAAGAGACTAAACCTCCTTTCTTTATATAAAACAGGGCCTTGGGGGAATACAGCAAATGGAATAAATGGCAGAATGGAATTATCCCGGATCTCAAATTTCAGTAGCACCCGCAAATTATTCATTTTTATTTAAGGTCTTCCATACTTTATTACCAGAAGTAATTTGGGCAGACAGTCTTCTCTTTATTATTCGGATCAGGTATAGGTTGCCCCCAAGCTGTACTGCCGGGAATAACACCCGTCCACAAACCAGGGCGGTAATCACCCGGATCAAAGGAAGGCGGGCCACTCCGTTGTTTAAGGGATGCCTTTTTCAGATCAAAACCTAAGATCATGGTAGCCTTCAGTTCGCCTGCATTTGCAGGCCGAACTTCATCCCAACGGCCCGGAACATAACGGTTGGTATAGGTTTCAAGTATAACGGCTTTTTTATCCTCATCAATCACTTCTGCTGCCATGGAAAAAAGTAGTACGGAACGATAATTTACAGAATGGTGCAAGGCCGAACCAGCCAGTACCAACCCGTCAAAAAGAAAAGTACTGATACAAACTTCCTGCTCTTTAGCCTCCATCAAAAAATGACTTTTTACAGAGCCGTGCACATAAAGGGAATCACCTTGCAGGCAAAAACCGGTAGGAATAGATAGAGCTTTTCTGCCCTTGGCAAAAGAAAGGGTACAAAATAAGCTGGCCTCTAAAGCTTCTCTGATTTTTTGGGGATCATCCGTGGCCCGGTTGGCCAAACGTGAGGGTTTTAATTCTTTATCCATACATAAAATATTTGCTCAAAATTGCCGTATTTTAGGTCTGTTAGTTTATACCAGAATAAACTTTTAAAACAGACCAGATGGACGTTGACCTAAAACCCTACATTGATATTACCTCATCTAACCTGGCCCTGCACCAGAAGGTGAGCCAGGGAATTGTTGATCTCATAACCAAGGGCATATTAACAAGTGGACAAAAGTTACCTACGGTTAATCGATTGTCTGAAAATTTAGGTGTACACCGTCTTACTGTATTACGTGCACTGGAAGAACTGGAAGCTGAAGGCTGGATTAATAAGCAAGAGAAAAGGGGTTGTTTTGTGAATGAGGATCTACCGGTATACCGGTTACACACACCTTCTGCTACTCACCCTTTTTCCATCTCCGAAATGCATTTTCCTGAGGTCAATATTAAACCTCTAAAACAAGATTACACCCGCCTGAGCTTTAATGATGGCTACCCTGATCACCGTTTTATACCACACCGGGAACTGGCCCGAGCCTACTCCACTATATTGCGCCAAACACCTGGAAAAGAATTGTTGTTATATCATGATCTGGCTGGTTATGCTCCACTGCTCATAAGGCTACAGGCGTATTTACAAAATACCCGTAGCATTAATTTTGAGCATCGCAAGATCATGATTACCCGGGGCTCTACTATGGGCCTTTTCCTGGCCGTTAAAACCATTCTTCAGCCGGGCGATACCGTAGCTATGGGAAAGCCCGGTTATCACCTTATGCAGGAAACTTTTACAGCTTGTGGCCTAAAGGTGATCCCACTTGGTATAGATGATCGGGGTTTGATCGTGGATGACCTGATTGCTATACTTAAAAAACACCGTGTTAAAATGGTGTATGTTACCCCACACCACCACCATCCCACCGCGGTTAGCATGCCTGCCGAAAGACGTTTGCAACTGCTGGGGCTTGCTAAAGAGCACGGCTTCATCATCCTGGAGGACGATTACGATTTTGATTTTCATTACGATAAGAGTCCTACCCTGCCCATTATAAGCCTGGACCCGCAAGCGCCTGTTATTTATTGCGGAGGCTTTTCCAAAAGCCTGTCTCCTGCCCTGCGCATTGGTTTCCTGGCCGGTCCTCCCGCCATTGTTGAAAATGCCTGCCGGTGGCGTAAATTGATAGACCGGCAGGGGGATACAGTACAGGAAGCTGCTTTTGAATTATTGCTAAAAGAAGGAACTGTAGAGAAAGCCATCCGCAAAGCACGTAAGGCATACAGGCAGCGGAGAGATCATGCCTATACCTTACTCCAGACTAAAGTACCTGAGCTTTTTGAGATGCAAAAACCCCAAGGTGGATTAGCCTTTTGGGCCCGTGTAAATCCTGAAGTGGACTATCCTCTTTTACGGGAAAGAGCGCTTCAGAAAGGTTTGCACCTGGTACCGGGCACAAACTATATAGTAAATGGTAAGGCACATACCCGTTTGGGCTTTGCCAGTATGACGGAGGATGAGATGGAAGAAGCAGTGAGCATACTGTCCGATATTACCGGGGCTTGATCCGCTCAATTAAAACAGCAACTTACCAACATTCTGTGCAGCCCACATTCAAGCATACTATATTTACCTCTGATAATTGTACGCATATGCAAACCAATCGCTGGAATGAAGCATGGACGCATACCAAGGGTATGTCCAAGCCTCTTTGCCAAAAGTCAATGATCCCTGCGGAGGATCTGCTTTTTTTGAATAATTGTTACAAAAGGGTTTTTCAGGATTTTGCCAGGCAAGGTCAGGGTCATTTGGGTTTAAAGGTTTTTATTGACCAGCAGCGTGATTACGAGGCCACCCATACTTTGATGGAAAACCCTCCTCGGGATGATGAAAGCCTGGAAGAATGGGGTAAGCGGGTGTTTGAAGGTAAAAAATTCGGCATTATCCTGAATGATATTCAGACGTATAGCCCGGAGTTAATGGTTTACATGGCCGGTTTCCTGAAACCTCTTTTACAAACAGCCGGCCTGCCCACCGGAGGGCTTGGATTGCTCTTTTTTGTGGGGAATTATGGATTCACACCTTTTGGTGTGCACAAAGAAAATAAGGGTGAAGAAGGCTTACTCTTTCATATTGGTCCGGCCAAAAAGACCTTTTACACCTGGAAAACGGAAGATTACCAGCGTATTTCCAATAACAGCATTGCCTATCCGCCAGATGAACTGATGGATACCGCCATACCGCATGAACTGGAACCCGGTGACATGATGTGCATACCGTCTGATGTGTATCACATTGGTCATACGGGTGATTTTTCCATTAGTATGGTGCTGGATTTCCTGAATGCTCCGCAGGCACAATTAAAACTCAAAATGGCAACTGCAATTGAGGAACTAATGGCTGATGATAAAGGTTCTCACCCCTTATCAACCCTCCCTTTTCGTAATCTCTCTAAGGCTGAAGAAGCCCTGATAAATGTGGTTTCTTTAGATGACCCTTTGCGAAGAGCTGCCCGGGAACACATTATGAAGCTGGAGAGTAATGGTGGTTTTTACACCCCATCTCAAACCAATCACAAGGTGGAAAATGTAGAATCATTGACTTTTTGGAAATTGAAAAAACCTTTTCCGATGCCTTTTTATACGTACCAAGGGCAAGTGATTGTATATGCACGTGGCCATCGTATTAAATGGCCTGATGAGCCTTCCCTCATAGAAAGCCTGAAAAAATGGAATATGGAAGAAACCGTGCAAATTAAAGATCTCCCCGATGCGGCCGGATCAGAAACCTTAAGTGGTTTTCAGATAATTTGCTATTTACTTAGCCTGGGGGCTATCCAAAAAGTTTAGTTGAAAGCGGCATTTATACCTTTCCCATTTAATAAGTATAACATATCTCAAAAACCCGTGTCAGCTATCAGTCCGGTCTCTTACTTATGTGTAACAGAGTGTTCAATACCATAGATGTTTCCAAGAGGGCATGGGGCTCAGCTATCATTTCTATGATTCGTTATTTCTAAAAGAAGGCTGAATCAATTCTATTTAAGGCTTAATTACTTCCACGGAAAAGTCATCCAGTAAAATAGATCTATGAGCAGGGTTCCACAGGAAAACCTTAATACCCTCCTGGGCCATTGCTGCATCTAAAATAAGTTCCTGTTGCATCAAATGCCAGTTTCCTTTCTTTTCCAAGCTTATCCACTCCTGTTTAAACGCCAAACCTGCTTCTATGGATTGGATTACCGGAATAGCTTCTGGCTTATTTATTCCGTATACCCACACCTGCGCTTTAACATGGGTACCTGCTGTTAATGTGGTCAGTTTTGTTTCACCTGTATATGCATCTTCTGGTGTGATGTTAAGGGCATAATTTCCAGAAAAAGCTACGGAATCGGACGTTTTACCCCATGTCCAGGCAGGCGCGTCTTTCTCCTGCTCAAAATTCAGTGTAAAACCATTTTCAGGTGTGAATACACGCGCCTGAAAATCATCGTAATTTACCGGAACCCCGGCCGGGTTCCATAGAAAGACCTTAACTCCCTTTTGGGCTATATCTTCGGTAATTACCAACTCCTGTTTCATCAATTGCCAACCCTTGTGGTTCTTTATAATAAACCGTTCCTGCTGGTAGGCCAGCTTCCCTTCCAGCGACTGTATTACCGGGATGGAGAAATTTTTACCTGAAGTTTTAACCCAAACTGTAACCTCTACCCTGCTTCCCGGTCTTAATGATTTCAGCTCTGTTTCAGCTATGAATTCTTCACCGGCACTACCAAGTGAATACGTACCTGTAAGTGCTACGCTGTCCACACGGTGATCTACCAACCATTGGGGTGCACCGGCTGCTACTTCAAAATCATATAAAAATCCGGGAGACAATTTATATATCTCTACCTCTCCATACGCGCCTATCTTTTTCTGGCTTGGTATGGTAAAATAAGGAGGGATGGCCCTGCCTCCTTCTTTGCTTAGCACCAAATAATCAGCGCCCTTATTTACCTTGTCCAAAAGCGCGTCAGCCGAACTAAGATCATTAATCTCAGTCCAGCCGTTTCTGCGAATAAAATAAAGACTGCTGTTGTAACTTTTATCAGGGTATGAGATAACACTCGCCTCCGGGCTAACACCTATTGAGTCCAGGTAATTAGTAATACCTGTTAAAGGCCTGCTGACCTCATCTATACTTTGCCACCAACCGTAAAAGCGCTCTTCAACTTTTTCAATGCTGTAATTTATGCCGGTGTAAGCCGTATAGAACAGTATGATGCCCGTTATAAACACATCTATTGGGAATCGAAAAGCCCTGATCATGTACATGAGGCTACAGGCAAAAAACGGCACCAATATCATAGCGTCTGTCCAATAATAATCATGCGGTTCAAGCAACTTAAACCAAAGAGCACCATAAGAGGCTATTCCAATTACCAGCAAAGGCAGGAGCAAGCGTAAGGCCAGGGGTATTTTCAAAAAGAACGCTACGCTAATAAGCAAGCTTATCTCCAGGAAGGTAAGCAGGTCAGGAGCCACAATCTGATCCAGCCAAAGCAATTCTATTTCCCGCAGGACGTGATCTATTTGCTCATTGCTCATTTCCCACAAAGGGGAAGCGTAGTTAAAGGTAAAATAGCCCTGATGAAGATCATTGTAATAACGTGCATACATATACCAGCCTATTATAGCTGCCACGCTAAGTAAAAGAGTTACCCATACCTTTCGGTTCATAAAGGCCATGAGGTAATCAACTTTACGTTTTCTTAAGAACAGAGCGTAGAGCACCAAGGCTCCTGTTAATGCTATAAAGCTTATAGCGGCCGTTATTTTTAGGAGAGCACCTAATGTGAAGAAAACGCAAGCCAGAATAAAGAAGTAGAACCGTTTTTGCCTGCCATAACGTACTGTAAAGAACCAAGCTATAAAAACCAATGAAATAGCGATGGAGTTAGGCAGGAAACCATTCGCATAGTACACAAAAAAGGGAGATGCCAGTAATAAGAGCGATGCCGGCAGGCTAACCAGCCAATGAAAGCCCAATTGAATAAACGTTCTGAAGAGTGCCCACAAGCCTAAAAAGAAAAAGCCCAGCATAAACAAACGGTACAGAACAATACGTTTACCGGTAAATGACCATACCTTTCCTATAACGTAATACACCACCGGAAACTCACCTACGCTGTACCCTTCGGTGCTTTGCATGGCCAGTTGGTTATGAAGCTCCGGTTCCCAAAAGGAGTTCCCTTCCATATACTTAATAGTAAACGAAAGGCAATCCGCCTGACGCCACAAATGCAGGCCTGATGGTTCTAAAAAGCTTGTTTCGTGAAAGTTAAAAGCAATACCTAAAACGGCAAACGCAATAAGAAAAACTACATTTTGCAGTATAGTCTTTAAATTCATTGGTTAAGGAAATTTAGCTACCCTTGTTATATTGGGCTATGTAGCAAAAAAACGAAATTTAAGTCAGCCTTTACCCTAAGTTGATTTTCAGATGAATAAAAGTGATTTACACTCCGATAAACTTCGCCAATGTAAGTTTTGCCAAGAGGCGAATGGTCAGATGGCAGGTATTGGAAAAAGCAATGGTTATTGTGAATTGTCTCTTACCCAATCAAACTTTTTTCTCACCGTTGAGGCTCCGATAAATTCATCAACATACCCCTCGTGACCATTTTATCTATACCAAAGCTATGTGGAGCGTGTATAAAAAGAAAGGACTCTCCTCAGTAAATGAAGAAAGTCCCATGATGTCGGGATGACAGGACTTGAACCTGCGGCCTCACGCCCCCCAGACGTGCACTCTACCAACTGAGCTACATCCCGTTTTGAGGGCTGCAAATGTAAACATTAATCTCAATTATTAAAAAATGATGATACCTTCATCAGCTATGCCTTTTGACCTTTAGGTTTACCCTTTAAACTTTTACCTTTGTACTTCTTAATTTTGGATGGATAGATATTATTATGGAAAAACACAAGTGTGTAATTATAGGAACCGGGCCAGCAGGATATACCGCTGCCATTTATGCTTCACGGGCTAACCTTAGTCCGATTATTTATACGGGTTTAGAGCCTGGTGGGCAGCTTACCACCACTACAGATGTGGAGAACTTTCCCGGATACCCGGATGGCATAATGGGTCCGGAAATGATGGAAGACCTGAAAAAACAGGCTGAGCGTTTTGGTACTGACATTCGTTTTGGCCTGGTAACAAAAACGGAATTAAGTGATATACCCGGAGAATATCATACACTAACCATTGATGAGTCCATACAGATAAAAGCCCAAACCGTGATTATTGCTACGGGTGCTTCTGCCAAATACCTGGGTTTAGAGTCTGAGAAAAAGATGATGGGGCATGGCGTATCGGCTTGCGCTATATGTGATGGCTTCTTCTTTAAGGGTCAGGAAGTAGTGGTAGTAGGTGGTGGAGATTCGGCAGCCGAAGAAGCCACATACTTATCTAAATTATGTCCCAAGGTTACCGTTTTGGTGCGTAAAGATCATTTTAAGGCTTCCAAGATTATGGTAGACCGGGTCATGAATACACCAAACATTGAAGTACTTTTTAATACTGAAACGCTTGAGGTTTTAGGTGAAAAAACCGTTGATGGCGTACGGGTAAAGAATAACGAAACCGGTGAGGAATCGGTGGTTCCGGCTCAGGGTTTCTTTGTAGCCATTGGCCATAAACCCAATACTGATATTTTTAAGGGCCAGCTGGATATGGATGAAATAGGTTATATCAAAACCAAACCCGGCACCGCTACTACCAATAAACCTGGTGTATTTGCCACCGGTGATGCACAGGATAAAACCTATCGTCAGGCTATTACTGCAGCTGGTTCAGGTTGTAAAGGTGCGTTAGAGGCTGAACGCTATTTACAGGAATTTGAAGAGGAGGTAGAGGTAGCCCAGATTGAAGGCTAGTTTATATCTGTTTTGTATAAATAAAACTAAAAACCCCCGCCAAAAGCGGGGGTTTTTAGTTTTATTCTGCAATGAGTTCAAAAAGACCATAAAACACAGCCAGCCATATCAGACCTTTAATCAGAAAGAACATAAAGAGCAGTACACCTACCTTCCATCCTTCTTTTCGGATAAGGCCTTTCCACCCTTCTTCTTTTACTATGCTACGGTACCTTCTAAACATTTCTTTTTTAAAAAAACAGGCCTGTAAGCCGGATTCTGTCTCCGGAAAACCGGAGCCTTACCATTTATCTGTTTCTGCCTACCCTCCGGGATCAGGCGAGCAGCCCTTTCATTACATTTTCATGTAACTGCCCCGGTATACATGACATTTCAACCCGCGAGGTTTACCTTGCTTGCCTGGTCACCCATGCAAACGGTGAGCTCTTACCTCACCTTTTCACCCTTACCCCAAAACAAGTTTGGGGCGGTTTATTTTCTGCGGCACTTTCTGGCAACTCCGGTTTAACCGGAATTTCCTCCGTTTTCACGAAGCACGGTGCTCTTTGTTGTCCGGACTTTCCTCCCCGGAATAAATCCGGAGCGGTAAGGCGGCCTGTTCGTTCTACAAAACTAAGGGTAAAAAACGATTTGCATCAGTATATATCTACTTCTGTGGCTCCGGCTCCGTACTTTGTAAAATCGGCATCGTAAAAGTTTATCTTCTCCATACCACGGAGCATCTCATGTAATTCAGACCGCAACCGGCCCTCTCCTACTCCATGTATCAGTATAACTTTTTTAATAAAACCCCTCCTGGCCTTTTCAATGGTTTTTTGCGCCTCATCCATCTGTAAGCGAAGTATTTGAAAATTACTCATACCACCCTTAGTTTCCACTAACTCATGGATATGCAGATCCACCTCCAGGCAATTCACCTTATCCCGCCTTAAAGGGGTGGCTTTACGTGGAGTTGATTGATCCTTTTGCACCACTTCTTTTACCTCCAGCTTGCCTCTTTTAATAAGCTGAGAACCATCTATCCACTCTTCAAAACCATCCTCCCGCTCCACCAGCACTTCACTTCCTTTCACCTCCCTTACTTTTCCATTAGTAGGTTCATCAATGTAGGCCACTTTATCTCCGGGCTTTAACTCCATGGTGTAAAATTAAAAAGCCCCACGCTAAATAATGCAGGGCTTCTTTTTTATTTATTGAAAGATGATGTTTACTCCTTCATCCTTTCTTCTTATTTACTTATTGTTTGATAATTCTTTTGACTGCAATTAAATAGCCGCTTTCTATGCGAAGTATATATGTTCCGCGGGCCAGTTTGGAAATATCCAATTGATCATCATAATGGCCATTCAGATTCCCCGCTTCTATTTGAAAAATTACCTTTCCGGTCAGATCCGTAATCGCAAGGGTAGCCGTTTCTGAACCTTCGGTATCGAAAGATACATCCAACGTACCGCTGGTTGGATTCGGGTAAATACTCAGGCTGCTGGAAATAGTATTTTCTTTAAGACTAATACCCGCAACCGTAACACTGTCTGAGAAGGTAGCCGTACCACAAGGACCGGTAACGGTCAATGTTACATAGTACGCACCATTGGTGGTGTAGGTATGGGTCGTATTTATACCCGTACCACCGCTGCTTCCATCATCAAAGTCCCAGCTGTAATTAGTGGCACCCACAGAAGAACTGGCATCGAAAGTAAGCGTAAGGTCCGTTGTAGTAGGATTTCCGGAATTAAAAGTAAAAACGGCCGCTATAGGTTCACTGGCGGTAGTGAAGCTACTCATCACCCATGCACTGGTATCATTTCCACAAGTATCCGCTACATAAAAATCATGGGATGTATTGGGAGAAAGACCGCTAAGCGTATAAGGACTAGCTATATAGTTCACTTTGGTTCCTGTACCGAGGGTAAAGCCGGCTGGACCGTATTCAACAAGAGATTGCTTACCTGCCGGGCTGGACCAAATAAGATCAGCGCTGGTACAGTTCACATTGGCCGTATCCAAAGCGGTTGGCGCTGTACACAATGAATTGTAGATGCTCACATCATCTATAGCTATGTCACCAGAGCCATCTGCCGAGCGGGTGATTTTAGTACGGAAGCGCACCTGTACCAGGCCATTGGCGCTGTAAGGGCTAAGGTCAATGATTGTATCCTTCCAGGGATCGGTAGCTGTGCTCTGGAATATGGAATCAATTTCATGTACCTTATTATTCCACGTTACTCCATCAAAGATATCCACGTAAAGCGGTTGCCTGAAGTTGGAAGTAGCGCTTGCAAAATTGTGAAAGTGATATTTCAACTCGGGTGAAGTCAACGCAGAGATATCCACCACCGGAGAGATCAGCATAGTGCTGTCTCCTGAAGCTCCTCCGGAATTATCGGAATGGATCCATTTTCCACCACTATTGGGATAAAGCGTATGATCCACATCGGGACCTGTACCAGTAGTGGTGGTCTGGGGAGTATTCCTTACCTCCCATGAGAACCCTTCACTGGGCGAAGTTCCTGCATTATTGGATTGAAAGCTCCAGCAATCCCCAATTCCATCATACCGCCCTGGGGTAAACGATTCAAAGTCTTCCAGGTAAGGAGCAACTATTGCATTACAAAGGGTGGTAAAGGTGTAAGGACCTACCCAACTGGAAAAGCCTCCGGTACCACAATCCCTGCGTACATATACTTCGTAGCAGGTGTTGCCCGTAAGACCGGTAACACTTACGGTATTTGCTCCGGTAAATACATTACCACTACCCTGTGTAAAGCCGCAGATCCCCACCTCTGCTTCATAATTGTCTCCAAAACCATCAAAAGAAAGAGTGGCCCCGGAAGATGTAAGCGTGTCTGTAGTAAAATGCACCGGCTCAAGACAACTTACTTCCCCGATCATGATATCATTAAACGTTCGCCCGTCCACTCCGGTAAGGGAGGTAGCCGCGGTGTTATCTTGCTGGCCAAAGCGCAACTGGAAGGTGCTGGAAAAGTTTTGATCCGCTGCCCTCAGTATATTCTTCAGGTCGATATTTTGTGCGTGTACAAAAGTTCCGTTTACCTGATTGGCAAACAGGTCGTACACGCCAATCCAGGGATCATTTACGCTTCCCCGAATCCATACACTATCCGCAGGATGAATTTCATCCCCGTGACTGTTATGATAAAAACTCAATACGTAAAAGTGGGCTGCGGAAGTGTCGTAATCAGACATATCAATACTTCCGATCAGGTAGTTTAGGGGTTCATTTGATGCTTCAGGTTGTCCATCAGAAACTGCATCAAGGGTTACTCCATTGGTTCCATTATAAGTAAAAGTGCCAAAGGCTATACGTCCATATGACTGGTTTGTCACAAAACTCCAGATCGCCTCAGAATTACTATACACATTAGGCGTATTTCCCGTGTAGGTTCCACTGGCTCCTCCAAAGTTTAAGGTAATTGGAAGGGTTACGGCACCTGGAACAGGAAGGGTACTGAATGAAAATGGTCCTACCCAGAAAGACACATCACCCATACCGCAACTATCACGTACATAGAAATCATACTGCGTACCCGGAGTCAAGCCGGTTACCGTTAATGTATCGTTGGTGGAAGATAAATAGGTACCTGAGCCTGAACTGAAACCGGTGGGACCGTATTCCACATTCCAATCCGCGGCTCCTCCGCCCGTCCAGTACAGATCAGCACCGCTTGCAGATAAATTGGTGACGCCTAAATTGGAAGGATCTGGACAAGTAAGGGTGCTGAATGAAAATGGGCCTACCCATAAAGACATATCACCCATACCGCAACTATCACGTACATAGAAATCATACTGCGTACCCGGAGTCAAGCCGGTTACCGTTAATGTATCGTTGGTGGAAGACAAATAAGTACCTGAGCCTGAACTGAAACCGGTGGGACCGTATTCCACATTCCAATCTGCGGCTCCTCCGCCCGTCCAGAATAGATTCGCTGAAGAAGCTGTAATGTTGGTAGCTCCCAAATTGGAGGGGTCTGGGCAAATAGGTTGACCATCAATACGGATATCATCAATCGCCACATCACCGTTGCAACAGCCGTTGGAGCTTACGCGGAAACGTATCTGAATAGCATCGGTATTATAGGTACTCAAATCCAGGGTGGTATCGTTATAAGGATCAGACGAGCTGGTATTCTGTGCACCGGTGATCAGGTGCTGATCCGGCAACCACTGCGATCCATCCCATATATCCACGTGCAGGTCGGCCATCTGTGTTCCATACATATGGTAGTAGTATCCCAGTTCGGGAGTACTCAATCCTGTAATATCCAACATGGGGGTCAATAAACTGGTTTCATCTCCTGCGCCTGATCCGTTTGCGTCTGCCGTTACAAACTTACCACCCGTAGCGGGGGCAAGAGTATTATCCATATCCGGACCGGTACCGGAACCGGGAGAGGTCGTATTCCGCACTTCCCAAGAGTAACCGGTATTGGTAATGCCCGGATCATCGGAACTGATATTCAAACAGTTTTCATTTCCATCAAAGAATCCCGGGGTAAAGTTTTCAAAGTCTTCCAGGTAAGGAGCAACTATTGTATCACAAAGGGTGGTAAAGGTATAAGGACCAACCCAGTCGGAGAATCCTCTGACACCACAATCTCTGCGTACATACACATCATAGCAAGTGTTCTCCATCAGGCCAGTAACGCTGATAGATCCTGTACCTGTAAAGGCCGTTCCGGTTCCAGGTGTATAACCACAAGTACCCGCTTCTACCTCGAAGTTATCAACGGTATTATTGAATGTAACCATTGCACCGTTTGCTGTAATGTTACCGGCTGTATACCCGATGGTATCCATACAATTTACTTCCTCAATCAGGATATCGTCAAACGCACGGCCATTCGTTAAACCGAGGGTTACATAGGGAAGATAGCCCTTTTGCTCAAAGCGCAACTGGAAGGTGCTGGAGAAGTTTTGACTGGCACTCTTAAGTATGTCATTCAGATCAATATATTGGGCATGAACATAAACATTGTTCACCTGGTTGGCAAGCAGGTCATACACACCAATCCAGGGATCGGTATCGCTTCCTCTAATCCATACACTATCCGTTAGAGCAGGATCGTTGTAAAAACTACGGTGAAAAAAGCTCAAGTGGAAGAAGTTGACCGAAGAGGTATCGTAATTGGACATATTGATGGTACCGGTCAGGTAGTTCTCCGACAACCTATGAGGACTACCCTCTGATTTTGCATCCAGGATAGCTGCTTTGGACATCATGGTGTAATAGGGATCAAAACTGAGACGGCCTTCATCAGGTCTGTCGGTTTCAAAACTCCAGCTCACTTCAGCACGGCAATGTGCACCAGGTATACTGCCAATGTAGGTTCCGCTGGCTCCTTCAAAATCTTCCGTAAAGGGAAGGGTTACAGCAACGGGAGCGGTACAGGGGGTTTGAAACTGGAAAGGGCCTGCCCAACCGGAAAAGTCTCCGGAGCCACAGTCCCTGCGTACATATACATCATAACAACTAGCTGCATTCAAACCACTCAAAGAAATAGGTTCTGTACCGGAAGCAGCCATACCACTTCCTTGCGTAAAACCACAGAGTCCATATTCTACTTCATAGTCATCACCGGTATTATCAAACGTTAGGCTTGCACTGGTGGCCGTAACGTTACTGGCTACAAAGCCAATGGGGTCTAAGCAGCTTACTTCTTCTATCAGGATATCGTCAAACGTCCGGCCTTCCATTCCACTCAGTGATGAAGCAGCATGATCGCCCTCTTGTCCAAAACGCAACTGGAAAGTGCTTGAGAAGTTTTGATGGGCTGCTTTCAGAGTATCCTTCAAGTGAATATACCGTGCCTGAGTAAAGGTTGATTTCTGGTTGGCAAACAAATCGTAAATTCCGATCCAGTGATCGGTATCACTTCCCCGTATCCATACACTATCTTTAGGATGGAAATCATCGAAGTGATCATTCTGGAAAAAACTCAAAAGGATGAAATTGACGGATGAGGTATCGTAATTGGACATATTGATGGTACCGACAAGGTAGTTTGCCGCCAGGGGATTACCTGCTGAATTACGATCGAGGGTAGCTCCTTTGGTTCCGGTGTGTGTGAATTTATCAAAACGAAGACGGCCATAAGCAGGCTGATTGGTTTCGAAACTCCAGCTCACTTCAGGACGGCAATAGACACCAGGGTTACTTCCGATATAGGTTCCGCTGGCTCCTTCAAAATCTTCCGTAAAGGGAAGGGTTACAGCAACGGGAGCGGTGCAAGGCGTATGAAATTGGAAAGGGCCTACCCAGCTGGAAAAGCTTCCGGAGCCACAATCTTTGCGTACATATACATCGTAACAAGTGCCGGAATTCAAACCGGTAATCGTTAATGGCTCTGTTCCGGAAGACAGGGTACCCGTACCTTGAATAAAACCACAGAGCCCATAATCTACTTCATAGTCATCACTGGTATTGTCAAATGTGAGGTTTGCACTGGTGGCGGTAACATTACTGGTAGCAAAGCCGGTGGTATCCAGACAGCTTACTTCCTCAATCAGGATGTCGTCAAAGGTCCGTCCACTCCAGCTTGTGAGGGAGGTAGCTCTACTAAAATCCTGCTGACCAAAGCGCAACTGAAAGGTAGTAGAAAAGTTTTGATTGGAACCCTTGAGTATATTCTTCAGTTCAATATCCTGAGCCTGTATAAAAGTGCCGTCCAACTGGTTGGCAAACAGATCATACACTCCAATCCAGGGATCGGTATGGCTTCCTCTGATCCATACACTATCCAATGGGTGAGCATCTTCACCATGACTGTTATGGAAAAAGCTCAACACAAAGAAGTTAGCTGAGGAGGTATCGTAATTGGACATATTGATGGTGCCAATCAGGTAGTTTTCCGGCTGAGGGATACCTCCTGTAGTCCGATCCAGGGTGGCTCCTTTGGAACCGTTATTGGAGAAATTACTAAAACGCAAACGTCCATAATCAGGTACATTTGTTTCGAAACTCCAGTTCACTTCGGAGCGACAATACGCATTAGGTTTATTTTCAATGAAAGTTCCACTGGCTCCTTCAAAATCTTCCGTAAAGGGAAGGGTCACAGGGCTGGGAGTGGTGCAGGATGTAGAAAACTGGTAAGGGCCTGCCCAATTGGAAAAACCTTTTATACCACAATCTATGCGGACATACACATCATAGCAAGCATCCGGTATTAAACCGGTAACCGTTAAGGGCTCTGTACCGGAAGACAGGCTACCCATACCTTGCGTGAAACCACAAGAGCCTACCTCCACTTCATAGTTATCACCGGTATTGTCAAATACAAGAGTGGCACTTGTGTCCGTAATATTACTGGCTGTAAAGCCGGTGGGCTCCAAACAGCTCACTTCCTCAATCAGGATATCATCAAACGTACGGCCATCAGCCCCGCTGAGTGATGCAGCGGTAGAAGAACCCCTTTGTCCAAAGCGAAGTTGAAAGGTGCTGGAGAAATTTTGGTTGGCTGACTTCAGTATATTCTTCAGTCTGATATTTTTATTCTCCACAAAGGTTCCATGGATCTGGTCGGCAAACTGGTCTGGAATAACGATCCAGGGATCGGTATCGCTTCCCCGAACCCATACATTATCCGCTGAGAGAAGCCCATTACCATGACTGTTATGGAAAAAACTCAGCACAAAAAAATTAGCCGAAGAGGTATCGTAATTGGACATATTGATGGTGCCGATCAGGAAGTTTCCCGACTGAGGATGACCTGCCATATTCCGGTCCAGGGTAGCTCCTTTGGAACCGTTGTTGAAAAAGCTATCAAAACGGAGACGGCCATGATCTGGCTGATTGGTTTCGAAACTCCAAATCACACCAGGACGGCAATACGCAGAAGGGGTATTGCCAATAAAGGTTCCGCTGGCTCCTTCAAAATCTTCCGCCAGGGGCAGGATCACGGGACCGGGGACTGCGCAGGGTGTACGCATTTGGTAAGGCCCTATCCAGGCTCCACCACAAATTCTCCTGAAATATACATCGTAACAAGTGCCGGAATTCAAACCGGTAACCGTTAGTGGCTCTGTACCGGTAGACAGGGTGCCCATACCTTGCATGAAACCGCAAGCTCCTATCTCTACTTCGTAGTCATCACCTACAGCGTCAAACGATAGGGTAGCACTATTGGAAGTAAGCGTATCCACAGCAAAGGCGGTGGGATCAAAACAGCTTACTTCTTCGATCACAATATCGTCAAAGGTACGGCCATCATTTCCTGCCGGTGAACTTGCCAGGCCATCGTCTGCCTGTCCAAAGCGTAACTGGAAGGTACTCGAGAAGTTTTGATCGGCATTTTTCAGAATGTACTTCAGGTTGATATCCTGAGCCTGTACATAAGTACCGTTCACCTGATTGGCGTACAGATCATACACACCGATCCAGGGGTCGGTATGGCTTCCACGTATCCATACACTATCCTCCGGGCCAGGATCGTCACCGTGACTCACATGACTAAATTTCAATAAAATGAAATTAGCGGATGAGGTGTCGTAATTGGACATATTGATGGTACCGATCAGGTTGTTTACCGCTCTATCAGGTACATCAACATCCATGGTAGCTCCTTTAGATCCGCTGTTGGAGAACCTGTCAAAACGCAGGCGGCCATAATTCGGCTGATCGGTTTCGAAACTCCAGTTTACCTCAGGACGGCAATGTGCAGCGAGCGTATTACCTATATAGGTTCCGGTGGCTCCTTCAAAATCTTCTACAAAGGGAAGAGTCACCGGGCCGGGAGAGGCACAGAGCGTACGAAACTGGAAAGGGCCTACCCATACTGAAGAAACCCCATTGCCATTAGTCGTACAATTGGAACGAACGTATACATCATAATCGGTTTGAGCGTTCAACCCGCTTATAGTTAAAGGAGTACCTCCTGAACCGGTAGTTCCTGTTCCCGGTGTAAAACCGGTCGGCCCAATCTCATAATCAAAAAAGTTTTCGGGTGCACTAATATCAATAATAGCACTTGAAGTGGTAGCGCTATTGAGCGTCACAGAATTAACCGGGAAGCAAATAGCAGCGGTTTTCTTAACCAATACCGGATCCGAAAAATAAACGGAATCCACTCCGCTATTACATATCTCACCAAGGTAAATATCATATTCCGTATCGGGATTCAGCCCGCTGATATATACAGGAGGCTGCGTGCCGGTAATAGTGGTACCGTTGCCCTGGGTAAAATCCCTGGGTCCGTATTCCAGGTAAAATGAAGTATTTCCGCTTCCGGGCGTCCAGGTAACTTCTATACCATTAGTATTGACACTGTCGCTCTCCACATTCGAGAAGACCTGACAATTTCCCTGCCATGCCAGGTGCTGATCCCAGGTAGCGGCTATTTCACTGCCCGATAAGGCGCGATTGTACCAGCGAAATTCATCTATGATTCCCTTTAGACCATTGTTGGTGGAGTAACCGCCTATGGTTAATCCGCTTCCCGTTATATTGAAGTGGGGGTAAGAATAATGTGCGCTTGGAAATTGTTTATATCCGTCCACATACTTATCCAGCTGATTCAATATAGAATCATATACTAAATGGATCATATGAGGCTGCCCATCATCCAACCCATCAACAACAGCACCTCCAAACGGTCCGTGGAGCGTCAACATACCCTTTTTTCCGTCTATAGAACATCCAAAACCATTGGCCCCGGCATCTCCAAACAGATAGTATGGTGTTGTACTAAGGCTATCTACAGCGGAGATATAAAAAGCCACCGTGAAACTTCCTCTGATTACGGTGTTCCACCCGGTATTCACTACGTTACCTGAAGTGGAACCGGCTCCGTTACCACTCAAAGCGTTAGTACCTTTAAAACCGTTACAGCATACGCTCAAACCACCGGGTACAGTAACCGGATTGGTACCTACGGGTGACGTAGCCAGGTTCTCTACCGTGGTTCCTTTATTAAAGTTGTAATAAATTAATTCCGGAGTTTGTGACTGTGCTGATAAACAGTACACCATAATTCCAACTGCTAATAGTATTTTTTTCAATTTTTAATTTTAAATGGTTAATTATCAATAGGCTAAGAGCGCTAAATTACGAAAATCCCCGGCCAATGTCAAGGATTCACCGTTTTCCTCCCCCACCAAAAGAAAAAACTAACTACATGATATAAAGAAAAAGCCCCACGCATGGCGCAGGGCTTTTAACTATATCATATTTGAGAAATTATCTCAAATAATCATCTTTATTGCTTGATAATCCTGCGAACAGCAGTCATATCACCGTTTTCAATACGCAACATATACGTACCGCGTGCCAGTTTGGAAATATTCAACTGATCATCATAACGGCCATTCAGATTACCAGTTTCTGTTTGGAAAATCACTTTTCCGGTCAGATCCATAATAGTAAGGGTAGCAGCTTCTGAACCTTGGGTTTCAAAAGATACATTGAGTGTACCATTAGTCGGGTTTGGATAAATATCCAGACTCTGGCTAATCAGGTTCTCTTCCAAACTAATACCGGATGTGGTAATAGTATTGGTAAGCACATCTGACCCACAACCGTTGCTAACCGTTAAAGTAACTGTGAACGAACCGTTGGTAGTGTATACATGACTTGGGTTTACACCATTTACTAACGGAGAACCGTCTCCGAAATCCCAGGAATAAGTGAGATTTCCACCAGCAGATCCTGACGCATCAAAATCAACGGTTTGATCAGTAGGCGTAGCAGCATTTATCACATTGGTGAATGCCGCTACCGGTGCAGCTGAACTTTGAATAGTAATAGTACCATTGGGCTTAGGACAACCTCCGGTTGAAATATGCCAGTCATAGAAGTAATAGTAGTACGCAGTACCAAAACTGTTTCCGGTTATATCAAGAATACCGGGTACAGAATAGGGATAGCTTGCACCAGTACTGTTTCTGGATAATCCTCCCGTGGTAGAACCTCCACCGTCTAATTCATACGATCCCGGGGGAACTGTAAATCCTACAGGGATCATGGTCTTTCCGGTAGTAGTAACCGCTACTGTAGTAGTCTGCAGCACCGTTCCGCTTAGATCGTTAAGATTAACAACCACATTACCGGCAGCATTAGGATACACAGCAAAGCTATCAATAGTTACTGTTTGAAGAGCCGTAAAGAACAATTGCTGAACACCGGGATTCGTAAAGTTTCCGGCAGTTCCTATGGAATTATCCACAGGGCCCACATTATACTTTACCGTACCCTCTCCTGCCAATTGGAAAGTAGTGTCGTTTGCACCAATAGGTCCAACCAACAGGCTGTCGATGGTATCAATGGTATCACCGGTTGTTGTTAACCAATAGAAATTTCCATCATTATTGGCCGGGAAGTATAAGGTAGTAGTCTGCCCTTCGCACACTGTGTCAGCAGAAGCAGTAGGCACAGGTGCCAGAATACTGTTCAGTTCAACCGTAATTTCCAGCGTGTCATTTGCGGACTCTTGGTCAACAGCATAAGTGTTGATTACCTGAATAGTATAAATACCACCCGCTACTGTATTAATGGATGACAAATACACCGTATCCACCGCCAGGCTATTGAGAACCGCTGAGTAGGTAGTACTCAGGGTTTGTGTAACTGCACCACTAATGTTTGCGTCAATAGTAAAGCCTGTAGCAGACAGAGCTCCCTGGTTTTGCAGCACTACACCAACTACGGTAGTACTGTCACCACATGAACCATTAGTGGGTTCGATAATCTCCAGAAGGGCAATATCATCCTGTATGCCGTCAAATTCATCTGCTCCAATATCTACAGTAGTAGAACCGGCAGAAGGACGGCTATCACCATCAATATCCACTGCAATACCAACTGAATTGTCTCCCTGATTGTCAGCAATGGCTCCGCTTACGTGTAAGTCTAAAGCACCGGCAAACACAGGGTTACCTTCAAAGGAGTTTACATTGCGTGTAGCATCACCTGCCTGCCATGCAGCAAGATCACTATAAACATTAACACCTATATCAAAGGCGGTAGCTGATTGTGAATAATACACGTTATAATCAATCACATCACCGGTACCCAACGCATCAAAAGACTCAAAGGCAAAATCAGCAGTTGAAGTAAAAATGTTGTTCCTGATATCCAGATTCACCTGATCATTTATAGCAATACCTGGCTCACCTATAGTGGAGTTATGGAATACATCCACTTCTTCAGCATCATTGAGGTAGATAGCATAGTCAGATGTTGATATAACCATGTTATTGATTACCCTGGACCGAACCGTAGTTCCTGTCCCATCGTTGGCATCATTGATATACATACCGTAATCAGGAGAGATCATAAAGTTACCTGAGATCTCAAAATCATCAACATCAATCAGGTAGATCGCATCACCATTTGAATTTACCAGGCTATCAATGTGATTATTGCTGATTATAAATTTCGCAATACCATCGGCATCTATAGCATGGTCATCCTGGTAAAGGAAGGTATTATTGGTAATAACATTACCCGTGTCTGCGGTAAGACTGGTAGTACCACCGGTTAAGCGGATACCTATATCTCCTCCAAATATACTACAGTTTGAAACCGTCAAATTATTGGCATTGGTTCCAGCCGTAGTAGAAGTGGAAATATTATCTGAACTGGCAATACCTACAATATCGGCAGTGGCAGTTACAGGCATATTGATCACACAGCTATCAATGGTATTGAAATCTGCTGAACTCTGAAGCTTAACACCCCAACCATCAGAAGTACTTGTGTTCTCAATAGTCATATTCTTAATGGTAACATAGTCTGTACCATTGAGGTAAACTGTACCGGTATCGGCAGTTGAAGAATAGGTAAGAGTTACACTTGCAGCGCTTCCTCCATTAAAAACAATGGTACTGGAAGAACTTGTTCCGAGAATATCACCTAATGCAAGGTTCTCATTGTAAGTTCCTGGTGCTACATTAAAAGTTGTAGGCCCACTTATACCACACTGGTTAAGCTCTGTAGCAACTTCTACAAAACTCGCAAAGTTGGTTCCACCGGTAGGTAATGAAGCGTCAATGGTATAAACTCCACTCAAAGCATTTACACAGCCTGTCATAAAACTTGCTACTGCAGACCATGGTGAAGTACCGCTGGTACCGCATATATCCTGAACGTAGAAATCATACTGAGTTAAGGGACTCAGACTGTTTAAAGTGTAAGGCGGGTTACCCACATTACTAACTACAATTCCTGCACCGGTTCCGGGGGTAAATCCTGGAGCTCCATATTCAATATTGAAGTCCGTTCCTGAACCAGCTACCCAATCCAGATCGATAGAACTTCCGGTAGGATTGGATGCGCTCAACATAGTTGAAGGTAAACAACTGGGTGGAGTGAATTCATCTGCACCAATATCAGGTGTGGTAGCAGAACGGGTATCGCCATCAATATCTTCCGTTACACCAACCGTAGCATCACCCATATCATTGGCTGCTATACTGCTTACCAGGTGAAGGTCTGTGGCTCCCAGGAAAGTGGGGTTTTCATACGCTGAATTTACGTTTCGGGCAGCATCAGCTGTTTGCCAGGCGGCAAGGTCATTGTAATCATTAGGGCCGATATCAAACGGCACAGTGGCTGCGCTGTAATACACATTGTAATCCACCACATCCCCGGTTCCCAGGGCATCCAGGGAGTAGAAAGCATGATCACCTAATGATGTGAAAATGTTGTTGCGAATATCAACATCTACCTGGTCATTAATGGCCATACCAGGCTCACCAACGGTAGTGTTATGAAAAACATCTGTTGCTTCAAAGTCATTCAGGTATATGGCATAATCTGTTGATGAAATCACCATATTGTTCACCACTCTTGAGCGGCTGACAGGTGTACTTCCATCATTTCCATCACTCACATAAATACCATAGTCGCCCACATTAACGATGTTATTCTCAATCTGGTAATCATTCAGGTCGGTAAAGTATATACCATCCGCTGTTCCACGGCTGGTTTCCACCAGGTTACCTGAAACTACAAGATCTTCAATATCATCACCAAATATTCCTGACAGATAAAAATCAAGTACATGGTTGTTCATAACGCGGTGTCCTACACCAAAGTTATTAGTACCATTACCCTCAAGCGCCAAACCGTAATAACCACCGTTAAGTGTAGAGTTTTTAACCGTAAGGTAATCTACGTCCGCACCTTCACCCAGGTCATTGATATAACTGTTTGAAATCAGGATGGGAGAAATATCTCCGGAGGTTGACCCATTGGTAACAGTAACTATACAGCTGTCAATAACTACTGAATCTGAATTATTGGTTACCAGAATGCCAAATGCTTCTGAAGCAGCTGGATTAACAATATTCATATTGAATAGGGTCACATACCTGGTATCATCCAATAGTACGGTAGCTTGCTCTCCAAGGGTATTCCACTCCAGCGTATCCTGACCGCTACCGTTAAAGGTAATGGTGTTGGTTGCTGAAACTCCGGGTACGCTGAATAGCTGAAGTTTATCTACATAATTACCGGGCTGAATATTAAATGTAACCGGACCTGAAACACCACATAGATTCAGGGTTTGCTCCACTTCAGCAAAGCTGTTGAAATTAGTACCGCTTGTAGACTGGCTTTGATCAATCGTATATACTCCTGATAAAAGGCTGGATGATGCACAAGCTGTAGTGAAACAAATGGGTCCTACCCAATTGGAAAAACCATCAACACCACAATCTTTACGCACATAGATTCCGTAATCAGTTTGTGGCGTTAAACTGGTAAGATTTATAGGATTACCTCCGCTTACTACAGTTCCTGTACCCTGTGTAAAACCACAAGGCCCGTATTCAATCTGGTAACTACCACCGGTTCCTCCAAAGAACACATCGGCACTGGTAGAGGCGATATTGGTAATATTAGTTCCGGCCGGGTCAAAACAACTTGGGCCCTGAATCACAGAAACATCATCAATAGATACATCACCTCCACCACCTGAGGCACGGGTAATCTGACTTCTGAAACGAACACGGATCAAACCTCCATTGTTGGCATAAGGCTGAAGATCCAACAAGGTATCATTCCAGGCACTGGCTGAAGAGCTGTTATAAATAGTATCCAGAAAATGAATACTATTATGCCAAACGCTGCCGTCAAATATATCTACGTGTAAAGGTTGCAGATAGGTAAGATTGCCGGCAAACATATGCCAATGATATTCAAGTGCTGGACGGGTTAAACCGGTAACATCAATTATAGGTGAGATCAGCCGGGTTTCATTACCTACGCTACCACCTGAATTATCAGAATGTATCCAGCTACCTCCGGTATTAGGGTATAGAGTATTATCTCCGTCAGGACCGGTATTGGAAGATGTGGTTTGTGGAGTATTTCTTACCTCCCATGAAAAGCCACCACTTGAAGTTGTTCCGGGGTTATCGGATTCAAAAGTCCAGCAATTGTCCAAACCATCCCAGAAACCTACGGTAAGGGATTCAAAATCTTCATTGTAAGGCGCTGTAAAAGCTGCACAAGCCGTGGTAAAAGTTATTGGCCCCACCCAAATGGATGTACCGTTACCTCCGGAAGTACAATTACTTCTCACGTATGCATCATAAGTAGTGTTTGAAGAAAGACCACTTATTGAAAGAGGATTACCTCCGCTTCCTGTAGTCCCGGTACCCTGTGCAAAGCCGGTTGGACCAACTTCAAAATCAAATGAACTTCCAAAAGCATTAAAACTAATAGATGCTGTGGTACTGGTTGTTCCGTTTAAAGTTAAACCTGTAGGTTCGGGGCAGGGAGGTATAAGTTCATAATTAAAATCATCAACCCTGATGTAGTCAAAGGTAGCTCCCAGGTTATGTGCCAATACGATAAACTCATCCGTTCCATTATAGCCATTAGACGTAGTAAAGTATACCACTACTTCCTCATAAGTATCCGGAACATCAAAGGTAATCGTATCCATAGGTGTAAATGCAGCACCCGGAACCGGGCTGGATATAGTACCCACTATCAATTGAGAAACCGGATCATCGGAATTAGCGAAGAAACGGATACGCTTATCACCAGCAGTTAGGTCCGTAAGCTGTGGAGATATAGCCACCAAAGTATCCTGTCCGGGAGTAGTACTTGAACTTCCGCTGTAAAGGTATAACGCCTGACTACCACCGTAAGGTGCTGCGGTTCCTGTAAAATCCTCTACTTCAACAAATGCACTGGTGCCTGTTACGTAGGCTTCCCAACATTGCGGAGGACCATCCAGCGTGTCAGCCTCAAAATCATTAAAATATGGTGCGGTTAACCCTGAACAAGCTGTGGTAACAGTATAAGGTCCAAACCAGGAAGAGGTGCCATTACCATTTGATGTACAATTAGACCTTACATATACATCGTACGAAGTTTGCGGAGCCAGGCTACCGATGTTTAATGGGTTTCCACCTGAACCGGTAGTCCCTGTTCCCTGCGTATACCCTGTAGGGCCATACTCATAATCAAAAGAATTCTCTGATGAATTTATGTTAAGAGTTACACTGCCACTGCTTATAGAAGCAAGACCCACAGAATTAACCGGAAAGCAGGTAGGATTAGTCGTTACCGTTTGAGGGCCTCCAAAGTATACAGAGTCTGATCCGGAGTTGCATATCTCGCCAAAATAAATATCGTATCCGGTATCTGGATTTAAGCCACTGATGTAAACCGGGGGCTGGGTGCCGGGATAGGTACCGGTAATACTGGTACCATTACCGGGGGTAAAACCTACCGGGCCGTATTCCATAAAAAAGGATTCGTTGCCGCTTCCGGGGGTCCAGTCTACTTCTACTCCTACGGTATTTACACTATCGGTGCTGAAGTTGGTGAAGGCGGGACAATTCCCTATAATACCTAGCTCATAGGTTACTGTGCCTAAAAAGCCCCGGGGGTTATTACCCAGGGAGGGTACAACACCGCCATAACCCCAGGTGCCTCCGGTACGAAGGGTAACCGGGCCGTCTACAAAAGACGTGGGTGAAGGGGGAGCGGTATTAGTTCCGCTGTAGCGCATACCACCGGTAATAACAATACCTACCGGGGTATTGGCGGGTATGGAAATGGGTACTAAGTTTTGTAACGATACGGGGGCGCTGCTGGCTCCTCCTCCTCCCGAGACGGTGGCCGTTTGATCAAGAACCCAGCCATTGGTATTATCAACGGTAAGCGGGGAACTTGAAACGCCTATGCCTCCAATGCGGATCCATACGTCTGAACTGCTGGTGCCGGCATTGAATACATGGGCAATATCCGTGATGTTAATAGGGGTCGTACTCTCAATCTCGAAGGAGACTGCACTGGACCCATTATTGTCAGGATACACCGCATGGGTATTTATGGTACCCTGACCCAAGGCCGAGATCCAACATGAAATAATTCCAAACACTAATAAAATTCTCTTCATCTTATGTATTGATTTATAAAAATTTAGGAAAATAGGAGCATAAAATTACAGAATGATCTTACCATAGCCAAACAAATATATATGCATGCATTGTATTATATATTAACATTTTACATAACACACTGTAAATCAAAAAAAAAGCCCCGGAATAAACCGGGGCTTTAAAATGTTAAAGTTAGTTACAGCTAACTTCTATTGCTTTACGATTCGCCTGATGGCTTGCATTGAACCACTTTCTATTCTTAACATATAAGTACCCTTTGCAAGTTTACTTATATCAAGATAATCATCAAACCTGCCGTTCAGATCAGAAGCTTTGCTACGGATGACCGTCTTTCCCGTAAGATCCATTATAGTGATAATCGCTCCTTCTGAAGAAGAAGTTTCAAAACTAATATGCACCTGACCTTCTGTGGGATTAGGATAAATCGATAAACTCTGATTTATAACATTATCCTCCAGTCCTATGGTCACATTCACTGAATCAGAGAAGGTATCGCTTCCACAGGGGCCGGTGATCGTAAGGCTTACGTAATAGGTCCCTGTGCTGGCGTAGGTATGACTGGTGGTCATACCACTGCCGTTGTTCCCGTCTCCAAAGGTCCAGCTGTAGGTGCTTCCGCCTATGGAGGCGGAGGCGTCAAAGTCGATCTCTAACGGACCACTGCCGCTGGTGGCGCTAAAGTCGGCATTCAACGGACCGCTGGCAGTGGTGAAGGCGAAGGGGCCTGCCACGGTGCTGGTATCGCTACTGCAAATGTCTACTACGTAGTAGGCATAATTGGTGCCGGGCTGTAAACCGCTTAGGGTAACCGGGTTACTGGCGGGGTTCAGCAGGGTACCGCTGCCGGGGGTAAAGCCGGCTAAACCGTATTCTACTATACTGAATATGGTGGTACTGGCGGACATCCAGCTCAGATCGGCTCCGGTACAGCTGATGTTCGTGGCGGCCAGGTTGGTGGGTGCTGCACAGGCGGATGGGGCGCCAAGGATCGAGATGTCGTCCAGGGCGATATCTCCGGCACAACAGCCATTGGACACGGCACGGAAGCGTACTTGTATGGTCTGTCCGCTGTAGGCGGAAAGGTCTACCAGGGTATCGTTATACGGGTCGGACTGACTGGTGTTGAACTGCCCGGTAAGCAGGTTCACGTCTCTGTCCCATCCGCTGCCGGCATTGATGTCTACGTGCAGGTCGGCCATCTGGGTCCCAAACATATGGAAGTGGTATTCGAGCTGGGGACTGCTGATGGCACTCAGGTCTACCAGTGGGGACAACAACATCGTGGAGTCTCCGGTTGCGGAACCGGAGACGTCTGCGGTTACAAACACTCCGCCTATGGCGGGGGCCAGGGTGTTGTCTTTGTCGGGACCGGTAGTGGTTCCTGATGTGGTTTGGGGGGTATTCCTGAACTCCCAGGAGTAACCGCCACTGGAGGTGGTGCCGGGGTTGTTGGATATAATGGTCCAGCAACTGTCTACTCCGTCAAAGTGACCTACGGTGCCGCCTTCAAAGTCGTAACTGTAGGGGGCCATATAGGACAGGCATTCGGTACACATGGTTATGGGACCTACCCAGTTACTTACGTCTCCTAAACCGCAACTGTCGCGTACGTATATGTCATAACAGCTGGCGGGGGTCAAACCGGTAATCATATAGGGTATGGTGGTGGTGCTTACCTGGGTTCCGTTGCCGGGGGTAAAGCCTACGGGGCCGTACTCTATGTTGTAATCGGTGCCTACTCCGCCTGGGGTCCAGCTTATGGACGCTGTGGTGGCCTGGGTGCTCAGCAGGGTAAAGTTGCTGGGCGGGGGGCAACTGGGCGGGGTACAGTTGGTCATAAAGCTGGTCAGACTGTCGTTGGTGGCTAAACCAAAAGTGGCGGTATGCTGACCTACCAGGGTGGTGCCAAACGGATCGTGAACGTCAAAACCTACTTCGTTGGGGAAACCTCCGAGCTGGGTGATGCGTACCACGGTGGGTAAACTGTCACATAGCGATACGGATACGGGGCCAAAACTGGTGCCGGTGGTAAAGCCGCTGCCAATGGTGGCTACGGGTATACCGTTCTGGTAGAAGGTGATCTCGGCTCCGTTCCAGCCGTCTCCGAAGGTGTCAAACAGGTCCACTATGTAATTACAGCGGTCGGCTGTGTCGCACGCGGAGGTGTAGAAGGTGAAGGGGCCAGCCCAAAGTGAAAGGTCTCCTGCTCCACAACTGTCACGTACGTAAAAGTCATACTGGGTTGCAGCCGTCAGTCCGGTGATCACCAGAGTGTCATTCGTGGAGTTTACAGAAGTACCGTTTCCTAAAGCAAAGCCCTTAGGCCCGTATTCAATATTCCAGTTCGAAGCGCCTCCTGGTGTCCAGAAAATCTCAGCATCAGTAGTTGACAAACTGTTAGCACCGAGAGCGGTTGGAGCAAAACAGGTTGGTTGCGTACACAGTACTGTAAACGTAGCCAGAACTGTATTAGCAGGGATATTAGCGGAAGATTGGAAAGAAGCCTCTACTACACCATAAGGAGTAGTAATATCAAACCCTATTTCATTTGAGAAAGAACCAGGGCTGGTCAATACTACTTCGGTGGGCATACTGTCGCATAATGACATTGTTAATGACAGTAGTTGTGTTCCGGTGGTAAATGACTGTCCCAGCGTGCCTACGTCTATACCATTCTGGCGGAAGGTAATGATGGCTCCGTTCCAGCCGTCCCCGAAACTATCGAAAAGGTCTACGGTATAATCACAGGCTGCGGAGGTATCACATACTTTAGTACTGAACGTATAAGGGCCTACCCAAATGGAGGTGCCGTTACCGGCTCCTGAACAATCGTTCTGAATATACACATCGTAGGTGGTGGCGGGGTTCAATCCGGTAATCGTATAGGGGTTGCCGCCTGTGCCGGTGCTGCCGGTGCCCTGAACAAAGCCGGTGGGGCCCCACTCGAAATTAAAGGTGCTGCCGGTGGAGGTGAACATGATCTCTGCGGTGGTATTTGTGATAATGCCACTGTTTACAAAGGTGGGTTCGGGACATAGGGGTGCGTTGTTGACAGACACATCGTCTATGGCCATATCTCCGTTAAAGGCGGTGGATTTTACGGAACGGAAGCGTACCTGAACGGTATCTCCGTAGGGGCCTAAATCTACTTTGGCGTATTCATAGGGATCGCTTTGGGCCGTCTGGAACTGGCCTAAGGCTACAACATGATTATTCCACGTGCCGCTGCTGTCCTGTACATCTACAATTATACTGTCTCCGGGATTTACGTTGGTGTGGAAGTAAAAGCGAAGTTCGGGACGGGCTAAACTGCTGACGTCTATTAATGGTGTGTACAGTTCTGCGGTATTACCGGCTGAACCGTTGCTGCCTTCCAGCATCATATACTTACCGGTGCCGCTGTTATCTCCGGCTGGCCCGGTGGTGAAACTTACGGTGCCGGGGCCGCGTACGGTCCAGCTGTATAAGTTGGGGGCGGGATTGCGGTTCCAGCAATTGTCAATGGTGTCGCCTGCTCCGTTAAAATTGGTGGTGGAGACCCAGGTGGTGCCGTCAAAACTTTCGGACCAGGGGGCTGTAACGGGTACGCAGGCGGTGGTGAAGGTAAGAGGACCTACCCATACGGAGGTGCCGTTACCACTGCCGGAACAATCGGATTGTACATATACGTCATAGGTGGTATTGGGGTTAAGGCCACTTATGGATAGTGGATTACCTCCGCTGCCTATCGTACCGGTACCTTGTGTAAAGCCGGTGGGGCCTACTTCATAATTAAAGGTGCTCCCGGGACCGGTAAAACCAATAATAGCCGAAGTACTGGTCACACTATTCAATGAAAGGAAAGTGGGTTCAGGACAAGGAGGTGCTTCAGCAATAGAGAAATCGTCTAAACCAATATCTCCCTGGCAACATCCCTGACTAATAATCCTGAAACGGACCTGTAAGGTATCTCCAAAACCGCTTAAAATAGCTTTACCTAATATATAAGGATCTGCTGGTGAAGTATTGGTTACACCGGGTATCACAGCATAATTGTTCGTCCAGGTTACACCATCAGACACGTCCACCTGCAGATCCGGCATATTTGATCCCCATTTGTGGTAGTAAAAGCGTAACTCAGGAGTAGTCAGACCGCTTACGTCAATAAGCGGAGAGATCAGCATGGTGGAATCGGTGCCGGTAGCGGATCCGGATACGTCAGCGGTGGCAAAAATACCGCCTGTAGCCGGGGCCAGGGTATTATCACGGTCGGGACCGGTGCCGGTACCAGAGGTGGTTTGGGCCGTATTACGGAACTCCCAGGAATAACCTCCGCTGGAAGTGGTGCCGGGATTGTTGGACACGATAGTCCAGCAATTGTCTATGCCATCCCAATGACCTACAGTGGCTGTCTCAAAATCATAGCTATAAGGAGCCGTAAGTGGTGCACAAAGTGTGGTAACCGTAATGGGGCCTACCCAAATGGAAGTTCCATTTCCGGAACCCGAACAGTCTGTACGGATATATACATCATAAGTTGTATTTGGAGAAAGACCTGATACTATTATTGGGTTACCTCCATTTCCTGTAGTTCCCGTACCCTGGGTAAAACCAACCGGGCCGAACTCGTAGTTAAAAGAAGTATTTGAAGAATTAAACCCAATGGTTGCCGTACTGCTGGAAATATTAGTAACGGCTAATAGCTGAGGTTCTGCACACAATGGAGCATTATCAAAAGCCACATCATCAATAGCCATATCTCCGTTAAAGGCCGTGGATTTTACTGAACGGAAACGGGCCTGTACGGTATCTCCATATGAAGAAAGGTCTACACTGGCTTTTTCATAAGCATCCGTTTGAGCGCTTTGTACAGGACCTATAGCCAGTACTTTATTGTTCCAGGTACCGCTGCTGTCTTGGACGTCTACAAAAATGCTGTCTCCGGCATTTACATTGGTATGATAGTAAAAAGACATTTCCGGTCGTGCCAGAGTACTTACGTCTATTAAGGGTGTATACAGTTCTGCGGTATTACCGGCTGAACCGTTACTGCCTTCTATCATTACGTATTTCCCACTGCCACTGTTATCTCCGGCTGGCCCGGTGGTGAAACTTACCGTACCGGGACCACGCACGGTCCAGCTGTACAGGTTGGGCTCATTATTCCGGTTCCAGCAATTGTCAATGGTATCACCTACTCCGTTAAAATTGGTGGTGGATACCCAGGTGGTACCGTCAAAGCTTTCAGAGTATGGAGCTGTAACGGGCACACAGGCGGTGGTAAAGGTTAGCGGACCTACCCAGATGGAGGTTCCGTTACCGCTGCCGGAGCAATCGGATTGCACATATATATCATAGGTGGTATTGGCAGTAAGACCGCTAATGGATAAGGGATTACCTCCGCTGCCTATCGTACCGGTACCTTGTGTAAAGCCGGTGGGGCCTACTTCATAATTAAAGGTGCTCCCGGGACCCGTAAAACTTACTACAGCTGAATTACTGGTTACACTATTTAAAGCCAGGAAAGTAGGTTCGGGACAAGGAGGTGCTTCAGCGATAGAGAAATCGTCTAAACCAATATCTCCCTGGCAACATCCCTGACTAATAATCCTGAAACGCACCTGTACGGTATCTCCAAAGCCACTCAACACACTCTTTCCTAAAATATAGGGATCAGACTGAGAGGTATTGGTTACACCCGGGATTACTATATAATTGTTGGTCCAGGCAGTACCATCAAATATGTCCACCTGCAGATCCGGCATATTAGTACCCCATTTGTGGTAGTAAAAGCGTAATTCAGGAGTAGTGAGGCCACTTACGTCAATAAGCGGAGAGATCAGCATGGTGGAATCGGTACCCGTAGCAGATCCGGATACGTCAGCGGTGGCAAAAATACCACCGGTGGCCGGGGCCAGGGTATTATCACGGTCGGGACCGGTGCCGGTACCAGAGGTAGTTTGGGCCGTATTACGGAACTCCCAGGAATAACCTCCGCTGGAAGTGGTGCCGGGGTTGTCGGATATGATAGTCCAGCAATTGTCTATGCCATCCCAGAAACCTACCGTAGCCGTTTCAAAATCATACGTATAGGGTGCTGTCAGAGGTGCACAAAGAGTGGTAAATGTTAAAGGACCCACCCAAAGGGAGGTACCATTACCTGCTCCTGAACAATCTCTTTGAATATATATATCATAGGTAGTGTTAGGGCTAAGTCCCGTTACAGTTACAGGGTTACCTCCGCTACCCACAGTTCCGGTTCCCTGGGTAAAACCAGTAGGGCCAACCTCATAATTAAAAGTAGAACCGGAAGAATTAAAACCAATAGTTGCAGAACCGCTCAGCACATTATTTAAGGTAAGGAAAGAGGGTTCGGCACAAAGGGGAGCATTGTCAATAGATACATCATCTATAGCCATGTCCCCATTAAAAGCGGTAGACTTTATTGAACGGAAACGTACCCGTACTGTATCTCCATAAGGATCCAGGTCAACCGTAGCATATTCATAAGGATCAGTCTGGGCACTTTGGAATTGACCAATAGCTATCACGTGATTATTCCAGGTGCCACTGCTATCCAGAACGTCTACTATAATACTATCTCCAGCATTCACATTGGTGTGAAAATAAAAACGAAGTTCGGGACGAGCCAGAGCTGAAACATCAACCAAAGGTGTGTAGAGTTCAGCTACATTATTAGCTGAACCATTACTACCTTCTATCATGAGGTATTTTCCGCTACCGCTGTTATCTCCGTCAGGACCCGTGGCAAAACTTACCGTTCCTGGTCCGCGAACCGTCCAGCTATATAAATTAGGTTCATTATTTCGATCCCAGCAATTGTCAATAGTATCATTTATACCATTAAAACTGGTGGTAGATACCCAGGTAGAACCATCAAAATTTTCCGACCAGGGTGCCGCTACCGGCAGACATGCAGTAGTAAAGGTTAAAGGACCTATCCAGGATGAAGTACCATTTCCTGATCCGGAACAATCATTACGAACATATACATCATACGTTTGATTAGCGTTAAGACCAGTTACAGTAAGAGGGTTACCTCCGGAACCGGTGGCTCCGGTTCCCTGTGTAAAGCCCGTAGGGCCAACCTCGTAATTAAACGTATTGCTTGAGCCACCTGTTGTAAAAGAAATTATCGCTGAATTACTGGTTACAGCAGACAATGACAGAGGTGGGTCTATTGGAAAGCAGGTAGGATTAGTCGTTACCGTTTGAGGGCCTCCAAAGTATACAGAGTCTGATCCGGAGTTGCATATCTCGCCAAAATAAATATCGTATCCGGTATCTGGATTTAAGCCACTGATGTAAACCGGGGGCTGGGTGCCGGGATAGGTACCGGTAATACTGGTACCATTACCGGGGGTAAAACCTACTGGGCCGTATTCCATAAAAAAGGATTCGTTGCCGCTTCCGGGGGTCCAGTCTACTTCTACGCCTACGGTATTTACACTATCGGTGCTGAAGTTGGTGAAGGCGGGACAATTCCCTATAATACCTAGCTCATAGGTTACTGTGCCTAAAAAACCCCGGGGGTTATTACCCAGGGAGGGTACAACACCGCCATAACCCCAGGTGCCTCCGGTACGAAGGGTAACCGGGCCGTCTACAAAAGACGTGGGTGAAGGGGGAGCGGTATTAGTTCCGCTGTAGCGCATACCTCCGGTAATAACAATACCTACCGGGGTATTGGCGGGTATGGAAATGGGTACTAAGTTTTGTAACGATACGGGGGCGCTGCTGGCTCCTCCTCCTCCCGAGACGGTGGCCGTTTGATCAAGAACCCAACCATTGGCGGTAGTAACTCCAAGTGGGGAACTTGAGGTACCTATACCTCCAATACGGATCCATACGTCTGAACTGCTGGTGCCGGTATTGAATACATGGGCAATATCCGTGATGTTAATAGGGGTCGTACTCTCAATCTCAAAGGAGATTGCACTGGACCCATTATTGTCAGGATACACTGCATGGGTATTTATGGTACCCTGCGCAAAACCATTGGCCCAGCAAGTAATGATTCCAAAAAACAATAGTAGTAGTTTCTTCATAATTTAAAGCTTAATTGTTTAATTTCATTAGGGAATGAAAGATCAATAATAGCCAATTTAAAACTGAATTCAAAGTCGGTAAATAATAAACCTGCCCTATAAATCATGGATATTAATATTCTCATATCACTCAAATATATATCTGGTGCGGAAAGTAACTGTAAGGCACCGGATTCTAAAAAGCCTCTGAAAAAGTCACATAATAATTTGAAGAGCCATAAGGAGAAAGCCCCACATCCAGTCTTAGGTTAACTTTTTCTCTTTTACTCAACCGAAAGCGAAGGCCTCCTCCGTAGGTGTGCTTGGTAAGGCTCAGATTAAAATCATGGAGTTCACCAAAAGTATTTCCTGTTCCATAAAATAGAGTTAGTCCAAAACGCTTGTAAAAACGCCAACGGTACTCAGCCTGCAGAATAATAGTATTCTTGTTGCGATAACGCCCTTCATATAAACCCCGGAGTCTTTTGTTACCTCCCAGTAAAGCCATTTGGTAAAACGGAACTTCGCCAATATTGGATTCTCCATAAAAGTTAAAAGCCATGATCTGACGTTTGGTAAGGCTATGGTACCATGCCGCATCAGCTGATACTTTAAGAAAAGAGAATTCACTACCAAAAAAACCGGTGTGCGGTAAAACCACACCTTCTATATAAATTCCCTTTGACGGATAAAACTGATCATCACGGGAATCATAATTTACAACCAGGCCTAAGCCTCCTGCCGCACCGCCCTTACTTCCTCTTATATTTCCATCTACCAATAGTCCGGTGCTGTCTACCTCAGTAATATCAAAATTATCGTACCAATACCTTAAACCTATATAGGTGTCAGGGAAAAACTCGTACAGGAAACTGTTGCGGATCCGTGGGTAGGTAACACTGTACACTTCTTCATTACTATTAGGAGTTTCTCCTCCTATTCCGTAAAAAAAATAGATGTAGCGGTAATACCCCAGTTCACCATAGGTGAGATATTTACTCTTATTCCAAAATAGACGGTATGGAAAATAAAGTAGTATTTGATCCATTAATGTGTAAGATGCCCCTATCTGGAATTGGCTGGGGCGGCTTTCCGGCTCTTCACTTCGAAAACGGAACGTGACCACCCCCCCTACTCCAAAACCCAAACTGGTTTCGGGTAAATAATATACCAGCGGCAGAATGGAATAATTGGGTTTATACGGATCAATGCTATCCGTTGCTGAAGAATCGGTTTGAGCACTTAACCGAAGAGAAATAAAAAAGAGCAGGAGAATTCGGGTTCGCATGGAAGTCAAATATACAGTACAAAGCAAAAGTATTGCCCTTAAGGGTACAACCATATATACTTAACCCACTACTGGTAACTCCCACACCAGCGGCATCACAAAGTAGATCAAGAGTGTGATCAGTAAAATGGAGATCAGGTTCAGCAATACCCCGGCCTGCATCATGTCTTCCATTTTTATCTGTCCCCAACCAAATACCAGCGCATTGGGTGGTGTGGCCACCGGCAGCATAAAGGCACGGGAAGCAGCAATGGCCGCAGCCGACATCAGCAGAAAAGGACGGGTATCCACCGCCAGGGCTAAAGGGGCGAGCAAGGGAAAAATGACAGCGGTAATGGCCGTATTGGAAGTGATCTCCGTAAGGAAGTTTACTGCCGCCACCAGGCTCAGGATAATAGCCAGCAGGTACATACAGTGATTAAAAATCAATTTTCGGGCAACAGGCTTGACTACAATTGGGGCTCTCTAGATGTAACAATAATTAATAATGATTTCATGGAAGGGCGTTATTATGAATTTGGAAAAGAATCCATCTACACTACATTAAGATAATACATAACAAACACTAAAATGAATATGCGAACTGAGCCATTTAAAAAGGACAATGCGAAAGGTGAATTTCAGTGCTACTAACAACCGGAACGCATACTCATTTTAGTTGGACGTTGCAGCCCATTCAGCTAAAGCTGACTTTTAAGTACTCCGTGCTTGGCGCTTTCCTTCTAAGCGTGGCATACACTACGATATCTAACTAACGTGTTTTATCGAACTAAACCGGTCCTGAGGCTGACGAAGGAGAGTTGAAATGCGATCAGAACCAGCGAAATAAGATCAAAGAAGTATCTGTTTCTTTTCCCGGGCCTTGGTATTCCATCAGACCTTCTACCAGATCGTATCCCACCAACTAAAGAGTATATTTGAATATATATGATCCCAAGAACAACCATAATTGCCGTACTTCTGTTGATCTATACAACACTCTTAGCCCAGGAATCAGAAAACACTGTTCCTGCCAGACCATTAAACAACATAAGTACTGGTATGCTTGGTAATGCCTCTCTGGCTTCTCTTCACTACACCAGGTTAATGCCTCTGAATGACTTATTCTTAATCAGCGCTTCAGTGGGTATAGGCTTTAATCAGGAATTTCAGATATGTGTATTTGGCCCGTGTGATTCTAAACCGGTGGATTACTTTATTTTACCGCATTCCCTAACGGCAAATGTGGGTATGGACAGGCATTTCCTGGAATTTGGGCTGGGAGGTGCCAGGGTGAATGGTGCGCCCCATCCTTATCTTTTTTATGGTATAATAGGATATCGCTTATGGCCATTGAAACCGGGTATTCCGGATATCAGGTTATTTGGACAGCTTCCTTTATCCGGTCTCAATTCGGTAGACTTCATTTATCTTCCTTTGGGTCTGACGTTTGGTATAAGTTTTTAAGCTCTTCCCCTTCATGGGGTTTAAGCGGTGATACCCTTATTGAAGTTCTCCAGTGAAACTTATAGGTGAAAGCTTAGGGATCAATGTCTGCCCCGGCCCCCAAACCTTATCCCCTTCGTTTAGCCGGATCCGGAGTACCTCTGGTTTTGTTATGGAAACACACTAAACATATAACTATCTAAAAATAAAACACATAAGTGTTTTTAATAGTGTCACACGTATTGCTATTCCGGTGTATGCCGGAGCACTATTTAAAACATGCTGGAGTTTTGAGAAAAACTCTTCGGAGTTTTCGATAAAACATCCCGGAGCGTTTGCAAAAACTCTTCGGAGTTTTTAATATCCATGCTGTTTAGTATTATTTTCAGGTGTAAACACACTCCTTGAAGCGTATACGTAGCTTCTGTAAAAAGTTTATTTCTACTTTTAGGGCCCTTTAAAAAATACTGTTTTTACCATGACTACATTTTCCGAACAGGATGTTATTAATTATTATGACCTTACCCAACAACACATGCGCTGGTTCTGGAAGCTGGATGAAAGCATGGGGCTGCATTACGGCATTTGGGAGAAGGGAACGCAGTCGCTGGCTGACTCCATCATTAATACCAACCGCATTCTGGCTGAAATGGGAGGCATACAAAAAGGCCAGAAGGTATTGGATGCCGGATGCGGAGTGGGTGGCAGCAGTATTTATATTGCCAAAAATTTTGGGGCGCATTGTACCGGCATCACTTTAAGCAAAAGACAGGTACAAACAGGTAGTGCCAACGCGGAAAAAAACCAGGTTGCGGACCGGGTTAATTTTGAGGTGAATAATTATCTGGATACCGGCTACCCCGATAACAGCTTTGATGTGGTGTGGGCTATGGAAAGCATGGCGACTTCACCGGATAAGCCCCTCTTTTTTAAAGAGATGAACCGGGTACTGAAACCCGGTGGTAAATTGCTGATTGCTGATTACTACAAGCCTTTTGCCTATGATGTAAAAGACCACCCTTCTATGCAGGATATGCTCTACAACTGGGCCATATCCGATATTCTTACGGTTACAGAACAGGAAGAGCTGGCTAATCAGTTTAATTTTGAAGTAAAGGATTACCGCAATACCACAAAGGAGATCCGAAAATCAGTAAACCGCATTTATTTCCTGAGCATGCTGGGCAAACTGGGCACAAAATTATATACCCTTACGCACTCCAATGTAACGGAGTCTTCAAAGAACCATTATAAAGCTGGTTTTGGGCAGTACCACGGACATAAAAAAGGATTATGGCACTATGGATTGTGGGTGTTTGAAAAAAACCAGGATTCGTAAACCGCGAAGAGTATAAATAGTGGATCAGCCCTTTCCCGATACCGGACAGGATTGAAACGTGACCGGATCTTGCAGACAAAAAATGTATAAGCCTCTGTAAAATATGTAACTATTAACAGTACCGGTGTAATGTTTCAGAACAGGATTTACTCACCTTTATGCTTTATAATCCTATAAAATTAGTTTTGAAACAAAATAACTCGGTACAACCTGCCACTTTCACCCATATCATTTTAATTTCTCTGCAGCACCTGGAATGGAAACTGAGACGGTTTTTTAACAGTAAGCCTGAACTTGTATCTGTTCCTTTAAAGCAGCCTTCCTGACTTTTATATATACCCATGAGCGATCCCCAAGGAAAATATAAAGAAGGAGAGGTAGTTTATGCCCTGGTTAATCCCAACGTTAAACTGGTGGTAAGGCGATACCTGGACAGAGTATACTATTGTAAGGTACAGGCCGACCTCAATCAGAAGGAACAGGTTTATTTTGAAAGGGAAATAAGCAGCTTCTCTTAATATTTACTTTAAGCCGGTGGTTTTAAGGTATCTTGCAATGGCAGGTCGGGCTATGGAACCGTGTTTATAATCCCATAGAACTCCCCCTGCTTGCAGGATCATGATGTTATATGTAAAATACATGGTAAGCCTCCGCTGCAAATTGCTGGTGAAGGATGAGTTGGCCAAAGTTGGCTTGCATGCGGTAGCTATAGACCTTGGTGTAGTGGAAACTGTGGAAGACATTAGCAAAGAGCAACATGATCTCCTTCAGTCCAGCCTTCTTAAGTCGGGTTTGGAATTACTCGATAACAAAAAGAGTATCATTATTGATAAAATAAAAAATGTGATCATTGAAATGATCCATTATTCCGATGAACTGCCCAAGGTTAACTATTCAGACTATATAACCGAAAAGCTGGGTTATGACTATACGTATCTATCTAACCTTTTCTCAGAGGTAAAGGGAACCACCATCCAACAGTATATTATTACTCATAAAATTGAAAAGGTAAAGGAGCTGCTCCTTTACGATGAATTGAATTTAACGGAAATCTCCTATAAGCTGCACTACAGCAGCGTGGCCCACCTTTCCAACCAGTTTAAAAAAGTGACTGGCCTTTCGCCTTCCTATTATAAAAAAATGGGTGAAAAAAGAAAGGAGAACCTGGAAGATATTTAATACCTGGTCATAAGCTCGTCCATATTATCACTAATCGAACGCTTCCTGATCTCCTACGAAGGCATTCTACCCATACATACTGTTTAGCATTTCAGAGTTATATGCAAGTTCGGGTATAAATGGGTTTTCAGACTAGTGGTGTGATATATGTAAATACTATCTCCTTCGGCAATAGCCGCGACCTTCAGCATTATCGCGCCCCGGATTCCTGAAACCGGTGCTCTGGAGGCCTTTTTTTTTGCGGTTACTGAAAGCCTGGGATTACTGCATGCCCTGTTCATTGCGTTTCAAAATTTCCGGGGATCTTTTAATGCTTTTTTAGAAATTGATTGAGGCGCTTATATGTAAAACATGTAAATCTTTTATAGCTATCTGTAACTCTTGCCCTGCTTGTACCCAATAAATTTGGGTACGTTAATCAACCGTCATGAACCTCTTATATGTCTTACTTCCACTGATCGTTATCTTTTTTATAGGTATCCGTATTGTAAGGCCTACCCAACGCGGTCTGATTGAACGCCTTGGAAAATACCAATCTCTGGCCCAACCAGGATTTCATTGGATCATTCCGATCATAGACCGGCTCTTTATGGTAAAAGTTACGGAACAAATGGTGGATGCCGAACCCCAGAAAATTATTACCAATGACAACCTGAATGCCAGTGTAGATGCTCAGGTTTACTTTAGGGTGAAGGCCGATGAAGAAAGCGTGATGGGTTCTACTTACAATGTAAATAACTACACTTACCAAATTGTAAACCTTGCACGTGCCACTCTCCGCAACATTATAGGAACACTCACTCTCAAATCGGCTAACAGCGAAAGGGGAAAAATTAATACCGAACTCTACAAAACCCTGCACAACGAAACCAGAAGCTGGGGAATTGAAATAATACGAACGGAACTTAAGGAAATTGACCCTCCAAAAGATGTACAGGAAACCATGAATAAGGTGGTAAAGGCCGAGAACGAAAAAATAGCGGCTATCGATTCTGCCACCGCAGCTGAAACGGTAGCGGATGGCTCCCATACGATTATCCGATCAAGCTTCGGAACGTATGCCGGGTAAAAAATACTAAGCACCAGTGCTTATGTAACTAATTGCAGTTAAATTAATTAAAACTATATCTCATGTCAAAAGAAAAAGAAGGTAAAAGAAAGTCAGACAAAACGGCCCCGGCAAAAACACCTAAAGAAAAGAAGGCGGCCAAGGAAGAAAAGCGCCAGGAAAAGCGAAGCCGCGATTAAGGAAGGAATTTATAGTAGTATTGGGTTAACTAATCGTACATCTTTCAATAAGGTTTGCAAATTATTGGAACAGGCATAGCATTCATTTGATTCCGGAGAGGCACTTACAGAGAGAACCTCTCCCTTTTATACCTTCATTCAGGTCATTGATGGTGCCGCCCAGGTAATGATCAATAATGAGTCTAACTAAGCATTTGTTAAAAATTATGAAAAACAAGTATGAAGTGGGAGAACTGGTATGCGCCAGGGTAAACCCGGGTTTAATGCTTATAATAGGGCAATGTGTGGATCACACTTATTATTGCCGTGTCAAAGGAAGTATAGAAACAGATGAAACGGTATATTTTGAAAAAGAACTGATGTTGCCAAAAAGCAAAAAGTAAGCCCTACGGCCTGTTTCTGAAAAAGGCACTTTCGAATAAACCTCTAATAAAAACGCCTGCCTCTTTGGAGCCAGGCGCTAGGTGATAGTGACAAGGTTTGATTAAATGTTATGAAATACTTCTCTCGTTGTGGTACGCAATATCAATTCCCCTGATCTCAATTTCTTCATTTACCCGCGTGCCGCGTGTAAGTAAACTGGTGAGGCGGTAGATGAGGAAAGTGCGGGCCAGTGAAAAAACGATAGTGATGAGTACTCCCGCCAGTTGGGCAAGCCCGACTTTACTCCAATAAAAAAGCCCGGTTCTTTGAACCAGACTTTGGGTGAACCCGACAGAACAAAATTCAAACCTTTTTCAAGAAGATTTAAATGAAATTTTAAGTTTGTACGAGTTGATAAAGACAGCTTAACTGTTCTTGTTTTTGAAAGTCATACGCAAATACCACCCCTGTTGATAGTGGATTATGCGAAAATGCAAAAGTATATTTTTTCAATTCGATATACAATATCAACCTCAAACTTAGAAAGGCCGTAGCCTAAGAGGTCCTGATTCTGTGGTCAAGTCCAGGCAAAAGATATGGATTTGCACGGCCTTATCCGAAAGAAGAAGAAAGCCGAGTTAAAATTTGAATGGCCTTTTTTGAATGCCTCTTTTTTACAAAAAGATGATCGTGATAATATCCGGCAACTACATTGCAGCTGATGCCGTTTTTCATGAGCACATTAGCAACAGTCGCTGTCAGTCCAACCGCATTAAGAGAAGAATGAACTTTTAGGGTAATCCAATGTGACACGTAGGAGTAATGGAGACTCAACCGGTCAGTGAGCGTTTTTTCAACAATAACTGTTATCCCCTCTACTTCACGGAATTCGCAAATTGTATTTTCCCTTGGAATATCGTCTAAGTTCTTCGTTGTGGCAAATACATATTCGCCAGTATTGAGTTGAGGGTTTAACTCCTTCAAAAGTCTTGGCAGATCCGTTTCTCCGCTCATGTTCTTGGTAATCTAAAAAGGGTAATTGCAATAAGTATAGCAAAGCCAAGAACAGACACCCAAACACCCCAGTCAGGGTGGTTACTGAAGGAGGTAAACCCAACAATTAGAAGTGAGATCCCTACTACGGTCCAGCCCGGTCTTTGTCGGGTATTCTTTTTTACCTTTTTCAATATATTCTCCATCTTATTGTTTTTTATTTACCAAGCTTAAAAATGTTTTTAGAGTATCCCAATATTCTTCTGCTCCCTTTTGGCCTGTCCATAAAGCTCTGGCACCATGGAATCCATCTGAGGCAGGCACGAACTGAGACTGACTAGGTCTTAGATCATTCTTGCCAATCAATACGGTTAATGCAGGAGCCTCTTCTTTGGAGGAAGTAACCAAAAAAGGTTTTTTATTTTCGCAAAAACTGTAGTTAAGGAAGGTACATGATTACCGAAATAGCCTCCCGGACTAAAGGCTATGATAGCTTTCACTTTATCATTGGAAACACCTTCTAGCAAAGCTAAGCTTGAGGAGTAGGAGCTTCCAAGGAGAATAACCATGCTCTTGTATTTTTTAGCCAGAAAATCAATGGCCGACTCAATGTCTTGCTGGGCGTCAATCATTTCATTTTTAAGCCCGTCTTGCTTGGCCTTTTCTGCGGTTTCGTTCAGCCTATCTGCAAAGCCCCCCTGAACGTAGGTCTATGGCCAAACAATTGAAGCCAAGTTCGTTTAGCCTCGGGGCTATATCAAGGTATTCCATTCGGTTATATCCAGCCTGATGGCTTAGGAGGATTACCGGTTTATCCATACCAATTTCATAGAGACTTCCGCTGACGACCAGCCCATCTTCAGTCTTAAAATTTACAGGTATGGGCTTATATTTTATGGCAAGGTCAGTAACTAGGGGCTGTTGTACGCTCTGTTGTAATTATTGTTGTGCTTTGATTTCTTGCTGAATAAGGTTTTCGATGAGTTCAATACGACTAAATTTTCCTTCTGCATCGAAATGGATAAATGACTCACTCACCCCCAAACCCGTGAAATCATACTTAACCTTTACTCTTACGCGCTCCGTTTCCAATATCACCAAACTGTTCAGCTTTGGCAGGTTGGAAACAATATTAGTGAGTACTGCAGAGGTATTGGCCACAGGCACAGGATCGAACTTAAGACCAGCACCTACATAGGGCTTGATTGGCTCGATTGATTTCTGCTCAAAACTTTCTTTAAAAGCATCTATTTGCTTAGAATAGTCCTGTGCCGATAAGCTCAAACTTCCTGAAATGGCGGTTGCCATTATTATTGCTTTTATGGTGACCCTAGGTTTGTTTTACAAGAAGGACAAGTACATGAGCAATGCCCCGGCTAAGAACAGGTAATTGGGAAAATCTTCCTGTATAAAATCCCCTGCTGATCTCAGGCCAATCATCTTTCCGACAATGATTGCCGCTCCCATAAGCGTAAGTGTTACTCCAATTTTTTGAATGGTTTTATAATTTTTAAATCGGCTTGAACTTTCCTTTTTCATACTGCATTTTTTTTGTGATTCAAACAGTAGGTTGGGAATCGATACCAAGAATTACACTTTCATAATTTTTTTATTTTTAAAGGAGTCAGTTTTTTTTGACATGACAATGTCACACCTTGGTGAAACTGGCTTCTGACCCTTTATTTCAAAACTAAAACTTTGGTAGAGATGTATAGCAGAAATCATGGTTGAAGAGGTTTCAAGCACAACCCTTAAGGCTCCTTTTTCTTGGGCTATTTGAAGCAGGTTGTTGAGGATTTCTTTTCCATACCCTTTTTTTCGGTCGACTGTTCGTACGTACATTTTTCTGATTTTAAATGTCTGGCTACCCATATTCTTAAGTGCGCCAGTGGCAATCAGCTCTTGCTTATCATTTTTCATGATGAGAAAAACTCCACCGTTTTCGTAATAATACTCTTCTAAATCCTGTAGATCGGCTTCTGATGTTTCCGGGGCATAGTCAAATCCAAACTCATTCAGCACGACTTTTACTAACAAGGCAATTTTAGCCTTATCCCTGTTAGTTTCGCTGCGAACGTCCATTTTCTCTCATTTCATCCCAATTCGCTTTTAGGTGATTCACATAATTTCCGAACTTCAGTTTCTGTTCATAGCGGTTTATAAACAGGGACAGGAAAAAACCGAGCACCACAACCAAAGTGGTAGTCAGTATAATTTCTATGCTTTGTGTAAAAAACTCCTTACGGTTATTGACGAGATAGAATATTCAGCCCAAAGCCAACGAATTGAAAACAACACCAGAGTAAATATTGAGATTTATGGTTTTGTCCATGATATCAATGATTTCTTTTAGCGATTCTTTTACGTTGTTTACTCTACTCTCAAAATGACGTATGTCACGAAAGGCACGGAGGTTCCATGTGAGCATTACCGCCAGGAAGATGCTGATCGTAATCAAGAAAGTCTGATTATCTCTGGTATCGAAAATGCTTTCGTAAAAAGTGAACTTTTCAGGTTCTACAAAAGAGCCTATCAGGGTTGTAGAACAAACAATCAAAAAAAGACCACCTACTAAAAATTTCCAATACATGACCCTTTTTATCTTGGACAAAACGGTTCTTGAATCTTTTTTGATGGTCTTGATAACCGCAAATTCGTCAATACTGTTTTTCGAAATTGTGTCTTCAACTGCTATATCCCAAAGTGATTTTAATTCCAGTAATTCCATCCTATTTGTTGATTATAGTTTTCGATAATTTTGATTTGATCCGATTCATTTTAACGCTGACATAATTTTGAGTAATCCCGATAATTTCAGCAATTTCTTCATTCGCTTTTCCTTCTAAGTGAAGCATGACGATGGCCTTTTCTATCCGATTGAGGTTACCAATGGCTGCATGCATTAGCTTTAATTTATCATTGAGGTACTCTTGTATTGGTTCGTCTGAAATGTCTTTGAATTGGGTAGTTTGAAAAAATAGTTGCTGCTTCTTTTTGATCTTTCTGAAATCCTGAATAGCAACATTCAATGCCACCCTATACATCCAGGTAGAGAACTTGGCTTCCCCCCTAAACGATGGATACGAATCCCAGAGCTGAATTAATATCTCCTGAAATAAATCTTTCCTATGTTCTTCGTCATCGGAGTACATCCTGCTTACCTTGTGTATGATACCCTGTGAATCCTTGATCCGCTGTGAAAATTCCTTTTTTAAATTACTTGCCGCCATCGATGCGTGTATGGTTTCACTTAGTGTGTTAAAAATCAGGCTCCATAATTACAGTTTTGAATTTTAAATGTATAGCCCCATATATGATGAAGTTACAGGTAATTATATGCCTTATTGAGAAAAGATTCACAAAGAGTAAGAGGAACGGTTTACCATGAGAAGCTTTATTTGGGTTGAAGAAGATTTATTGTGCGTTTGAGGATAAATGAAGTCATAATGTTCAACGTCAAATAATCTCAAAACATAAGATCCAAGAAATGCGGTCTCGGTGAAAAAGCCAAGATTAACACCATCTGGCAGTATTTATGTAGCTGATAAAATATGGACGTTCAGTCAATAAAAAAAAACGAACAATGGATCAGCTATATCTATGACAGGTCAACCAAGAGGGTGGTCGATTTCGTGGTCGGGGGCAGAAGCGGAGATTTTTTAAGACCAACGATCTCAGAAGTATTAAAATATCAACCAAGGCTAATTGCCACAGACGGGCTATTGGTATACAAAGGTCTTATTCCCTCAAACCTTCACCTAACCAGTGCTTATCAAACCTTGAGGATTGAAAGAAATAACCTGAACCTAAGAACACACTTAAAAAGGCTTTCCAGAAAGACCCAACTGGCGCTCACTTGTGCACTGTGGTAACTGGTGCTTGCCTGTGGCGAGTACCTATTTGTTATGTACTTTGAGTGCATTAATTAAAAAAAGAAGAGAGGCCAACTTTGGAAACAAGTCTGGTTTTTTAATGCAAGGATTGCACAACTTTTATGAAGTTAAAATGCAGCCCACTACCTTGCTTTTAAATCAAAAGAAAATAGACATGGCAATGGAATCAATGGATTACGAGTTCTTAATGACCACCATTTATGAATGTGATAAACACGACAGACGTGGAGAAGTTGGGGCGGATTATTACAGGCAAATGGAGCATGCGGTAAACCTGTACCATGCGCAGAAGAAAGCCCTTGATAATAAGGAGCCTCCAGTATGGAACAAGAGCTTGGACGATCTGGATTATGAAGCTGGTGTATTGATCAGGAAAATTGGAAACCGTGTGAGCGAAGCCTTACGCGAGGCAATGAGAAACACCTATGATGATACTAAGAGAAATCAACTAAGTGCATTATCTGCTGACCTTATCGAAGTCACGGACAAAGACAAATTGGATGAAGTAATAGACAAAGCTTGGAAACTGGTAAGTCCTAAAAATAACTAGACACTTTATCGAAAACGGAGAGTGCGAACCTACCGAGCTGAGTAATGTGTTAAAGTATCTGATTTGCTCTTTTTAAGAATTAACTGTCTAGTGGGCAACAAGCGTGTGTGGGGTTCGGTACACTTTTTAAGTGTGCCCGGCTTTATTTTATAAAATAATGTCCATAGTAGGGCTAATGTTGTTTAAACGCCCGCATTAGGTGTGTCAAACAAAAAAATGGAAGCCAGAAATCCCAAATAAAACCAAATTATCATGCAATACCATGAACCAGTATCAGCTCAATAAGGCAAAGAAAAAGCCCTGAATAGTATCGCATAAAAAAAGTTTGGTCCACTTTATCACGGTAAATGGGGGTATGATTGAGTACTATTTTCGGCAGTGATATAACAATTTTCAATCTATCCAGAAGAAACTGAAGAACGGTAAACGGTTCTGTCAAATAAGTGCCGCTTACCTTGAGGAAGCCTCCCACTTTGATCAGTAGTTTATTTCATGAGGTTGACCCTCGGTTGTACACAGCCGTCCTATAGCACGGCTGTACAGCCACGCTTTTATTTTATTTCTTTTCCCCCCACGGCTGTACAACCATGCCCGTGTTTTAACCGTTTTACGCCCACGGTTGTGTACAGCACTGCCCTTTCTGGCGCGGTTCACCCCTTGGGTGCACGCAGCCACCTTATAGCACGGCTGTACAGCCGTGCCTCTGTTTTACCTGTTTTCCGCCCTCGGCTGTGTACAGCACTACCCTTTCTGGCGCGGTTAACCCTTTGGGTGCACGCACCCATGCTATAGCATGGGTGTACACAACCACACCCCTGTTTTATCCTTTTCCCACCCATGGCTGTACAGCCATGTCCCTGTTTTAACCGTTTGACGCCCTCGGTTGTGTACAGCACTGCCCTTTCTGGCGCGGTTCACCCCTTGGGTGCACGCACCCATGCTATAGCATGGGTGTACACAACCACGGCCTCTGTTTTATCTTTCTTCAACCCACGGCTGTACAACCACGCCCTTGATTTCACATGCACAGAAAGCAACTTTTTTCGAATGCCTGACCAATACCGATCTTGTTAAAATCAGAAGAGGCGTTCCAGGTAAAAGCTGGAAATACCAGAAACATCATCAACCCTTTCCAACCTTTCCAGAGCTTCCCTTCTCAAGACAACGATTGTCGCGGGGTACAAAACCCTACCAAGTTTAAGCGTCTGTGAGCCTGTAATTTAGTCCATGCAATCAGGCTTACGGACTGAACGATCCGGAAAGAACTGAAGGCGTGAAGGCTGAACTCCAGACCGTATGAAACTGATCCTCCACCATAACCGAGCAAAAAAAGGCATCGAACTGACGTTTGACTCCGCCCTCAAGGAAGAGGATGCCGCTATTTTGGCTACCTTGGGTTTCAAACAGAAGAAAGGCGCGGATCAGTGGTACGGTTATCATCAACCCATATCCTTTAATATTTAATTTGGTTGGGGTCTTTAGAGCAGAATGATCCGAAGGGCACATGGTTTAGGCGAACTTGGCCCGTACTAGTAACCAAGAGCTTAGCACATCAATACCCACGGGCGCGGATGCTGCAGGCCGACCCCACTAACTTAATTCTTTATGCGGCTGACCCCGACCGTTTGGTAAAAAGGCTATGAACAGTGGAGCTCAGAAGAAGGGTCCAGTTTAGGATGAGACAATCTACCGATAAAAAGCGATGAGATCATAGCTAGCAGATACAGACACCTCTACACTTAAAAAAAAGGACGTTTCACTAAAAATCCAGGGCGTTTCACTAAATAAACCCTCTGTTCGCTATGCAGGTATACTAGTTACGCTTATGGGAGTTGTACTTTCAAGGGCTAAAAATCTCTCTCATGAACAAACAACTACTTCTTTGCGCACTATTGTTCTTATGCGCTTTTAGCGCCTATGCCCAAGACAACTGCGGCTGGACAGATACTACTGAGACTCATTACGACTACCCCTCCGAATCGGCAAGCTGTACTTCTGATGTGGACAACTATATCCCTGCTGCCAGTGACAGCATACTTACAGTTCGAATTGCTGTAATGATCGCGCGGGACCAAAACGGGGATTCACCTTTTACGGATAACTTTATACAGGACTCTACCGATTTTTCCAATGCCATTTCCTTTATGAACGGTAATTGTTTTAGCAATATCCCGGCTCCAGCTGTGGCTAACCCCAATCCTACTTCAACAGTTACCGATACCCGCATTCGCTTTGTGTTGTCGCGTTTCTTTTACCGTACAGCTGATTCAGCCGGAAACAATGTAGTAGACTATGATCTCGTGAAAAGCAGCCTGCCGGAAGAGGTACGAAACAGTCATTTTATTGTCAACTACTCTTCCGAGTCGTACAACCATAAGACACCTAAAACGGTGCCCTGGGGTATCGCTCAAGGTTCAAAATACGTAACCATGTGGGAACACACCACCGCCTGGGGTATCGCACTGCTGGCTCATGAAATAGGGCATTGCCTGAGTTTAAGCCACACGTTTCACACCAATTCATTTGGGGACGGAGATGGTATTGACGATACACCCCTTGATATTTTTGCCAAATCAGCGGCCGTCTGCGCACCAGCACCCGTCAATTGCGTATGCCCGCCCACTACGCCCTACCCCGGAAATGTATGTCCAGATAATTTTATGGGATACGGCCAGCAAAACTGGTGGTCGCCCCGCCAAGTCGCTCGTATGCGCAGGCATCTGTTTCGTGTGGTGCCCGAAGTTCTACAAACGAATTTGCCTACTAGTGCCCCTGCCACCTTCAGAACTATTACCGCCAATGAAACCTGGACCGATCAACGCTTTGTGTATCAGAACATCCGTATACAATCCGGTGCTGTGCTCACTCTGGACGGTGCAGTGGTGATTATGGGCAAAGACGCCATTATTGAAGTAGAACCCAATGCGGAACTGGTCATTAACTGTTCTTCCATCTCATCCGGTAATGGGTATTGGGGCGGCATTCGCCTCTTAGGAGATAATACCCAGCCTCAGACCAGCCAATATCAAAGCACGTTACGGATGCACCGCTCTAAATTATCCAAGGCTACCGATGCTATAATGAACGGAGGTATTTACAGTTGTGCCGTAAACCCATCCGGAGGGATTATTGAAGTAGACAGTTCTCTGTTTTACAACAATCTTCGGGATGTGGCTCTGGTGAAATACGATCGCTCTGCCCAAATCGGGCACTGGCTGGCCGATTGGGTGGGGTATAAAGCCAGTTTTCGACATTCTGATTTCCTGAAAGATGAGAATTTAACCATCGGGAGCGGTACGTACCGGGGAGCCTCCGTATCGTTGTGGGGTGTACATGGCGTTACTTTTGACCACTGTGATTTGGATCAGAAATCCATCGCAAACCTGCAAAACCCGCTCTACCCTCAAGACGGCATCTTTATGCTGGATGCCAGTGCCCATATTTCCCATTCTTCGGTGCAACATTTCAAGTACGGTATACATGCCCTGTCCACTAAACCCACCCTTAAAGGAAGTACCATTGCTCACAGTGTCTTCCGTGCCAACCGCTACAGTGTTTACCTGGCGGGTTCACGTTTAAACAAAGTGTACAAAAACGATTTTTACCTGCCTAAAGATGTGCCCGGCACTACCTCCAATGGTATTGATGTACCTTACGGTCTGTATTTGAATCAGGCTGGTACGTTTAGTGCCGAAGAAAATTTATTCATCAATACGATCAGCCCTTACCGGAATTTTTCCACCGCTCCTGCCGCCACGCACATTGCCCTGGTAGTAAATGACAATGGCGATTTCAGCGACATTCTTTACAAAAACCGTTTTAGTTCCGTATTGGGCATTGAAGCCCTGGGCCAAAACCGGGATGGCTCCGGTAACGTAGGCTTACAGTGTAAATGCAATGAATTTACCCACCCTAAAACCGATATTTACGTGCGGGGTACGCTTAATAGCAGTCTGGATGGAGTTAGGGCAAATCAGGGAAATCAAGTATCTACAAATCCTTTACAGGATGACATGGCGGGTAACCTGTTTTCCAGTGATACAACCAATCATCAATGGGATTTTTACAATGAGTTTACCCCCAACATCAATTACCATCATCATGATAAAACCTCCAATACCCGGGTAGAAGCTACTCCCAACCAGGGCGTACTGAACTTCGATAATCCTAACTTAGATTACAATACCAATTCCTGCCCCACCCAACTGCTCATACGCCCCGAGGGGGATACCCTGGCTGAGATCGACTATCCCTTTAACGCAGCCGAAATTGATTTTGCAGACTACAGCAGCAAGAGTGATTCGTTACAGGGCTTATTGGGTAACCTGATTGATGGCGGCAATACCTGGCAGTTGCAGGCCGAGATCTATTTTACGCCCCAGCATGAGTACTATGAGCTGTACCTGGATATGATGAACGAAGCGCCCTACCTGAGCCGTTCCGTACTCTCTGACCTGATTGCCCTGGACGGTTTTGACGATATGATGCTGCGCAACGTGCTGGTGGCCCACCCCCAATCGGCCAAAGATGCCGCCCTGATGGATCAGCTGGCCACCGATCATCCCGCTATGCCCCAGTATATGGTGGATGATATTATGGCCGGGCAGGACCAGTTTGGCACCAAAGAAGTAATGGAAGGTACATTAAGTGCCTACCGCCAGAAGCAGTTCAGCGCAGCTCACCGCTTGTTGGATATTTATACTGGCGACCCGGCTTACAGCGAAGAGGCATTAACCAAAGTGCGCAGCATTTTTGATGCCCTGCCCTTTGCCGGTTTTCAGTATATGCGCGTGCAGATGGAACTGGACTTGGGAAATATCGGTACCGCGCAAAACGTGCTGGACAACATCCCCAATGTGGTAAGCATGAACGATGATGAAACCGCCCGGCACAATCAGGTAGTGGATTATTTTGATATACAGATGGACATGGCCGAAAACGGACTGCAATGGTGCGATGTGGATGAAACGGTACTGACCGGCCTGCAAGGCATGAGTGGCGTAAACCATGCAGCCGGAGCCTGGGCCAGAGCCGCATTGACCCTGCGGGAACAAAGTGTGAGTTACCACGAGCCTTTATACCTGCCCGGCAGCGATCAGGGCAAACGCAGCAGCGAACACCAGTACCCACAAGCGGAACGCCCCATAACCAGGATTTACCCCAACCCTGCCCAAAGCACCTTTAAGCTTGAGCTGGGTGAATTACCCCTGGCCGAAAACCTGGTACTTACCCTCTACAACCTGAACGGTAAAGCGGTCAAAACCCTCGCTGTTAAAGGCCAGAATACCCTGATCCACCTAAATAACCTGCCAGCCGGGGTGTACATAGTAGCGGTAGATGCCGATACAAAACGTATCTTTGAAGATAAACTCGTACTCTTTGACTGATATAATCAGATATATTAAGATGCACTTAAAGCTTCTGTTTATCCTAACAGGAGCTTTGGGTGTTTCATGGAGTAGCTGTGCGCAGGGCGGGTTTTCCAAACTGTATATAGAAGGTTTAGGTACGAACTCCATTCTGTACGATCACCCGTACATTCTTACCGCTGCTCAGATCGCTAATACGAACGGAGATCGGGGTCTTCTTTTTATGAAAATGAATAATGCGGGGGTCATCATAGATACCACTGCCTTTTTTGATGATAACCGGACAATTTATAGTGGTTTTCAGAATTGCTTCATTAAAACGGACGATGGTTATGTTTTAGCAGGACGCAGGACACCAGAGGCCATGTTATTGAAATTGGATACCAATCTCAAAGTTAAGGATACTGCTTTTTTTCAGTTTTCCGGTGAATGGACTTCTGCGCTGAGTATTGCGGAAGCTGCGAACAACGACTTGTTGGTAGCGGGAACGGTATACTGGATAGATACAGTAAGACAAGAGCGCAGAAAAGGCTTTTTAGCCGCCCGTTTTGATGCGCAGTTGAACCTCAAATGGATTAAGCGTTTTCATACCCCTTCGGTGAACGGGAAAACCGTGGAGCAGCAGGCTCATAATATTATGGAAGACCATCAAGGTAATATCTGGATGGGAGGCTATCGGCAGGCAATATCGGGAGATAACGTATCAGATGTTTTAGTTATGGCTTTAGACAGCCTTGGAAACAAATTCTTTGAACAAACCTATGGGGACACTACGTTGGATGAGGGAATAGCTACTGTATTAGAAGCCCCGGATTCCAATTATTTCGTTGTGGCCACCTTGGGCATTAACGTGGCCAATGTCATCGGAGAAATAGGAGCTAGAGCAAAAATAAGAGTGCTAAAGATAGATTCATCGGGTACTATCCTGTGGGATAAGGTATTCGGCCCTTTGCGCGTTTCTACCTATGTAAGCAATGCCGAAATTCAAAAGGGTGGTATTGTAGCCAGTGGTTATTATTTGGACTTGGACATAGATTATACACAACGTGATGCGCTGTTTCGTTCTTATATCTTCAAAGTAGATTTCAATGGTGATAGCCTTTGGTTTCGTGAATACATAGCAGGAACCCTTCACAATGACTGGAACCGTCTATTTGATATAGCTGCTACCCCCGATGGTGGTTTAGTTGCCGGAGGACATTTTTTAAGTAATACCAGTAGCCCACTAACAGGTCAGCCCGGCAGCCACGTCTGGATCTTGCGTACTGATAGTACGGGCTGCGTGGTGCAGGGGTGTCAATACATTTCAACGGAAGAACCCATCGAGCTTGCAGGAATAACGGTCTATCCCAATCCCGCCCAGTCTCATATTACCCTTTCCTTGTTGCCCACTTCTGAACCTGTGGACCTCAGTATTTACAATACGCAAGGCCAAATAGTGAAGCAGTGTATGAATACCCATGCCAATGATCAGGTTTTGATCAATGATCTGACCAAAGGCTTATATCTGGTACAATTCAGCCGTGAGGGACAAACTTTGGGAGAAGAACGCTTATTGATTGAATAAACGTTATATCTGGTCCTTTAGGATACTGTTTTGACGTAATATTCTATATGACAATACACTCTACTATTGTCATAGGTGATTCTTAATTTTTTAAATGCTACTTATGATCTCAAAATTACTGACCCTTGTACTGTTCATTTTAAGCTCATTTGTAGTCGCTCAAAATTTAGAATTGGTATGGCATAAGGGAAAACCCCCGGTGGATTTACTGTACAATAATAATTCTGATCAAATAAAGCTTTCACGGGCAGATTATCCATTTTGTGATGGACACGATGGAGGTTACCTCAGCATACAGGCAAACGTTACCAATCAAACCGATTCAACTATTTTCAATGTACGCTTAAAAGTTGAGGTGTATGATATTTGGCGTGGGCTTTACACCATAATGTTCTCACCATTTGTAGACTCCATTTTTCCTATGGATACTTTGGGGTATTCATACTTTAAAACCGATAGCCTGATTTTGGATCAACCGTTTTGGGATATCAGCAATTCTTACGACTACAATCAATATGAATTTATAATAAGCCTTGAAAGCAGTCAGGGTAATTTACTCTCCATAGATACAATAACGTTCAAAAAACACAAAGCCCGTGGTACTGCGGTTTCAACCGACTTTGGCACAGATGCTCATTCTTTTGGAACCAATGATATAGGTAATGATGGTGGAGCCATTGCTTTATTACTTCCTTTTGATTACTGCACTTTTACAATGGATGCCTCCTTTGAGATAGGTGTGTCCCCACTTACAACCCCAGGGGGCGACATGACGGTTGCTATTTTTGATTCAACCGGATTTTCACTTCAAAATGGGTTTACGTCTCCCAGTATTACCAGTCAACCAGTTACGTTAAGTACCTCAAATTTTTGTTCTTCTACGGAAAAATTTACAGATATATTGCCCGGCCTATTGATGCCGCTACACAATTATCACGGTCATAATGGGCTGAAATATTATTGGTTTGTTTTTTACTTTTACTCTAATTTAGGGTCTAATGTCATAGACATCTATAACGATACCTCTATACAACAACCCTCAGCATCCTATATGATTTATCACTCTGAGGATAGTGTATGGTATCCTTCGGACAGTATTCCTCAATTTTCGTCTCCCGCTATTACCTTGAATTACTATGGTGTAATCCCTAACCCCTGTGGTTTAAGCTCATCCAATATGGAAGTCTCAAAGCCAAAGCTCTTTCCCAATCCCGCCCGTACCTATTTTAAGGTACAAGGTGTATCCGGTACTACAGCCACTGTAAAAGTATATGATGCGAACGGGCATGAGGTATTGTACCAGCCAGAGGTACAAAATCAACAAGCGGTCCCCTTAAACGATCTCCCAAAAGGCTTGTATTTGGTGCAGGTGCTACAAAAAGAACAGGTAGTACACAGCCAAAAATTAATGGTACAACCCTAAACAAGAAACCTTTATCTGCGGCAGATTTCTTTGAAGATAAGCTCATACACGTTGACTAATTCAATACAACATATTGATAAACACCTGAAGCTCCTGTTTATCCTGATCGGAGCTTTAGGTGCTTCATTGAGCAGCTCTGCGCAGGGCGGATTTTCGAGGCTATACCTGGAAGGTTCGGGTACGGGCAATATTTAATATGATGACCTGTACATTCGTACTGCTGCTCAAATCGCAAATACCAACGGAGATCGGGGCTTCTTTTTGTGAAGAAGGATCAATATGGTTGCGAACAGATCAGACTGCCGAAAAGTAAGTCTTCCCTAAACGCTATTTAAAGTATACCCTAACCCGTTTAAAAAGCATATAAAACTGCATTATTGTGAGAGTAGCTTGAAGAAGTGGTTATTAAGTCATACCGAAGTATCAGGCAATTCATTTCAGAGCCACCTCTATTTCTTACCTTATTTTACAATTTTATATGCCAAAATAAAACTCAGTATTGGATTGATTATAATAGCCAGGAATGGTGAAAGTCCTATATCTAAGAATGGTACAACAGGCATTTGCTCATTGTAGCTCCAAAAGTCTAGTTCTACAGCCACCCACTCTGCTGTTAACGAAACTAAGCTGGCCATTATGAGGACGATTAGCAATATTTTAAAATTAAAATTTCTAATCCAGTACTTGTCTTTGAGGACAACAGCAACAAGGCCGTATATGATGAATGTGAGTACAACATCTCCAATCGTGCATCCGAGGAAGTAGATGCTTTTCATAAAGAGATTGTACTCATTATATAAACCGGCATGAAGGTTTTCCCAGATAAAGTTCAGAACGAAAGCTATCAGCGCAATCCATGTTAATAAACTTTTAGCTTTAATTGTCTTAGACTCCTCCATGTTTAAAGTTCAGGAATGGCTTTAATGCAATGCCATTCCTGCTATTCTGATTTTACAGTGATTTCACCTCAAAAGAAACCTTCAGCTTTTCCCATACCATAGTTACTTCTGCTGTTGAATTGCCCGTTTCATTCACCGCATAGGTAAGCGCTTCCTGGTTTTCTGATAGTTTCTCAGGGTTCACTTTTATTCTTACTACATCAAGGGATGGATCATAGTCATCACTCATGTGCTGATCCCAGTTTTTATTGATGATCAACGTCCATTCGTTTTCACCAGGAATAGTGAAAAAACCATATTTTCCTGCTGGAACTTTGGTGTTATTAATCTCTACATCTTCTGAAAAATTGATGGCTGTTGCCCTGTGTGCGCCAGTGGCCCATACTTTGTCATATTCTACCAGGCCTCCCAGATTGTTCTCCCCCGCACACTTGGGGAAGAATAATCAATGTGTATGTGTGTATCTCCTGCATTTCCCATAGCTGCCGTCTTTGGACTCTTGGGTTTAGGCTTATCATCATTATCTGCACCATGGGCAGCATGATCGTTTGCAGGCTTGTTACAACCTCTGGAGAACTGAAGGTGAACGATCTTCCACATACCTTCCTCTACCTGCATGGAAAGGGTTATCAATCCGGCAGAATTAATCTGCTGGCCTTGCACCTCGCCCTTAATCAAATAATTGCCTCGCAATAATGCCATCTCTTTGTTGACCAGAGATTCGGCAACTTCAACAGAGAATGTCATCTCCTGCATCTCCTCAATTTCTTTTCCCAAATGACCGTCTCTGTAGTGCTCCCAGGAATCATCAACCGATCCCTGTTCGTATATTTTTGCTTTTGGAGAGAAAACTGCATTCAACGGCTCCAAATTTTTATCATTTACTGAACTGACAAATAAGTCCAGCACTTCGTTGGCTGTATTTTTGGGTTTGACTGAATCATTGCAGGAAAACATTAGTACTGATAAAGCCAAAATAGTGGTGGTAAATAATTTTTTCATCATAGTTACTGGGTTAGTTATAAATATTTAAGCAATAGTAATTTCTTTATCAAGGTAAACCTGCTGGATCAGATTAAGCAGTTCAATACCTTTCTTTCTGGGTCTTTGGAATGCTTTCCTTCCCGAAATCAATCCCATGCCTCCTGCTCGTTTATTGATAATAGCCGTTTTTACAGCTTCAGCATAGTCCGAATCACCAGATGATGCCCCTCCCGAGTTGATCAGGCCTATCTTGCCCATGTAGCAGTTGGCTACCTGGTATCGGCACAGATCGATTGGATGATCCGAAGTATATTTCTCATACATTTCTTTAGAAGTCTTACCAAAATCCATAGCCTTGAAACCGCCATTTGTTTCAGGCAGCTTTTGTTTGATAATATCTGCCTGAATGGTCACTCCCAGATGGTTGGCCTGGCCTGTGAGGTCAGCGGCTGTATGGTAATCCTTGTCCTTGGTTTTGAAGGCTTCATTTCGGGTATAACACCACAAGATAGTGGCCATCCCTAATTCATGGGCATAAGCAAAGGCTTCTGAGATTTCACGAATCTGCCGGTTTGACTCTGCCGACCCAAAGTATACGGTAGCCCCAATGGCGCAAGCCCCCATATTCCAGGCATCCTTTACCGTTCCAAATAAAATCTGGTCATGTTTGTTCGGATAGGTTAGCAGCTCATTATGGTTGATTTTTACGATATAAGGAATTTTATGCGCATACTTTCGGGCGTTAAGCCCTAATACACCAAAGGTAGAGGCTACACCGTTACAACCTGCTTCCAAACCAAGCTGTACAATATTCTCCGGGTCAAAGTAGTCCGGATTGGGGCCAAAAGCACTCCCAGCGGAATGTTCAATACCCTGATCTACCGGAAGAATTGACAAGTAGCCCGTGCCTGCCAGGTTACCACTATTATACAATCTCGATAATGAATTGAGTACCTGCGGATTTCTATTGCTATTCAGAAAAACCTGATCCAGATAATCCGACCCCGGTAGGGTAAGTCTTGTTTGATCAATGGTCTTACAACTGTGTTGTAACAGGTATTCAGCCTGATCTCCTAAATATGCCTTTACTTCCTTCATACCATTCATTGTTTATTTAAAAAAAAATTAGGCTACGGTTTATTGAATTTTAATCCCGGCAGTGTAAGGATAGTTACTGCCAACAGGATCACCCCGATACTCAGGAACGGCCATGAACTGCCAAAGGAATAAATCCACATTCCCAACAAGGGCCCCAGTACCTGACCAATGCTGTTCACAGAGGTTTGAGCCGATAAGTAGGCTCCAGTATTATGCTCATCTATAAATGAGATAGAGGCAATGAGGTTTGGGGTAATGATTGCTGCACCCGTTGCAAAAATTACGATCATGGTAAATACATAGAAATCGGTGGTCATCAGCGGAAAAACACCTAATGCGACAGCAGCGAGTAAAAACCCCGTAATAAGCTGTAGTCTCAGGGGTAGCGTATTTTCATTAAAACTGGCGAAGAAGGGTTGCAAAACAGCCATAACCAAACCACAAAGCATAAAACCCAAACCTACCTGTTTGGTATCAAAGACAAGAATATCTTTGGCATACACGGAGAAAACGGTCTCAAATAAAGTGATGGCCAATTGCAGCACCAGGGATAAAAGCAGCAGTTTTAAAAAGACAGGGTTGGCCAGCATTCCGGTCATTTTAAGTTTTACTTGTTGGTTATTTGCGTGTTGCTTCTTTGGGTTTTTGAGCCGCAGGACAACGACTACTAAAGTAATGATGCCCAACAGTGCAATGGCCAGGAACGGGACACTGAACTTATCTAAAAGCAGGTGCCCAAATGTGGTATTGAAGTGAAGGTTGGTTTGAGCGAGATATCCGCCAATCATAGGCCCGGCTATTACACCCGTACTTACAGCTACTCCCGACCATGCCAATACCTTCTTGCGCTGACTGCTATTGGTTACATCGCTGAGATACGCATTGCCCACCGGAATAATGGAAGAGGAGAATATACCTCCAAGGATGCGGGCTATATACAACATGCTTAAGGAAGTAGCCAGCCCTGTCAGGAGCTGCATGACGACAAAGCCTGCCAGCCCCATAATAATAAGTACTTTCCGACCAAAACGGTCGGAAAGCCTGCCCCAGACAACCGCAAATAACAGTTGAAAAAACGGGTAAATACTGGTAAGTATGCCGATGTGATAGTTGATATCCTCATCCGCTACTACACCGGACTTCAACGCAAGTCTTTCTGTAAAGTAGGGTAAAACGGGCAGCAGTACGCCATACCCGCTCATGACCACAAAAATACTCAACAGGACAATTATTATCCTGCCAAGCATTTTTTGATTATCCATTATTTCTTACCGATTTTCTTTTTCAACAACTGGGCATTGATGGCGACTATAATGGTACTCAAACTCATAAATACCGCACCTACCGCAGGCCCCAATACAAAACCGGAAGTGTAAAGAACACCTGCTGCTAACGGAATGGCAACCGCGTTGTATCCCGTAGCCCATATCAGGTTTTGGATCATCTTATTGTAAGTAGCTTTTCCAAACAGGATCAGATTGGCAATGTCTTGCGGGTTGCTATTGACCAAAATAATGTCGGCTGTTTCGGCTGCCACATCGGTTCCTGAGCCCACGGCAATACCTACGTTGGCCTGTGCCAGTGCAGGCGCATCGTTCACCCCATCACCGGTCATAGCGACAAATTCATTCTTAGCTTGTAGGTCTTTTACGATTTCAACCTTCTGGTGTGGCAATACCTCTGAGTAGTATCCGTCCAGGCCTAGTTCTTCACTTACTGCTTTGGCGACTGTTTCATTATCACCGGTGGCCATCATCACTTTGATGTTGTTCTTTTTGAATACTTTAATCGCCTCCGCACTTTCCGGTCTGATCTCATCTGCCAGGGCGATGTACCCGGCCAGTTTATCATCTATGAGAACAAAAACGACTGTTTCGGCAGCACTGCTATAGGCACCATCAGGTATTGAAATGTTCTCGTCCTTCAGATAGCCGGGGCTCACCACTTTGACTTTTTTTCCTTCCACATCAGCCTCAACTCCTTTACCTGTGATGGCATTGAAGTTTTCCGGCTTAGGTATTGAAATGTCTTTCTCTTTTACTTTTTTAATGATGCCAACAGCGATGGGATGTTCTGAACTTTGCTCCAAAGCACTGGAAAGCCTCAGTAGTTCGTCTGCCTCAAATTGCTGATCTACCGCTTCTACACGGGTAACGCCAAAATCGCCTTTGGTCAGGGTTCCGGTCTTATCAAAAACCAGGGCTGAAATCTTTCGGGATTCTTCAAAGGCTGTTCTGTTTCTGATCAGCAGGCCATTCTGTGCCGAAACCGCAGTGGATATGGCTACCACTAATGGTATGGCTAAGCCAAGCGCATGCGGACAAGCAATGACCATGACGGTAACCATTCTTTCCAGGGCATATACGAAAGGAAAGCCTAAAAACAACCAGGTAGCCAGAGTACCAAAACCAATGGCCAATGCAATATAGGTAAGCCACTTGGCGGCACGGTCTGACAAATTCTGCATTTTTGACTTAGACTTTTGCGCCTCTTGTACCAGCGTAATTACCTTATTGAGGTAGCTGTCTTTACCTGTATGCTCTACTTTTACTTTTAGTGAGCCATTGCCATTGAGTGACCCTCCGATTACTTTATTCTCCAGGCCTTTTTTTACCGGTTTGGATTCCCCGGTCAGCATAGACTCATTCAGGTAACTTTCCCCCTCTACGATAATGCCATCAGCCGGAACTTTTTCACCGGGTTTAATCAAAATAATATCATCTTTTTGCAAGTCTTCCAGCTTCACATCTTCTACCGTGTCACCTTTGACCCGATGCGCTTCTGAGGGCATCATGCTTACCAATAACTGCAGGGCTTTTGAAGCTCCCAGTACGGATTTCATTTCCAGCCAGTGGCCGAGTAGCATGATATCAATCAGGGTGGCCAGTTCCCAAAAAAAGTCTTCTCCTTCAAGGCCGAACACTGTTGCGGAACTATAAAAATAGGCAACACTAATGGCCATGGATATTAAAGTCATCATGCCCGGGGCACCTTCCTTCAGCTCATCCTTCAATCCTTTCAGAAAAGGCCAGCCTCCGTAAAAATAAACGATGGTAGAAAGCCCGAACAGAATGTAAGCATTGCCCGGCAGCAGCCACTCATAACCGAAAAATCCCTGGATCATTGGCGAAAAAATAAGTATAGGGACAGTGAGTACCAGCGATATCCAGAATCGCTTTTTGAAGTCCTCTATCATCATTTTATGATGATCATGTCCCATTTCACCATGCCCGGGGTTGTGACCCGAATGACTACTATGCCCATGTCCTTCATGTCCGGAATGATCTTCATGCTTTTTACTTTCTTCGTGCTTATGGTGTGTGTGATTATGCTCTTTATGATTTTCCATAATGACTATTTTTTATTTGTTCGGGTATTTCAGATTTAGTTTTTCAAGCTGTTCGGCTAAAATTTTAGCTGCTGTATAATTACGAAACCAGCGCTTATCTGCTGGGATGATGTGCCAGGGCAGATGGTCGCAGGCATTCAATATGGTATGATACGTTTTCCTGTAGTCATCCCATTTTTTTGGGATAAGTTCATCTTCTTTGGCATATTTCCATCGTTTGTGCGGTTTTGTTTTACGCTCCTCAATACGCTTTACCTGCTCATTAGCCGATAGGTGCAGATAAAACTTTAAAATCAATGTATCATTGGCCAACAGATGATGTTCCAGTTCATTGATGAGGTTGATGCGGTGCTGCAAGACATCTTCTGAAAGGCTCTTGTTTGTAGCCGGAACCAGAATGTCTTCATAGTATGACCTGTTAAATACCCTGATCATCCCTTTCTGGGGAAAATGTGGATAAACGCGCCATAAAAAGTCATGTTTGAGCTCATCAATTGTGGGTTTCTTAAACGATGTTACCTGCACGCCCTGCGGGTTCATGCCGCTAAAAGCGTGACGGATCGTACCATCCTTTCCGGAGGTATCAAGCCCCTGCAAGACAATGAGCATGCTGTACCTTCCATCGGCATAGAACTTATTCTGCAACTGAAAAAGCTCCTTTCGGAGTTTTTTCAAGGCTTTCTTTGTTTCCGCCTTATCGGCATCTTCCGGTGGCAGTGTTGATATGTGTTCTAACTCAACCATCTGATTTTATTCAATTTCTTTTGCGTTCTGTTCATATTTCATGGTAAACCAGGCCCCATCATCCTCTGTAAACTGCTGACGTTGCAATACGAAATCGTTAGTCAGGTATTCTTCCACGACATAGTTTATCGTTTTAATACGGATTCCCATCATGTATGCTTCAATAACAGCCTCACTACTTATTTTTACTGATTGGTTCACTAACTCCTTTTTCCTGTTTTTTATGGTGACCAGGCTTTTGGATCCGAAAAAACTTAACACCCCCGATTCAACACTCATCTTCAAATGAATATCTTTTAATTCTTCTCCTTTACCCAGTTCATACAGTTGCTGAAAGTCTTCTGAAGTGACATCCACTTTTATCTTCTCGTCATCCGGATCAGTAAAAGGAAATACATTCAATAGCACATCAAACTCATTGGGATTGCACTTATATGTGGTCGTGTACTTTTCCGTAAGCCGGCCGCTTTCGTCATAGAGCTCGGTTATTACCTTTATCCGATAAGTTTTACCCTGCTGCTCTAACTCACCCGTTAAAAATATCTGCTTGCCCTGCAGGTCTCCATTTTGATCATAGTTTTCACGTACTATTCTTTTTTGCGCTATTTGCTGAATGAACATTTCTTTCTCCTGACCATACAAAATTGCAGGGGCAAGTTGCAGACACGCTATTAAGGTGAGTAGCGCACTACGCATGATGCTTCATCAGTTGGTTAATCTCTTTTGCCAGAATATCTGAAAGGTCAATCTGATTACTTTCATGAGGGATGGTGTTGCACGTGACGACCTGTTGTACCCCTGCATTTTTTAGATCCGCATAGGCTGAGCCAGCAAATACGGCATGTACCCCAACACAAACCGGTGGGTGCATTCCGGCTTTTTTTAAATGGCCGACTGTCTCTATCATCGTTCTGGCGGTGGAAATTATATCATCCACCAGTACCGGGGTGTGGTCTTTGTATTTTGCTACATCGGGGACGGACACTTCCACATCCCTGTCACCGTGCCTCACCTTCTCTAACACCGTAAAAGGTGCTCCGGCTTCTTCTGCTACCTGAGAAACCCATTGCTCACTTTCACTATCCGGGCCGATGAATACCGGCTTTTCAATATTATCGCTCACCCATTTTGAAATGTGTGATGCCGCATGGATCAGTTTATTAGGTACGGTGTAAATCTCACTTAACGAACTTCTACGGTGAAGGTGTGGGTCAACGGTGGTCAACGTTTCTGCAAAGCCTGATATTAATTCAGCAAAATACGTAGAGGTAATACCTTCTCCCGGATTAAACTGCTTATCCTGACGCATGTAGGCCAGATAAGGCGCTACCAGGCACGTACAGGCAGCACCAAGTTCTTTGGCCGTCTTACTTAAAAAGTACAGGGGCAGCAATTTGGCATCCGGCTCGTGTAATGTGCATACCATTACCACGCATTTATCTTTAACCTCAGAGTGAATCTGCACATAGCTTTCCCCATCGGGAAACTGCCGGATGGTTGCCTCTCCCTTTTCAGCCTTAAGGTGTCCTGCTATTTTTTTTGTAAGTTCTTCGTTGCCCGGTAAGGCAAAAACTATCATTTCCATATTTTAAGTCGCTTTGATTTTAATAATTTGTTTTTGTGCATCCAGGTAAGAAAGGGCGTATTCAAGCTCTCCTTGTGACTCAGCATGGATTTCAAACAGAGTATCGTTCTCTTCCACATGAGTACCCAATGGTGTAAGCAGCAAAATGCCTGCTGTCATCGCACCTGGAGCACCGGCCAGCTTAGCCACTTTGGCCAGTCTGCGATTATCAATTTCTGAAACTACTCCACTTGCTGCGGATCTAATCCTATGCTTATGGGGCGCTACCTCAGGTTCCCTGAAAAAACCTTGTGCCTCGCAGATAGCAGTGAATTTTTTGTAGGCGGCTCCACTTTTCAAAACTCTCAAAGCTTCAAGAGTACCTGACCCTTCGGCTGCTTTTCCTCCCATTTCAAGTAACCTGCCTGCCAATATTATTGCTCTTTCTCGCAGGTCATCAGGTGCATTGTTTTCATTTCTCAAGACGGATAAAACATCCTTAGCTTCCAAGGCAGGCCCTATACCCCTCCCCACAGGTTGTGACCCATCGGTTAATACAATATCAATATTCAGCCCGATGGCTTTGCCTACCGCAACCATCTTTTCTGACAGATGCTCAGCAGCCTCCTGCGACCGCACCTTAGCCGTAGCTCCAACAGGAATATCAATCACCACATCGGTAGAACCTGCTGCCGCCTTTTTAGAAAGCACGGAAGCGATCATCTGCCCTTCGCTATCAATATCCAAAGCTTTTTCTACACGGATGAGTATATCATCTGCCGGACTTAGCTGTACTGATCCGCCCCAGGCAAGGCAACCGCCTTCCTGTTCCACGACATTTTTCATTTGCCCGGTGGTGAGATTTACGTTGGTGACTACCTCCATGGTGTCAGCAGTACCGGCAGGAGAAGTAATGGCACGGGAAGAAGTTTTAGGGATGGTCAACCCAGCTGCGGCAACAATAGACACTACCAATGGAGTAGTTCTGTTACCAGGCAAGCCACCGATGCAGTGTTTATCATAAACTTTATCCTTGCCCCAGTCCAGTTTAAAACCCACGTTAATCATGGAACGGGTCAGGGCAATCACTTCGTCCTGATTTAATGAGTTTCCAGTGCTGGAAGCCAGAAAGGCGGATAGTTGGATATTGGATAGATTCCGATTGACAATATCTCCGATTATCCTGTCAAACTCGGCTTGGTTCAAGCGGTGACCATAAATTTTCTTACGGACATCACTCATGGAATCCAGGGCATCCAAATGGCTCAGCCTAAGCAAGTCACCTTCTTTAGTATCCAGGGCTTCAATGGCGGCATCAGAAAGGCCCAATTGATCGTGACTTAATTGTGACTCATCATCCCAAACGATAAGAGATGCTACGATAGTTTTTTCTCCTTTTGTAACTTTTATACGATTTAAAGCCTCAAACCCTTCCGATATACAAACCGGGCAGTCCTTACGCATAAATACCATATATTCGTTTCGGGCATCTATGCCTAATCTTACTAGTTTTAATACGTTATGCCGGGTATCCTTTGCTTCCATCACAATTCTACCTTTTGATTAAGTTGTGGGATATCTGTTTGCCATCCTTTATTATCTTCCAGGGCTTTTGACAAAGCTTCTGCCTGCTCTGCTTCCCCATGAATAATAAACACCTTTTCGGGTTGTTTTTTAATTTCAGAGAGCCAATCAATCAAATCGTTTTGATCACCATGTGCACTCAGTCCTTCAATGTGTTCCATCTGCATGTTGAATGGCAGCCATTTGCCATACACTTTAATTTTTTTTGCACCTTCAAGTAGCTTTCTTCCTCTTGTTCCTTCTGCCTGATAGCCTACAAAAAGTAGGGTGTCGTTACTATTGCCTGATCTTGTTTCCATGTAGTTGAGTATTCGTCCGCCCGTCATCATACCACTACCGGCTATTACAATTTTGGGTGTGCTATCATCCCGCAGGAACAGGGTCTCGCGGTAACTGCGTACAATCTCAAAATAGGAACACATCTCATCACATTCTTCGGGTTTGAGCTTGTGCCAATCCCGTGAGGCATGAAAGAGGTTTAGCACATTAGCTCCCATGGGACTATCCATAATCATGGGTATATTGGGGATTCTTTTTTCTTTCAAAAGCCTCCAAAGCATCAGCATCATGAGCTGAGTACGCTCTACGGCAAAACTGGGAATGAACAGGCTTCCTCCACGCTCTACCGTTTCGTTGACTATACGTTCCAGTTCTGGGATAATACTTTCTTCTTCAGGATGAACCCTTCCTCCATAGGTGGATTCAATAAGCAGGACATCCGCTTTTTCAGGCTTTTTTGGCGTATACAAAAGCAAATCTTTTTTTCTGCCAATATCACCTGAAAACACCAGGCGGCTATCGTTGGTCTCTACTTCAATAAAAGTTGATCCGATGATATGGCCATTGTATTGCCACCTTACCTTAAAGTCGTTTTCAATGACGTGCCATTTGCCTTCTGCAACCGGATGGAAAAGCGGAAGGGTATTTTTAACGTCTTTTAAATCATAGAAAGCTTCTGCCGGACTGTGTTTGCTGTAACCTTCTTTATTTGCCCGTTTTGCCTCCTCTTCCTGAATTTTAGCACTGTCCTTCAGTATGATTTCAGCGATCTTAAGTGTAGGTGTACTCCCATATATTTTTCCTTTAAAACCAAGCTTTACCAAACGGGCCAGGTAGCCGGTATGATCCAGATGCCCATGGGTAAGCACCACCGCATCAATAGATGCCGGGTCGTACTCCGGTTGTGCCCAATTGCGCAAACGCAGTTCTTTTAATCCCTGAAATACACCACAATCCACCATTAGTTTTTTGCCGGCTGTTTCCAGTAAATATTTGGAGCCGGTAACGGTACCCGCTGCTCCCAGAAATTTCAATGTCATTTTATCTTTCATATATTCAATACAAATCAGTTGTTATGGGAAATACCACTTGAGCAAATTTCCTCTCCTTCTTTTATGATCTTTTTGATCCGTGTACGTGAAATCCCTATTTCCTCAAGTACTTTGGGTTTCTCGCATAGTTCCTTGCAGAGCACAATCATCTTATCAATCAGTTTTTGCTTCTCAGCCTTAGTAAGGCTGGTAAGGCAGGTAACAGGATGCAGTCCAGATAAATTTATCCGGTCGCGAATGCTTCCTTGCTGCGGATAATCCCAGCCTATTAGCTTCAGGCCTGAACATTTACCATATTGAATGGCATCTTCGGTAAACCGGGTATTGGTCACCACCCAGCCTTCATGAAATTTATTGGTATGGTCTTTACGCTTTTCCCACTGTTTTTTCACGTCCTCAAAGCGGGATTTGATATAGAGTGGAATTTTCACATCACACTTATACCCCTGACGGTTATGGAATTTACATTCCACCATAAAGTGCCGGTTGTCTTTCTGAGCCTCCACATCTATTTCGTGAGAAACACAATGCCCTTGAATGATTACCCCCACTTTGGTACGATATCCCTGGTGTTTCAAAATTTCACCTACAAACTTTTCAAAGGGATAACCGGTAGGGCCCAGCTCTAAAATAGCCTGCTTGATCTTATACCTGCCCGCAGCGGGTTTTGAGTGCTTCCGAAGCATGGAGAACGCCTGGCTGTAGATTTTCTTCGTGGACATGCCCTCAAAAAGCTGCGCTTCAATCTCACTTACAATCCGATCAATCATGGATGAACCGGCTCCGGCTCTTTCAAGGGATAGCTTGAGTTTTGCAGGAGAGAAGGGTGCTTTTTCTCCGGAAGCCTTGGTGATAAAAACGGTCTTTTCTGGCATTAAATCTACTTTAACAATGGAATGTTAAAGTTAGAATATCAGTTCAGGGGGTATTTATGATATCCCGCTTTCCTTGTATGAAATTACGATGAGCAACTAAAATTATAAAAACGCTTTTAGACAGTGTAAGAGACTCCTTAAACCTTAAAGAATCAGTTCATTATTATTGTTGATTTTCTTTTCAAAACAGTCAAGATTATAAATAGTGGTTTCAGCAATATTCTGAAGGGCGGTTTCGGTAAGAAAGGCCTGGTGGCTGGTGATAAGCACGTTCTTAAAAGTCATCAGCCGCGCAATGGTATCGTCCTGCAAAATATCTTCGGAATGGTCTTCGAAAAAAAGACCTTCTTCCTCCTCGTACACGTCCATCCCGAAATAACCGATGTGGCCGGTTTTCAATGCTGCAATTACAGCCTTGGTATCTACCAGTCCGCCCCGGCTGGTGTTGATGAGCATCACCCCCTTCTTCATCCTTTCAATTTTTCGTTGGTTGATGATGTACCTGGTTTTTTCGGTAAGGGGCACGTGCAGGCTGATGATGTCGCTTTCGGTACACAACTGCTCACAGCTTACATATTCCAGTCCGAATTTCTGTTGTAATTCCAAACCTGGCTCAAGATCGTGTGCCAGGATGCGGCAGCCAAAACCATCCAAAATACGAACCAGCACGGCACCTATTTTACCTACGCCTATAATGCCTACGGTTTTTCCGTTGAGGTCAAAACCCGTCAGGCCGTCCAGCGAAAAGTTTTGTTCCATTACCCTGCGGTTGGCACGGATCAGCTTGCGGTTAAGAGCCAAAATAAGGGCAGTTGCGTGCTCGGCAATGGCATAGGGCGAATAGGCGGGTACACGCGCCACTTGTATGCCCAGTTCTTTGGCTTTCTGTAGGTCCACGTGGTTAAAACCTGCCGACCGCAAAGCGATGTATTTGATACCGAACCCTTGAAGCTTTTCAAGGACGGAAGCTGAGGCATCGTCTCCGGCAAATAGGCATATGGCCTGGCTACCCTCAGCTAATATTGCGGTTTCTTCTGTAAGTCGTACATCCAGCCATTGGATATCATGTTTGCCTGCATTGGCTTTTTCCAGGCTGGGTTTATCAAATTTATGGGTGCTGTAGTTGGTTACTTTCATCATATATTATTTTGAGAGAATATTTGCAAAAGCCCACGTAGTCCATCATCTATCTGATGGTGTTTTACAACCTCTCCAAAAGAGGTCAGGCTCAGTTGATTATTGACAAGCCCCGCCATGGCATTGCTCTCTCCCTTCACTAAGGCTTCTACTGCCGCAGCTCCCAAACGTATCCCCAACACGCGGTCAGCAGCCGAGGGGCTGCCACCCCGTTGCACATGACCTAGGGTGGTTATCCGTAAATCCACTGTGGGGTTCACCTCCCTAATTTTGGAAGCCACCAGATCTACGCCCAGTTCATCTCCTTCGGAGACTACTACGATCAATGTTTCTTCACTCTGATAATGGCGTACCTTATCAAGCAGCCGGATAAAGTCATCAGCACTTTCGGGTATAAGAATACCATCGGCCCCTGTACCCAAACCACTGTGGATGGCAATGTAGCCCGAGTCGCGCCCCATCACCTCTACCAAAAATACCCGATTGTGCGATTCAGCGGTGTCCCTGATCTTATCAATGTTTTGAATGGCGGTATTTACAGCCGTATCAAAACCCAGGGTGTAGTCAGAGCCTGTAAGATCATTGTCAATAGTTCCCGGAATTCCGATAAAAGGGAATTTGTATATTTCAGAAAATGCCAGTAGTCCTTTAAAAGTACCGTCTCCGCCTATGGCAATAAGGGCGTCTATTCCTTTTTCTTGTAGCTTTTGCAGGGCTGCCTTTCGGCCTTCCAACTTACGGAAGCGTTCACTGCGGGCTGTTTTGAGCAGGGTGCCGCCCCGGTGCACCGCTTTTTGAAGTACTTTCCCATCAAGTGCCACAAAGTCTCCATCAATCATTCCTTCATAGCCCCTGCGGATGCCGGTAATTTTGATACCTTCAGATATGGCTGCTTTGGTCGCTCCATAGAGGGCGGCATTCATCCCCGGGGAATCGCCCCCCTGAGGTAAAAATGCCAATGTGTTTTACATTTTTGTCCATTCCTTATAATTCTTCTTTTACCTCACCACATTGCATCATCTTTTCACCAAAGTAGGGGTTACGGACTTCCCTGGCCTCTGCCATCCAATAAGCGCCCTTGCCTTCAAAAGCCATAGGGCAATAGGTGGCGTAGAGCTCCATATCTTTTTTCAGGTCGAAACTCTTTACTGTGCAGTACACTATTTCGGAGATATGGCTGAAGTAAGAGCGCTTCTCCTCTAGGTTCTTTACGTGCTGCAACTCTGCCAGTTTAGCGGTGTAAAGCGAGGAGTGTTGTTCCCAGGCTTCCGTGCCTTTGGTTTTAAGGGAAGAACCGTCCACTGCCGCTACTTTTTCAGCCATTTCCACTGCGGCCTTATCTGCTGCTGCAACATTGCTGTTTACCAAAGCATTTTTCATTTCGAGATAAGCGTCCACTACTTCCTCTAAGTCTTGATTGACAGCAGCATCTGCGCGGTAAGGATCGTCCAGAATAATGATGTCCTGATTGGCAAAATTATCCCGGATGGAGGTGTGTTGGCGATGGATATTTTCTCCCTGCTCCATTTTATTGTGATGTTCTTCCATTATGGAATGGTCATGCCCTGCTTCTGTGGCTTCCATTTCATCATGGTGTTCGTGGTCACCATGTTCGTTCTGTTGATTGCCGTTGCAGGCACCTAGCAGCATCAGAGCTGCTATGGTAGTTGCCATCAAAATTGATTTCATCGTGTTCATTGCTGTTTATTTTTTAGATTTTGATCAGTTTCCGCTTTTGGCGTAAGCTGTGGCGTTGGCCTCGTTTTTAAAGTATGCTATCGTTCCCTCTTTGTCCAGCAGCACGATGTAGGCTTCGGTCTTGTCCACTTTTTCACCTGTTTGTGGGTCGGTGGCCATGCGTGCAGTTTCCTGTTCGTTCAGTGTTTTTACACACATCTGGCAGCAGCCGTAGTAGGTTTTGCCATTTACCGGCACAGGAATCTGATCTTTGGCCATATAGGCATCGTTCACCATACATACCTGCTTAGCAGGCACCTGGTCGCCCACCACATAATTACCGGTTCCGCCCTGCGCACTCATTTTGTGTTCGTGTTCCCGGTGATTGGGATTACCTGCCTTATCTATGCCGTTCTGGCGTTCTTCCATTTGGGAATGGTCGTGGTTGTTATGCTCGTTTTGAGGGTTGTTGTTGCAGGCTGCGAAAGCTATTGTTCCTGCCATCAGCAGGATCAGATTCATTGTTTTCATTGTGTTGCTGCTTTAAAATTAGAATGGGGTGCAATGGCCGGTTTTTTACCGTACCAGCGGTTAAATACCATACAGGCGGTTAGGTCTCCGGTTACGTTTACGGCTGTGCGGAACATGCCCAGCAAGCGCTCTACACCAATAATGATGATGATGCCTTCGGCAGGAATGCCTACACTGCTGAGCACCGAGGCCAAAATGACCACTCCACCGCCCGGAATGGCCGGGGTACCAATAGAGGCAGCCACAATGGTAATGACCACTGCAATAATGTTGAGCAGGCTCATTTCCAAACCGTAAGCCTGGGCAATAAAGAGGGTGGTAACTGTTTGATAAAGGGCAGTACCATCCATATTGACCGTGGCTCCAATGGGGATAATAAAGTTACTGATGGATTTGTCCACTTTTAGCTCTTCCTCCGCTGTTTTAAGTGAAAGTGGCATTACGGCTGCCGAGCTGGTAGTCGAAAAGGCAAGTAGTTGTACATCCCTGATCTTGCGCAGAAAGTGAATGGGGTTGCTTTTGCCAAGCACGGCCACCAATGTAAGGTAAACGCCCACCAGTACTAATAACCCGCCCAATACCACCAGCACGTAATACCCCAATCCGGCCAACGAACTTAGCCCCACACTTGAGGTAAGTTGTGCCATCAGGCCAAATACGGCCAGGGGTACCAGTTTCATGGCCCACTTTACAACCGTCATGCATATTTCCTGAATGGCACTGAGCAGTAATTTTACCGGACGCAGTAAATCACCTGGCAAGGCCAGTACTGCCACGCCTATGATAATGGTAAATATCACGATGCTGAGCATTTCGCCACTAACCATGGCCGCCAGCGGGTTTTCGGGCAGTAGATTGGAAATGGCACCGGGTATGCTGCTAATACCAAAGGAAAGCTCCGCACCTCCCTGAACAGCTCCGGCCAGTTCATTGGCATGTTCGGCTGTTGCTTGCCGGTGCAGGTAGCTGCCCGATTTGAAAAGTGTGGCCAGTACCACGCCTATGGTTACGGAAATGGTGGTGGTACCCACAAAATAAAGAAGCACACCGCCTCCCAGCTTCTTCAAGTTTTCCTTATCGTTGCTGGCAATGCCGGTGATAATGGAAGCCACAATAAGGGGGATCATGATCATCTGCACCAGCTTTAGGAACAGTATACCCGGCAGGGCCAGCCAGTTGCCCAAAATATCGGCTGTACTCTTGGTCAACCAGCCATTTTGGGGGCTGAGCAAAAGACCAAGGCCTACTCCCAAAAACAAGGCAATGATCACTTTTAGCCAGAGCCGGTTTTCTACCAGCTTTTGCAGGTAGGTGTTCAGCGATTTAAGGCTTTTTATCTCTGAATCAAAAATGCTCATACTTTGATGCCGAGGCTTTGATTGGTTTTATGAATGGATTTCTCTGCGCTTTCTTCAATTCCGGTGAGGGCGCGGATGGCATCTATGGTTTCCGGTATTACAATGGCCTGGTTGTCCACCAGGTAGGCGTAATAGAGTTCATCGCCTTCTACCTTTAGCATATCCTCCCACAGGGCGACTTCGTACATATCACCCCACGGCCTGCCCATATCCAGGTACTTTTCCTTTACGGTGTTGTTGGAAACCAAACCGTCAGCATATTGGATAAACGTAATACGGGTAGAGGTTCGGAGAGCTTTGAGCACTTCTTCCTTAGTGGTTTTACGGCTTAGCCGCACATTCCAATAGTGCAGGTGGCTCAGCGTTTCCGGCACCTTTACGGCCATGGTTACTACGTCCAGTTCGGGATCTACACTCTGTGCATCCGGCCCCTGGTGGCTGGGAATATCTCTTTCAGGAACCAGGGTATTCATGATCCCGCCCAAATGGCTCTCCCATGGGTCGGTTGCCCTGCGCAACAGTGTGCCCCGGGCACTTTGCAACAGATCTGCTTTTTTAAGCGCGGTAAGCGTACGCAAAATGGAGGTAGTGTTGCAGGAGACCACCCGTGTGCTGTCCCGGTTCAGGGCAGAAGCATAATTATTTTCTGCACTAAAAGAGTGACCGGTGGTTTTGTGTTTTTCGCCTCCTTGCAGGATAAATTTTATTCCCCGCTCTTTATAGGTTTCTACATTTTGTGCGGCTATCTTCTTGGGCGTACAATCTACCACCAGGTCTGCCATATCCAGCAGGTCTTGCATATTACCGACTACCGGGATTCCCGCCTGCTCCATTTGGAGTGCAGCTTCTTTGGTAGCGGCATATACCAAATATCCTTTATCTACAGCAGCCTGGATGCGCCAGTCGCTGATCACATCACAAACTCCACTGAGTGCTATATCGTTTTGCAGAGCGATGGCATCGGCTACTCTTTTGCCGATTACGCCATATCCTATAAGTGCTATTTTCTTTTTAATCATGTTATTGATTTTTGATTGTAGTATGAATGTTATTTATGTTGGATAGTCCGAATACGATCAGTATAAAGCTTTGACCTATCTCCATGATTACCAATATCTTGGCTGGAGAGGTTAAGGGTACGATGTCGCCATAACCTATGGCAGCAAATGTGACCACACTGAAATAGAAGAATTCGAACAAAGCATTAAGGTGACCCAGACTTTGTGCTGTTTCCAAACCTTGAAAGGAGGCCGGATTGGTAGCGGCCATGCAGTTAAAATCTGCGGCATAGGAGAATATTATAAGTAATACCAGCAAACCAAAAACCCAGAGCAATTGCCTAAATGAATGACATTGCTTGATGGATTTATTGACCTGCCTGAAGGTGAAAAATGTAAAGTATATAGTTTTAATGAGTGCGAATAAAACAATCAGATAAGGCACCCAGTTTAGCGCATGATCTACGAACTGCATGAGGTACACGTATACGATGGCTATGGTAACGACCAGTACAAAAGCGGAGCTCATATGTTTGAGCAGTTCTTTTAAAAAGTATCCAGAGTTTCGTTTATGGATCATTATTGTTGGATGTTTTATAAGTTTTGGAGTCAATCAATCATCCGGCACTTCTTTTTTAAATGCTTTGCCTTGATATTCTCTTATTATCAACCGGTTGCCTTTGTCATAGGTGAAATAATTCCAAACCCAGTTCAGGGCTACCATCAACTTGTTTCGGAAACCACTAATGGAAAACAGGTGAACTACAGACCATAGCATCCAGGCTATATATCCACCAAACCTGAACTTGCCCAGGTCGGCTACGGCCCTTCGTTTACCAATGGTGGCCAGTGAGCCTTTATCCCGGTATTCAAATGGTTGAGTGGGCTCTTTGCCGGCTATTTTATTGCGGATTACTTTACCCAGGTATTTGCCTTGCTGCATAGCTACCTGAGCCACTTGCGGATACCCTTTGGGAGTTTTTTCAGTGATCATCGCAGCAATGTCTCCAATGGCAAAAATATTGGGGTAGCCTTTCACCCGCAGGGTATGATCTACCCGGAGCCTGTTGCCACGAACCACGCTTTCTTTATCTATTCCTTTGGGAAAACTGCCCGTAACACCGGCTGTCCAGATCAGGTTTTTTGCATATAGTTTGTTTCCGGAGTTTGTAGAGACCATTGAGCCATCGTAGTGCGCTACGGCTTCGTTCAGTATCACATTCACACCAAGCTGTGTCAGGTATTCCAGTGCTTTTTCCGAAGCTTTATCCGACATGGAGGCCAGTAGTTGATCACCAGCTTCCAATAAATAGATATCCATTATTTCAGAGGAATATTCAGGATAATCTCCAGGCAGTACGTATTTTTTGAATTCTGCCAAAGCTCCTGCCATTTCCACCCCGGCAGGGCCGCCTCCCACAATGATAAAATTGGTCAGAAGGTCTTTTTCATGTTCATCGCAGGTGATCGCGGCCTGTTCCAGGTTCTGGATCATCATGTGCCGAATGTTTAAAGCATCCTGGATACTCTTCATCCCCAGCCCCCCATTTTCGATATCAGACAGACCGAAGAAATTGGTTTTTGTGCCGGTTGCTATCACCAGGTAGTCATAGTCAATTACCCCTTTATCCGTTAATACCCGGTTTTGATCTGCGTTTATTTGCTCTACCGTGGCATAGCGGAATATAGTGTTTCTGTTGTCACTGATTTGTTTGCGAAAGGGAAAAACGATGCTATCCGGCTCCAACCCACTGGTGGCCACCTGATACAAGAGGGGTTGAAATTGATGGAAATTATGCCTGTCTACCAATACCACCTGCGCTTTTGTCTTTTTTAAAGCTTTTGCCAGGGCAAGCCCTGCAAAACCACCTCCGATAATCACTATGCGGGGGGCATCTGCCGAAGGAAGACAAACTTTTTCCCCTATATCGCAGTGATCAATCATTGGCAGCAAAATATCACAGTAGTTTAATTGTATTTCTTATTAAAGGAAAAATTGTAAACGGAGGCGATCAATGCCCCAAAGAGCCAGCCTAAAATGAATGTTTCAACCAAGCCGATAAGGGCTTCGCTCAGGGGTACGTCCATGCGGATGATGGTGCTGGTGTCCAGGCCGTGGAGGAGGCTGTTGAAAAACAGCACGGTACCTTCATGTCCTACAGTGCTCATAAGGATAATACAGCCCAGGTATAATACAAGGCCTGCTACGCCCCAGGCGAAGGCAAATTTTTTAATGCTGATGTGTTGCATGATCTTTTTTGTTTTGGGATTGATTATTAGGATTAATTCTCTCGTGGTTATGTTCCGAATGGCTCCCATGCCCTCCATGGCCTCCGTGCCTGCCCATCATAAAGAGGTGCGCCACGAAAAAAATGACCAGGAAAATAAAGAGAGAATTATTGCCATTGAAACCGAAAACGGGTAAGAGGAAGAGGAGCAGGAAAATGCTCAGGCATCCTACCAGCATCCATAACATGTGATTTTTCATAGCCTTATAGTTTAATGATTAAAAAAAGTTCTGCCCATTTTATTTCACTTGAGCAATTGTATTTTACCTACTCCTTAAGATTTAAGCTCAGCAAAGATGTTTCGGAATGGTTTGCCACACTCTCAGCAATGCTTTTCCCTGTCAGGCTTAAAAAGCCTGTTCTGCCGTGAGTTGTCATGGCAATCAAATCAGCATTTATAGCTTCAGCAAAGCTGAGTATGCCTCTTTCTTCGTTAAGGGCATTGTAAATATTAAGCGTACATGTTCCCTTGCGCGGACAGGATTTGTGGAAGGCTTTCATTTTTTCAAGACTCTTATCGGTCTCTTCAAAAGCAGAGGGTACATTTACATACAGTAAATGGATATTGGCTTCACTGAGGTCAGCCAACTTTACCACGGTATGGAAAGCAGTTTGCACATCATCTTCAAAACTGGAGGCAAAAACAATATTCTGCATAGGCCAGGTGGACTGTTCTTTTACAACAAGCACAGGCACTGTAGCATGCCTCAAAATCTTTTGGGCATTGGAGCCTATCAACAGTTCTTTGGCTCCGGAGGCTCCGTGGGAGCCCATGACTACAAAATCGTGGTGGTGATGGGGAATGTGCTTGAGTATTTCATCGCGGGATACGTCAAACACCAAAAAGTCTTTGGCAATAAGGCCTTTTTCTTCAGCTTTTTTCACCCATTTGTGCAGTTCCCCCCGGGCGTGCCCGATCTGTTTAAGGGTATCTGGATAACGTTTTTCTTTTCGCTTATCCAGTTTCACCCATTCTACCGGGGTGACTTGCAAATGCAGAAAGTGAATTTCCGCTTTCGCCTTTTCTGCAATGGCGATGGCTATATCCGCAGCCCGATTGGCGGTATCTGAAAAATCGGTTGGAACTAATATATTTTTCATGCTTATTTTCCAGTTTTAATGGCACCCGTTTTCTCCTTCTTCCATTTTTTTGCACATGGTAGCAGCTATGGCAGGCTGTTGCAGAGCATGTTCGCAAAAAGCATCGCCTAAGTGTGCTTGTTCATTGATCATCGGCATAAAGTGATTTAGGCAGTTATTTATTTTCGAGCAACTTTTTCTGTTCTTCAAATTCATGTTTGTTGATCTCCCCTGAGGCCAGTCTCTTTTTCAGAATATCCAGAGGGGTTTCTTTTTTGGTTCTCTGGCCGGGTACGTCCCAGGGGGTAAGGAAGATCCAAAAGATAAAAACCAACCAGACGATCCACCAGATAAAGTGCATGCCCCAAAAATGTCCTTCGTATAAATGCATGATATTATGATTTAAAGTGACAGGTTAAAATGGGTTCACCACAATCCTGTCAATGATTTGTATTGATAATCAAAATTAAATTGATCTACAGTCTTTTATTTTTGAAATATTGTCTTTGATGTATGATATCTTGCTTATTGCAATCTGCCTTGTCTGGCATCGGACGCCTTTTTCAACTTATCAGAAAGCTTTTTAAGCAAGTCTTTATTCTGAAGATGGCTGTTGTCAACTAGTAGTCCTTTTAGCCCATCTTTGGTTTCTATCCCATAGATAACAGAATGACCCGTAGGGTCTTCATTTTCGTCAAAGCGATAAAATTCTGAAATGTTTAAATCATCAATTTTAAAGCTGGCGCACAGGTCTTTACACTCAAGGCAATCTTCTTTCCTGCTGAAGTTATAGTTGTAGCCTTTTCCCCTAAGGTCATCCAGTGCTTCAGATAAGTTCCGGTAATAGTGGTTCTCATCACGTATTGCTTCTTTATAATCAGATACTGAAAGGCCGGTAACGCGTTTGAATTGGCTGGACAGGTAATGTACCGAACTGTATCCGAGTTTTACGGCAATCTCACTTAAGTTGAGTTCATCATACTGCAACAGTTCCTTTACCCTGTCTATGCGCTTGTTTATATAATACGCCTCTATGGTAAGTCTTTCACTTTTTGAAAAAAGCTTGCTGAGAAAATTGTAATTTTTCCCAATTTCATGTGCCAGAAAATCAGACAGCATCACTTCTTGGGTAGAACTTTCCAGTAACTCTATGTAGTGCTGAATTCCAAGCTTTATCTGCTCTATGAGTATTTCCTCTTTGTCTTCGAGTAATTCAAATCCGTAAGTATTTAACCTGGCCGCAATGGTACTTCGCGTCAGGGTATCTGGGATTTGTACGGTGGCCCGTCCAAGCTGTATTGTTGAAACGGTAGCTCCAAGCCCTTGGAGCTCATTTTGTATGACCAGGATACACCTGGGACATACCATATTCTTAATATTTAGATTTATTGTTTTCATCTGTCGTTTTTTTTATGGTGTACTATAGAAAAATGGTCTTCATACAATTCTCTGGCATAAAAGAACAGAGCGTGGGTGTACAAAGCAAAAAGAGGTAAAGCCCGAAAGGCCATGCCTGATTTGAGGGCATAGCAAGGCTATCTCTGACAGATGAGGGCTAATTAAGGAAGGACTGTATTCGCACACGTATACCAAATCCGCCAAGGGGCGGTGGAAGGTCTGTGGCCTGGAAGGAGATAAACCTTTTGTAAAAATAAAGGGGACGCAGTTCAAAAACCGTGTGTTGGAAGAATAAAGAAGCTACAGCAAGGGATATGGGTTTTTCAGAATTTTGCTTGATCAGTGAAGCGTAGATGCTGTTTACCATATCATTACAGCAGTCGTCTTTATCGGTGTCCTTATGCTCGTGTGATTGGGTGCCGTGATCGTGGTCGGGCGCCTGGTGGTCATGGCTTGCCGTAGCTGTTCCGTGCGTGTGGCTTGCAGCGCTGTGGCTGTGATGTGCCTGAAAGATCAGCCCGTTATCACAAAGAAAATCGCAGACAAACACACTAATGAAGCCTGCAAGGAACAGACCTACAATTGTGGATTTATGCTGGTTTAATTTTCTCATCATACTCTTTAGCTAAATACGCTATGAAACAAAGGTAAGAAACCTTTGTCTGAAAAATTATGATATATATCATGGAATAGGCAAAGTGGTTTAGTCAGAACTCCCCCGGCTCACCTTCAGTTTAGCGATCATGGCATCAGACAGGGCTTCGGCATATACCCCATAGGCATCCACGAGTACACCTTTTAAACTTTTTCCGGATTGAATGGCATACACAATGGAATTGTCATCGGGACTGCTCATGCCTTCGAAGCGGTAGGTCTCCTTGATCTCAAAATTCTCAGGGTGCAGTTCCAGTTTGTAGGCAGGGCACTCAATGCAGTGGGGCTTCAGGTTAAAATCGAGGGTATAACCTCTTTTTTTCAGGTCATTCAAGGCTTCGGAAAGGGTATCGTAATTATGCATTTTCAAATTGTTTTTACTATTTACAACCGTTTTGCAACACTTAATTCATACCTGTTCATACGGCTAAGCTTCTGTTCCTGTTTTACTTTTCAAAAACCATCTTTCCCCGGCAAACACCACACCCATCAATAGGGCTGAGACAATCACGACCAAGATATCGCTGCTGCCCTTTATCCATAAAAAAGCGCCCAGTACAACTACATCCAGTACAATAGCTGTAATGACGATGGCTATTTTGGGTTTTAGTTCTTCGCGCAGTTTGGTGAGCACCCCCCAATGGATGGTAATGTCCATCACCAGGTAAAAAATTGCCCCAATGGAGGCAATGCGACTAAGGTCAAAGAACACGGTCAGTAAGATAGCTACTACCACGGTGTAAACCAGCATATGCTTTTGTATGCGTCCGGGCATTCCGAAATGGCGATGGGGAATGAGATTCATATCGGTGAGCATGGCCGTCATGCGCGACACAGCAAATATACTGGCGATGATACCTGATACGGTAGCAATAATGGCGATGCCTACCGTAAACCACAGGCCGTATTGTCCAAAGGCAGGGCGCGAAGCTTCTGCCAGGGAATAATCCTTGGCTTTTATTATTTCTGAGATAGAAAGATTGGTGGAAACGGCAAAGGCCACCAAAAGGTAAATCACCGTGCAGATAAGGAGCGAAAAGATAATAGCACGGCCTACGTTCTTGTGTGGATCTACAATTTCATCTCCACTGTTGGTAATGGTGGTAAAACCTTTGTAGGCCAGTATGGAAAGCGCCAGTGCCCCTATATAGCTGGTAATGGAATAGTCACTTGCAGGGTTGGCCGTAAGCGATGCACCAAAGGAAAAACCGGCTGCCCACAGGCCACCGATAGCAAATATGGCAATACCACCAATTTTGACCACCGCCATGATCAGGGAAGATTTACCGATAATAGTGTTACCGGAAATATTGATCAGAAAGGCGATGATCAACAAACCCACACCGAGCAGAGGAACCAAAACGCTGTTTTCTCCAACATCAAATAATTGCAGGGTATAAGTGCCGAAAGTCCGTGCCACCAGGCTTTCGTTAATGACCATGGAAAGGGCCATTAAGAGGGCTGCCGAAGCAGTAATAGTGCCTTTGCCATAGGCTTTTATTAAATACTTGGCAATGCCTCCGGCTGAAGGGTAGGCATTAGACATTTTGATATAAGAATAAGCACTGAAGCCGGAAATGATAGCTCCGGCCAAAAAAGCCAGGGGAAATAAACTGCCTGATAATTCAGCTACCTGACCGAGCAGGGCAAAAATGCCTGCCCCTATCATTACGCCAGTACCCAGGGCTACTGCTCCACTCAGGCTCAGGCTGTTCTTTTTGTATTGTCCCATATTGATTTAATTGTTTTGAACCTGCATTGCTTGCTAACGTTTGGCATTTGCTATAGGCTGTCAATCGCTGCTCTCAATTTCGATTGTATTTCATTAGCTATTCCCTCTAAATCTTTATTCTCCACAGCCTTCATGGAGGCTACCGGATCTACGGCTGCTATTTCAACCCCGTTTTCGGTTTGTTGAACAATGACATTGCAAGGCAGCATAGCACCAATTTTATCTTCGGCCAGCAGGGCTTTGTGCGCAAAGGGAGGATTGCAGGCACCCAGAATTTTATAGGGACGAAAATCTTCGTCCAGCTTTTTCTTCAGGGTTTCCTTTACGTCAATTTCGGTAAGAATACCAAACCCTTCCACTTTCAGGGCGTCTGTTACTTTTTCAATGGCTTCTTCGAAGCTTACATTTTTCAATGTTTTTTCGTGGTAATATTTCATATTTCTAATTTTTTGGTTCTTCCTATATATAATAAACTTTTAGGTGAAAATCTGTAACACTTGTTACATTATGGCTCGCTACTCTCTTAATAAACGATTCTATCACTTATAACTTCTATACTCATTTGAGGCTTTTTATATTTAAACAGGCCCAATTAGTATTTTATAATCTTTTAGGTAAGCCTGCTATTTATTCAGGTTTTGAGTTTCTTCTTCAAGAGAACCTTCAAACTTAGGCAAGGGCCTGTTTTTCTTTTCCTCTTCTGTTTCTACTATACCGTTTTCTCTGATATCGTTGATCAACCATTGCATTTCCATGATTTCCCTGCGTTGGGCTTTAATGATTTCATCAGCGAGTTTTCTTACACGTACATCTTTTATTTGAGCACGATCACTGGTTAAAATAGCAATTGAATGATGTGGGATCATACCTTCCATATAGTCAATACCGGTGACGGTAACCTGACTTCTCACCAATCCTATACCACCGGCAATAAGCACAATGCCCAATCCGATGATTGCTATGTTTGCCCCCCGCTTTTTATACATATTCAGCATAAACAATAGCATGATGATAATCATGGCCCCGGCCATAATCAGCGTCATAAAAAACCTTGTTTCACTAAACCAGAAATGATCGATAATCTGGTAAGAATGGGTGTACATCAAGAAGAACATTGCTACCATTGAGGTGGCAATCATTGCAAAAAATTTAGTGTAATTGCTGCTGTGTTTCTGTTCGTTTTGCATCTTAGTTTATTTTGATTCGGAAATTAATTTACTCACTTCGTTTAGAGTGTTCTTATTATTTAAAATCTTATGGATAGGCCTCCTCCCGCCCCAAAGCGGTTGTCATAGCTTCCCATTAGAGAAAAATTTCTGGAAAGAAAATATTCGAGCCCGGCTGACCAGGTAGTTTCTCCCTTAAAATCCAATGGGGCACCCGTTCCTTCTTCGGTAAGTTCATTCACCCAGCCAAAATCTGCTTGGTATTCATAATTACCAAAAATGGCAGTGCGGGGGAAGATCATAATCTCCCGGCTTATCCTGACCTCAGGCCTTAATTTGTTATCCATTCTAACATCCAGGTTAAACATATAAGGAGTGAAAAAGCGGATACCGGCAATAGCGGTGGTGGATATCTCCTCCAGGCTGTTTTCCATTTCGTTTTCCATGTTTATCCCGGCAAATACCCGGAAGTAATCATAGAGGTAGCGCTCGTAGGTAAATTCGGCTTCCATATTTTCATTATAACCCACTTCGGCATTCAAGTTAAATTGATTGCGGGTATTCGAGGTTACCAGGTTGAGCTCAGTCATGTGTGAGGCTACATCGGCCATGCCCCAGCTATAGTACTGATCGGTTTCATGGATGAGTTTGGACACTGGAAAGGGGTTCATGCGCGGGTCACGGGGGGTATCGTAGCTATACACCCGGGCCATACCGCCCATCATATGGTAGAGTACATGGCAGTGAAAAAACCAGTCTCCGGATTCATTGGCATCAAATTCAATGACGGTTTTTTGCATGGGGGGCACATTTACGGTGTGTTTGAGCGGAGAGCGATCTCCGTTTTCGTTGATCACCCTAAAAAAGTGGCCGTGCAGGTGCATGGGGTGGTGCATCATGGTGAGGTTGTTCAGGGTAATACGTACCACTTCGCCTTTTTCGATCTTGATCTTGTCAGCTTCGGACAGAGGCACCCCATTCATACTCCAGATGTAGCGCCACATATTCCCGGTGAGGTTGAGCAACACTTCCTTACGTGGCTTATCTTCTGCAAAATCAGTGGGTTCGGGGGATTGGAGGTAACTGTAATTGTATTCTGAAAACATCCCCATACCGGTCATTGAGGCATCTTCCTTCTCCATTTTCATTGCTGGTTCAGACTGCTTTTCATGATCCATTTTGGAGTGATCCATGCCTTCCATTTCCATCTTTTGGGTGGTGTCTTGTTTCATTTTAGAATGATCCATCCCCTTCATTTCACCGTCCATCTGCATGCCCCAGTTTTGCATGAGCTCGTAGGGTTCTTCTTTGCCGGGTCTGTATTTCATGGCAGGGGCACCCATGCGCATATCCATTTGCGCCATTTGCATCATCATCCCGATCTTATCGGGTCGGGGTACTTCAGCGGCAGGTAGGACATCTCCTTTTCCGATATAGGCCGTAGAATAACCGGAACCATCCTGTGCAGTAGCGCGGAATTCTATTTTTCCGCTGTCGGGAATGGTGATGATAAAATCATAGGTTTCGGCAATGGCGATGAAGGTTTTATTCCGTTCCACGGGCACTACATTAAGCCCATCTGCCGCTACCAGCAAGGGATTTCCTCCGCCAAAGGTCATCCAGAATTGTGTGGAGGCTGCCCCGTTAATAATACGCAGGCGTACTTTTTCACCGGGTTGGAACTGTGAGTATTCCTGACTTTCTCGCCCATTGTTGAGAAAAGCGGGATAATAGATGTCAGCAATATCGGCACTTTCCATACGCTGTTTCCAAAAATTAAGCTGTGCGCCCAAACCGCCACGGGTTATTACCTGGTTCAACGGGGTAGCCGTTCCTTTTTTAATGTTGTACCACTCATTGCCCCGCTTGAGGTTGCGTAATACGTTCATGGGCTTTTGGTGGGTCCAGTCGGAAAGCACCATTACCAATTCTTTATCGTACTCCAGGGTTTCTTCTTTAGGATCTATGATAATGGAGCCATACACTCCGCTTTGCTCTTGGAGCATGGTATGAGAATGGTACCAATAGGTACCGGACTGAATAAGAGGGAACTCGTATTTCTGTGTTTCCCCGGGTTTGATGGGCGGAGTGGTGAGATAGGGCACTCCATCGTAAAAATTGGGTAGTAGTAATCCATGCCAGTGGACGGAGGTCTCCACGTCCATTTCGTTTTTAACATAAATTACAGCATATCCTCCTTCTTCAAAACGCAGTGTGGGGCCGGGAATACCGCCATTTACGGTCATACCCATGGTTTCCTTACCGCCTATGTTTACAGCCTCCTGACGCAGGGTGATGGTATAGGCGGAGGTGTCGGTTTGGGCATTAGCGGTTGGCCCTGTAAGGTTTAGGAGTAGTATGAGACAAATAATTGGGTAGCGCAAAGTCCTTTCCATGATATTTTGTTTTTTACTGTTATAGTGATTTGGGTGGTGGCGATTCAGAATATACCAAAGCCCTGTGCGAACAACCGCAGCCACCTTTTGCACGGTTCGTTCCTTCCATTGATCCAATGGGACGGGCTTTACTTTAAAAAAGGTCTATATAAGAAAGGACTGGAAGAACACTTGTCTATCCTGCTCCGGTAAGGGCGGAAAGTAATAAGTGTATAGAGGTAAAGTGCTGATGCTATAGCATACAGGCTTTGGTGCAGTATAAGCCGAGGCCACCACCACCTTGAAGGGTATAGCCTCAGAAACAGGGGTTTTAAAAGTTTCGTCTACCTGAAAACTCTGGTATTCATTCTGGCAACAAGGCTTCGTCTGTATATGGGAGTGGTTTTGATCTCCCCCTTGTTTTTTACATTCCCGCTTTGTAGTTTCCATACCACAATCCACATCATGGTTGAGCAGTATCAGCGCGCTTTTTACCGCCTCGCCCCCACAATAGTGGGTGCCAATGGTAATACCCGTTGTGCTGAACACAAAGGCTAACATCAGTACTATGGAAACTACTTTTTTCACCTTATTTATTAGACCATATTAATTAGAAATTGTTTAGAATCACCATGCTAAACCCGTCTTCCAATACTCATCTTTCTCCTTACTTTTTATCCCGGGATGAACTATGGGTTCGCATGATCTTCCATTGGTTATCTACCTTTTTCAATACGGAAGTAGCCACTCCCTTTTTTTCGATCACCCGACCGCCCTCGGCCAGTTCAATACGGTAGTCATAGGTTTCCGTGGCAAAGGCATACATTCCGTCCACCTTTACCTCAACAACATAATTATTGAAGTTGAACGCTTTGAATGCTTTGAGTTCAGGTCCGAGATGATGATGTAGATAATGATCGAATGATCCTTCTGACCCTCCGGACTCAAAAACTTCTGACGCTGTCAAAAACAGGTCGGACATGCCTTCTGTATTTAATGCTTCTATCTTCTGTTTGTAAGCAGCCAGTACTTCTTTTACCTTCTGTTCGCTATTTTGACTGTAGGCATTGATGGAGGTGAAAAAAAGTAGGCTTGCGAGTAGTGTATTGTATATAATTTTCATCTTTTAAATAATTTAAATCGGTTTATATAAGTAGGGTATTAAAAGCAGGTTAGTACTTATCTTTAATACTGGAACAAGGCGCTTGTCAAGCCTGAAGTGTTATTCATCTTCAAGAATGGCTGTTTCAATAGACTTAAGTTGCACCTTGCCGGTGCCTTCCAGCATTATACCTACAAAGCCTTTTTCCATTTTATCACCATGGCCATGTGTAATGGTCTGGTCGCCCATATAACCTTTAAAATGAGTCCCTGCGGCAGTAACCTTTAACGGCATCCAGCCGGAACCGGCCTCAAAGTTACTTTCATCAAATACTTCTTCCCTGCCGTTTACTACCCTTCCCAGTTTCATATTGGCTCCATCAATGGCTACAAACTCATAGTTGGACAGGTCTTTGGCGTGATGGATTATCTTAACAGACCCTTTAAAATCGAGTCTTCTAAGGGTGGCGATCATTCCTACATTATCGTATTGATTATGAAAAACAAAGGCCGTTGGTGTGCCATCTGCGGTTAATTCGAGCACCATGGCTCCCTCTGCATTTTTAACTTCAGGCTTTATGTTTGTTGCAGCACCCGCCAAAAAGTGAAAGTCTGAACGGATAAGTTCGGCACCATTTCCGCTGGGTGTCCATGTTTTATCCTCCCCGGTTTCCATGCTCATAGAATGGTCATCTCCAGAATGGTCTTCGCCACCCATATGAAGATCCTCTCCACCCATCATTTCATCGTGATTTTCTTCTTGTTTTCCTTGTGAACAGCCGGTAAAAACCATGGTACCCCCAATAAAAACAATTGCGTAAAACACTACTTGTAACTTCTTCATGATATTATTGATTTAAAGATTTATTTTTTGATTCCTACTCCATATTTGTATACCAGCTTCCCACCCAGGTCGGCTGTTTTGGCTACTATGCCCAAACCACTTGTGCCCAGTATAAATAGTACAATGGCCACCCATTTGTTTTTATCCCACTTTTTCCATAAAAAGAGAAGGCGGATGAGGGTATAGCCCCCAAAGAAATACAGGGTGTAATGACCCCAGTCAGAATGCTTACTGGCAGTAAGCTCGCCCTGCATGGGAACGGATACTCCGTCAATAGCCTGTTCTCCACTAAAATAGGCAGCCAAAGCGGACAGTGCCCCCAGAGTATAAAGTGCCACTGCCATATGTTTCAGCCAGCTTTTACCGGAGAACAGGGAGGTCAGATCGGCCAAAACCGCTACGGCCCACAGCACAATGGGAAAGTGAATGATCAGTGGGTGTAGATTGGGTGCCCAGTCGGGAAGTAGCGCTTCCATGATCTAATGGATGATCTCCTTTACACTTCCACATTTCAACATCCGATCACCGAAGTAAGGGTTCTTGATTTCCTTTTGGTTGGAAAGCCAATAAGCTCCGGTGTTGTTGTTAGCCATGGGGCAATACTCCAGGTACACTTCTCCCGAAGTAAGTGTACTGCCTTTCACCAGAGTGGCCATTTCATTGCTCAGTGCCGTAAAAGCTTTACGTTGAGCATCCAGGGTGCTGGCAGCACTTACTTTTGCTGCTTCTGTCTTTGCCTTTTCTCCTTTGCTTACCGTGCCTAAAGAAGCTTCCAGTTTTGTGGCCGCTTTTTTGGCTTCATCCGTCTTCGAGGCCACCAGTGCTTCTTTAAGATGAATATAATGACCGTAGGCCATACCTGTATTCTTGTCTTTGAAGGTGGGTTCAGCCTTCTGATCCATCTCCTTTTTGTCATCATGATTGCTGTGATCATGTTGTGCAAAGGCTCCCCAACTTATCAGGGTCATGCAAACGATTAGGGTTGTTTTTTTCATTTTACTTGATTTTGTGGCCTGCTCAGTGTCAGGCCGGGATTAAACATTTCGATTAGAGATTAAAAATTTGCATCAGGGCGATTACCACAACCAGTAGACTTACAAGCCCCCAGGTGATGCGTTTCGCCCATATTCCAAATTTTGACTGGGGCATTTCATCCCCTGTTTTACAACAGTCTTTCATTTAATAGTGTCGGTTATTTCTCCACAGGTCAGCATTGCTTCCCCGAAATAGGGGTTCTTGATTTCAGCTTTAATGCTCAGCCAATCCGCCCCTTTGTTGCTATCGGCCATCGGACAATGCTGTATATAAAGAGGTGTGTCAAATGGGGTAAAGGATCGGGTTAAATTGATCATTCCCTCAGACACCTGTTGAAAAGCACCCCGAATTTCTTCCATGCTTTTAAAATGCGGAAGATGTTCCAGGGCTTTTTTCAGTGTGCGGCTGTATTCCATCCAGGCATTGTGTGCCGCTCCGGTAAACAAGGCCATATCTACTTTCTCAATAGCTGTTGCCAACTGGCCACCATACTGTTTCGCTTCAACCAGTTGATCCGCTACCAGTGCGTTTTTGAAATCGAGGTAAGTGGTATAAAGTGGCCGCAGGGACTTTTCGGCTTTTTGATCGATGGTAAATGATTGCACTGTTTTTGGCTTTACAGGACTTGCCGCGGAAGGCATTTCGTTACCCCCGTGGTTATGCCCGGTCATGGCGGGCCCGCCTTCCGGATTCATCATACTGGGCTTGCCAGCAAGTTGAGCGGCTGCATCTATGCTAAAGGTACCGTGTACGGCAATTTCTTCGCCCGGTTCAAGTCCTTGCTTTATAATGAAACCTTCGCCCATCTCCGGCCCCAGTACCACTTCCCGCATCATAAAGTGCATGCCGTTATCGGAAGGTGTTTTTACATATACTACCGAGCGTTCGCCTGTCCACATCACAGCCGATTTGGGTACAATCAGGGTATTCGCCTTATTTTCAAGTGCTGCCTGCACTACACCACTGGCAAACATTTCTGGTTTAAGTGTATTGCCTTTATTGGTTGCTTCCACCCGGGCTTTGGCTACTCTGGTTCTAGGATCAATAACCGGGTCTAAAAAGCTGATGGTGCCGTTAAATTCCTGACCGGGCAGAGAGGCTACAGTAAAATTGACTTTATCGCCTTTTTTTATCCAGGCCAGGTCCGATTCATACACATCAAACAATACCCATACTTTTGACAAATCGGCAATTTCATAAATGGCCTCTCCCTTACGGATGTAATCGCCCAGATTGACATTTTTGCTGATGACATAACCAGATACATCGGCTACAATCGGAAATTGTTCTTTGGTTTCTCCCTCCTCCAGTATCTCCTCTATTTGTGCTTCGGAAAGTTTCCAGTTTTTAAGTTTTTCCCGAGCGGACTGATAGAGAGCGGGTTGGGTGGCCTTGATCTTTTGGGCTTCAAAAAGCTCTTCCTGGGCGGTAACGAGTTCGGGAGAGTAAAGGGAGGCGATCACCTGACCTTTGCGCACGTATTCCCCGGTAAAATTGACCTTTAACTGCTCTATCCTGCCAGGAATATGACTGGTTTGAGAAAATACCAGCCGTTCATCTTCCTGTATCTTGCCATTGAGCCTTACACTTTTCACAGGGGCAGTAGTGCCTACTATAGCAGTACTGACACTGGCCAGTTGCATGGCCGTAGGTGACATAGATATGGCCATCGGGTCAAGTTCCTGGTTATCATCATTTTCAAGAGGGATGAGGTCCATGCCACAAATTGGGCAATCTCCCGGCTCGTTTTGCCTGATCTGCGGGTGCATAGAACATGTCCATATAGTTTCGCCTGCTATTTCATTGGTGTGTTGGTGGTCTTCTTCCATTTTTTGGCCAGACGAGCCACCAAAGATCAGCCACCCCATCAACAGACCGGTGACCAGTGTGAGTAGCATGACGATAATTGTTTTTCTATTGATTTTCATCTTAATATGTTTTTGCCGTTAGATAGTTAAGCTGGGCCAGGACTATGTGGTACTGCACCTGTGCCGTGGCTTTCATTTTTTCATATTTCAGCAGTTGCTGCTGCATCCGTAGCACTTCCTCAAATTCCTGCCCTGAGTTGGCATAGGCCGAAAACAGCAGGTTAAGCGCCTGTTCCGATTCCAGGGTCTGTTGCACGTACAAAGCGATCAGATCGGATTGCTGTTGTATTTGGAACCAAACCATCTCGTAGCCCGAAGTCAGGTTATTGGCATACTCCTGCTTTTGCAAAGTGTAGCCTTCCTGCATCAGTTGCGCTTCTTTTACCGAAGCCCTGTACTTACTTCTGAAAATCGGAATGCTGACAGATACCATAGGCATCAGGGCATTCCGGCCATTATCTGACACATCGGCATCGGTTCTTTCCCCCACCATCACGTAATCCAGCCCTACGCCCAGCCGGGGTAAACCTTGCTTATAAGCTACCTCCTCACGGGCTTCACTGGCCTTTATTCTTAAATCCAGTGCGTTTAAAGCGGGATGATTGGTAAGCAGGGAATCTTTCCGGAAGTGATCGGGTAAAGTTTCTATGCCCAGTGAATCCATGATAAGTACCTGATTGTCTTCGTCCCGATTGAGCAGTTTGTTAAACCCGGTCAGCAGCGGCTTTTCCTTATTGTTAAGAATGCCCAAGCTGGTCTGGGCATCTTTGAGCATGATATCCACCCGCAGCACATCCACCATAGTGCCATTGCTGTTCTCAAACTTTGCGTTGGCAATGGTCTTGAAGGATTGGAGGATGTCAATGTTCTCCTGTTCAATCCGTTTCCACTCCCGCAGTTCGTATAGCGGATAGTAGGCAGCCGCCATCTGGTAATACAGTCGATTCCGAGCATCCACAAAAGATTGGTATTTCGCCTCTGCCATTAACGCTGCAGCATCGCCCTGCGCCTTTAGCGTCCCGAACCACGGAAACATCTGGGTAAGGGAAAACCGAGCCTGTTGTGGGCCTACCCTTGTTTCTACCGGAGATATAAAATAGCCAAAAGAAAAGGTGGGATCGGGCAGACTGCTCACCTGTGGCACCCGTTGCAATGCAGCTTCAAAGTCCTTGTATTTGGCTTGCAAGCCCGGGTTGTGCTCGGCTGCTATTTTGAAATAGTCGTCCAGTGTTTGGGCATAGCCCACAGTGTTTCCGAGCAGCACAAGTATGATAATATTTACAACTGATTTCATGATTGTGTTTTTTTAAATTTTCGCTCCTCTCTCATACTGTAGAGCACGGGAACAATGAAAATACTCACCAGCGCAAAGGCCATCCCGCCAAAGGATGGAATCGCCATCGGTATCATGATATCCGCTCCACGTCCGGTTGATGTTAATACCGGCAACAATGCGATCATGGTAGTGGAAACGGTCATCAAAGCTGGCCGTATCCTGCGCAATCCTGCTTCTACTACTGCCTCTCGTACTTCTTTTAAATTGGTCGGTCGATTGCGCCCGAAGCTCTGATCCAGGTAGGTGGCGATCAGCACTCCATCATCGGTGGCAATGCCAAAAAGGGCGATAAACCCTACCCAAACAGCTACACTGAGGTTGATGGTGTGCATCTGGAAGAGGTCCCGCATATTGGTGCCGAAGACAGAGAAATCAGCAAACCAGCCCTGCCCATAGAACCAAAGCATGATAAAGCCACCACTGAAGGCCATAGCGATCCCCGTAAACACCATGAGGGAGGTTGTCACCGATTTGAACTGGAAATACAGGATCAGAAAGACAATCGCCAAAACCAGCGGAACGATGATGGAGAGTCTTTTCTCCGCTCTAACCTGATTTTCATAGCTGCCAGAAAACTTATAGCTGATGCCGGCAGGAACTGCTAAATCACCGCTGTCTATTTTATCCTGAATTGCAGCCTGAGCATCATTAACTACTCCAACCTCCGAGTATCCGTCCCTTTTATCAAACAGCACATAACCCACTAAAAAGGTTTCCTCACTTTTAATGGCCTGAGGGCCACGCATGTATTCAAAATCGACCACCTGACTGATGGGGATTTGTGCCCCTGTAGGTGTAGGTATTAAGATCTTGCCCAGAGAAGCGGGGTCGTCCCGCAATTCACGCGGATAGCGTACCCGTACAGGGAAACGTTCCCGGCCTTCTACGGTAGAGGTTATTTTCATGCCTCCGATAGCGGTTTCTATCGTCTGCTGCACATCCTCTACATTTAAGCCGTAGCGCGAAATCTCGTCCCGGTCTATATTGAGATGCAGATAGGGCTTGCCTACAATACGGTCAGCAAATACGGCTTCGGCCTTTACCGAAGGTATCTCCTTTAATATCCCTTCCAGTTGCATTCCAAAATTTTCGATGGTTTTCAGGTCGGGGCCATACACCTTGATACCCATCGGGGCGCGCATTCCGGTTTGGAGCATCACCAGCCGGGTTTCAATGGGCTGTAGCTTGGGTGCAGAGGTAACGCCTGGTATTTTGGTAACCCTGATAATTTCCTTCCATATGTCATCAGGAGATTGAATGGAGGGTCGCCAATTGCGGAAGTAATTTCCATTATTATCAGGTATGAGTTCTTCTACTGTGACACCCCGCCCTATAGCTTCCTCGTTGCTAAGGCTATCACCGCTGCTAAGGATATAGCGATTGTCCTTATCTACCTTAAACCTGACCCGGTGCCCTTTTTCATTGAGCATATATTCCGGCTTATAATTGATGATGTTCTCATACATAGAAATGGGCGCGGGATCAAGGGCTGATTCCACCCTGCCGAGTTTACCCACAGTAAGCTCTACTTCAGGAACGTTGGTCAATAACATGTCCAGTTGCCCTACTACTTTGCGGTTGTATTCCATTCCGGAATGAGGCATGGAGGTGGGCATTAGCAAAAAGCTGCCTTCATTGAGCGAGGGCATAAATTCTTTACCAACACCTGGAAAGCTATGCGTCAGGCCTGACCATACTTTGGTGGGGCGTACATTCCAGCCCACGGTATCCAATCCTTTGGCTACGAAACCAAAAATGCTGTTAAAGCCAATCCAGGTAGTAGCGCCCAAAAGGATCAGGAAGCCGGGGATCAACAGAAATTTGACCTTATTATCCAGACACCATTTTAAAATGGGTTTGTAGAAATGTTCCAATAGCGTAAACGACCCTAAGATCAATCCTACCAATAAGGCAACAAAAAGTACGTTGACCGATAAGCTGTTGCCCGCCCCAAGTGGTAGCCAGTACTTGCCCAAGAGCCAGGTAATAGCCAGCACTACAATAATGAGGTCGGCCTTTTGAATAATTTTCACATACCATTTTCGGGAGTCTGTATGATCTTCAGGGTAACGGTTTTTCAGGATACCGGCCAGACCGTAGAGCACCAGAATAATACCTGCCCAATAGTACCCGGGAATAAGCACGAGCAGGCCAATCGCCAATAAGGCCACATTCACCCATTTTGCAATGGACTTATTTTTGATGCGGGTTCCAAAAAACCAGTGCGCAAGGGTTGGTAAAATGATTAAGGATACGATCAATGCGGCAATCAGCGCAAAGGTTTTGGTAAAGGCCAATGGCCCGAATAACTTACCCTCGGCTGCCTGCATGGTAAACACCGGGATAAAACTGACGATGGTGGTAGAAACGGCTGTAAGTATGGCGGTGGCTACTTCCGTAGAACCTTTGTAGATGGTATCTATAAGCTTTTGCCCGGGTGGGGCTTCATCTATGTGCTTAATAATGTTTTCGGACAGGATGATGCCCAGGTCTACCATCGTACCAATGGCAATGGCGATTCCCGATAAAGCCACGATGTTTGCATCAACTCCAAAGTAGCGCATGGCAATAAAGACCATCAATACGGCTATGGGCAGAATGCTGGAAATGAGCAGGGATGCCCTGAGGTTGTACACCATTACGATCACGACCAGGATGGAGATCAGGATCTCCAGTGACAAAGCTTCCTCTAAAGTTCCTAATGTTTCATAAATGAGTTCGGAACGGTCGTAAAAGGGTACAATGGTCAACTGGCTCTCCCGGCCATCTGCCAATATCTTCTTGGGCAGTCCGGGGGCAATTTCTTTGATCTTATCCTTGACGTTGTTGATAACCAGGAGGGGGTTGGCACCATAGCGAGCCACCACAACTCCTCCGACTACCTCTGCACCATCTTTATCCAGCAGTCCCCTTCGGGTGGAAGGTCCCAGAGAAACCACTCCAATATCTTTAATGCGAATGGGTACGTTGTCTTGCACGGCCACTACAGCCTTTTCAATGTCTTCTACTTTTTTGATGTAGCCCAGGCCACGTACCAAGTATTCCGCCTGGTTGATCTCAATGGTTTTGGCACCTACATCTTTATTAGACTTCTGCACGGCCTGCATTACTTTATGCAGCGGAATGTTGTAGGCTTTGAGGGCATCGGGGTTTACATCTATCTGGTACTCTTGGACAAAACCACCGATGGAGGCTACTTCGGACACACCTTCAGTAGCATTCAGTCCATACTTCACGTAGAAGTCCTGTACGGTGCGAATCTCATGCAAGTCCCAACCTCCAGTAGGTTTTCCCTCTTTATCGCGCCCCTCAATGGTATACCAATACACCTGACCCAAAGCCGTGGCATCGGGTCCAAGTGCCGGTTGTACGCCTTCCGGCAAGAGGTCTGAAGGCAGGGAACTCAGTTTCTCGAGTATTCTGGAACGCGACCAATAAAACTCTACGTCTTCACTGAAAATAATGAAGATACTGGAGAAGCCGAAGATGGAGGAGCTACGAATGGATTTCACGCCTGGAATACCCAGTAAATAGGTAGTCAGGGGGTAGGATATTTGGTCTTCTATGTCCTGTGGAGACCGGCCTTGCCACTGGGTAAAGACGATCTGCTGGTTTTCTCCTATATCTGGAATGGCATCTACCGGAACGGGATCAGAAGGTAACGCACCTATCTGCCAACCGAAAGGGGCGGTCACAATGCCCCAGGCTATGAAACCAATAAGAATAAGCAGGGTGACAAGCTTATTCTCCAAAAAATATTTTATGATTTTATTGAGCATTTAAACGATAATTTGATGAAGTACTGATTTGAGTCCGAAGGGTCAGGACAAGCTGCGCCAGTTCTGAGATTGGCACACAGGGAAATCAAATAGTATTAAATCAAATCAGGAAAGACTGGAAAAGGGCTTGGATATCCTGTTTCGGCAGTGGAGGGCTGTAATTCCTGTATTGAGGTAATGAGGTGGGGGTATAAAGCGCAGGGTTTAAAAAAGTCTGCACAAAGGCGGCCAAAAATACCCAATTGGGCTCAACTTTTAATACCTGTGTTTTAAAGGTATCGTCTACCTGAAAGATCTGGTATTCGTTTTGGCAACAGGGTTTGGGGCTAAATTGGTGACCATTAGGCATGTCTTCTTCACACCCTTGTTCCATGTCAGGCATACCACAATCCAGATTGTGCTTCACTAACATTAACTTACTCTCCACAGCTTCCCCACCACAATAGTGAGTAGCCATAGTATAACCTATGTTGCTTAGTAGCAGCATAAGGGCTAATGTTATGGAGAGTATTTTGTTCATTAAGAACAAATGTACAACAAGCTAAAGGCGGATAGTTTATGAAATCTTGTTTAAATGTTATGAAGTTATGGTTTTTGTGCCCTAATTGTCGTTACTGTGTCCCTACATCCGTTTGGTTTAATGAGATTTACAGAGGTTGAAAGAGCGTAATCCTGATAAGTACCGGAAGCATTGGAGAGACTCAAAACTTAAGATCGGATCTCTTTTAATTAGCCAACTTCAAAATCCTTAGTGCCCCGCGCATCACAAAGGCGAACACAATCCCACCAATGGCCAGATCAGGCCATTTGCTATCCAGCCAGTAAACCAGCACCCCGGCCAGTATCACTCCACCATTCACAATAATATCGTTTGAAGTAAATATGGCACTGGCCTGCATGTGAGCTTCATCACTTTTGGCTTTATTGATCAGCCAGAGTGAAACCAGGTTGCCTATGAGAGCCAGTATTGATATGATAATCATCCATTGAAACAGAGGTGTCCCGCTTTCGCTGAAAAACCTTCGCAATACTTCTGAAAAGCCCAATAGTGCCAACCCCATTTGGAAGTAACCACTGATCTTGGCTACTTTTTTCTTGCGAGACATGGCCGCACCTACAGCCAATAAACTCAGGCCGTAGACGATGGAATCTGCCAGCATATCCAGTGAATCGGCTATCAAGCCCATGGAACGGGATATCCATCCGGTGGTCATCTCTACTACAAAGAAGCTGAAATTGATGACCAGCACCCACCAGAGTATTTTTCGCTGTTTGGAATCATCAGTGGCCAAGGGCAGTTCCGCCTCTTCGGTTTTTTTCAGGCGGTCGTTGAGTTTGAGATCACTGATGGCTTGATGGATCTTTTCTACTTCCTCAGTATGATATACCTCCAGTTTACGATTGGGAATATCAAACGAAAGCTGCTTTACATCGCTATAAGGTTCCAGCTTCATGCGGATCATTTGCTCTTCAGAAGGGCAGTCCATTTTGCTGATAATGAAAGTGCTTTTTTTCATAGTATTTTTAGCAACAACTCTTGTCTTGCTGAATTGGTGGACATTTTTCCGAACCATAGCTGCAAAATACACAGCAGTCCCCTTGCTTTGGTTTCAGAACGGTTTTACAGCTTTCGCACTTATAGAAGAATTGACAAGCGTCAGTTGGCATTTCCTCTACTTTTTGATGCCCGCAGTTTGGGCAAGTGATTTTTGATTTTAAGATGACCTTCATTTTTCTATAAGCTTTTTTTAAACCATATGTGATATGTCGGAAGCAAGGGTTGGGTAAGAGAACACCATGTTTTTCAGTTGGCTGGTTTTCAAGCCAGCGTTCATTGCCATTGCGAACAGGTTAATGGTTTCTTCTGCTTTTGGCCCGTAACCTTATAGCCAGTTGAGTTAATTGTCTTTTCAATTTGTATGTTGCTGGCCCTTGTTTGGTCAAATTCGACAATTGCATTTCCATTTTCGTAGGAAGCATTGACTGCTATTATTCCGTCAAGTTTGTTCACTTCATGTTTTACGTGTTCTGCACACCCGTTGCAGGTCATGCCGCTGATTGTAAACTCAATGGTTTGTATATCCGCCTTGTCAACAACCATTATTTGTTTATTGTACTTTGGATAGAAAACATCTGCATACAGAGGAAATGCAAGCATGAGTGCTGCAAAAACAGTAACGATTCCCAGGGATGTTTTGGATTGCCGAAAAGAAGGTTTTCCTGCCTTGCCGGCCAGGTCATCATCCTCGCAAGCACATTCGATTTCTTCTTGGGAGCGGGGTTTCAATTTTTGATACCAAGCAAAAACCAGGACTACAATCGTCAGGCCTATTAAATACGGTCTAAATGGTTCAAGCCAGGAGAAAGTTGAAGCAATCCCGCTTGTTCCCGCAATAAGGGCTAAGACCGGTGTTATACAGCACAATGAAGCTGCAATAGCTGTCACGAGCCCGGCTCCGGCTAGTTTTTTATTTGATCTCATATCGTTTCCAATATTTGGTTTTCATCAAGAATTTTGAAAAATGGGATCATCAATTCTTCGTAAGTTTTTGTCAAAGAGTAAAAAATGGTTTGTGCTTCCCGTTCAGTCTGAATGAGCTTTCTGTCTTTCAGTTTACGTAAATGTTGGGATACCGCTGAGATGTTCATTCCAAGAATGTCGCTCAGGTCGCAGACACAAAGCCGTTTTTCTTCGTAAAGCAGGTATAGGATTTTTAACCTCACATTGTTACCCACCAAAGCCAGTCCGTTGGATAAATAATGGAATGTGTCATTAAGCTCTGAAACCCTGTCTTTACAGCGGTTTATTTGTTCAGGGTCTGCCTGTTGTCTTACGCAAGAGTTGTGATCCATGCTTACAAAGGTAGTTTATTTGCTTATTTAAGCAAATTCTTAAATACATTCCTCAAGAGGGCAATAGAGAATCCTTAGTTTCTCTTATACCCCAACAACCTCAGCGCATTAAATACCACTACCAAAGTAGAACCTTCATGAATCAACACGGCAGGCCCGATGGTTGCAATCCCTGAAATCGTGAGTGGTATTAAAATACCTACTATTCCCAAACTAACCCAGAGGTTTTGTTTGATAATGCCTTTGGCCTTTCTACTCAAACCGATAGCAAAAGGCAAGGTTTCCAGCTTGTCGGCCATCAGGGCAATATCAGCTGTTTCCAGGGCTACATCACTGCCAGCGGCTCCCATGGCAATGCCTACGGTGCTGTTGGCCATGGCCGGGGCATCATTCACGCCATCACCTACCATCGCTACTTTGGATTCTTTCTCCTTAAGTTCTTTAATGGCTTCTACTTTTTCTTCCGGCAACAAACTACCCCAGGCATCCGTGAGGCCAATCTCTTTGGCTACTGCATCGGCTACTTTCTGGTTATCACCCGTTAGCATGATCATACGTTTGATACCCATTTCTTTCAGTCGTTCCAATGTGTTTTTAGCTTCTTCCCTCGGGGTATCCATCAGGGCAATGATGCCAATGTATTTGTCATTTTGACGGATCAACATGGTAGTATTGCCATCTGACTCCAGTGACTTTACTTTTTCTTCTGTTTCCTTCTCTGTCTTATTATCATCCAGGGATTCAAACAGGTCCAGGTTGCCGATGTACACTTTGTCATCACCCAAGGAGGCTTTGATCCCCCTACCAAGCACCGCTTCCAGATCTTTCGCATCAGGTATATCAGTACCATCCAATCGCTCTTTACCATCCCGCACTACAGCTTTGGCCAGTGGATGGTCACTGAGGTTTTCTACGGCTACTGCTATTTTTAACAGTTCTTGCTCGTTTACATCACCTAAAGGAATTACTTCGGTGAGCTTGGGCTTACCTTCTGTTAGTGTTCCGGTTTTGTCAAAAGCCAGGGCGGTGAGTACACCCAGATCTTCCAGCGGACGGCCACCTTTGATAAGCACCCCGCTTTTGGCTGCCCTGGCTACTCCGCTTAGCACTGCACTTGGTGTGGCAATGGCCAAAGCGCAAGGGCTGGCTGCCACCAATACGGCCATTGCACGGTAGAAACTTTCGCTAAACGTTTCGTCCAGTACCAAAAAAACGAAATTGAGTATGACCACCAAGACCAATACAGAAGGCACAAAATACTTCTCAAATTTGTCGGTCAGCCGCTGTGTAGGTGATTTCTGGGTCTGGGCTTCATTCACCAGTTTCACCAATCGGGAAAGTGTAGAGTCTTTGGCTTCTTTGATCACTTTGATTTCCAGCGTATTGTTGCCATTGATAGTACCCGAAAAAGCACGGTTCTCGTCTTTTATGTCTTTTTCCTGAGACCAATCTTTTTCTGGATCATCTACTGGTGTCTTGTCTACAGGTACACTCTCTCCGGTGATTGGAGCCTGGTTAACACTACTGGTACCGCTTACAACCACACCATCGGCTGAGATTTTGCTATTGGGCTTCACCACGATGATGTCGCCTATGCTCAATTCCTCAATACCAACTTCTTCGGTCTTATCATTTCTTTTAAGTAATGCCGTTTTAGGAGCGAGTTCTGCCAAAGCAGCAATGGATTTACGGGCTTTGTTCATGGCGTAGTGTTCCAGTGCATGACCCATGCTGAACAGGAATAACAACAACGCACCTTCTGCCCATTCGCCCAGAATAGCCGCTCCAATGGCTGCCACGAGCATAAGAAAGTCAATTTCAAAACCTCCTTTGGCCACTGTTTGAATGGCTTCTTTGGCCGTGAAATATCCCCCAAAGAAATAGGCTGTAATGTAGAGGGAAAGGCTTACCCAAGAGGGAACAGCTTCTATGTAAGAAAGTCCAAAACCAATACCTAACAGCACCCCGCAAATGATGGAAAAGATCAGCTCCGTATTTTTACCGAAAATGCCTCCATGCGAGTGTTCATGATCTTCACCTTCCTCATGGTCATTGCGGTCTTTTTCTTCATTTTGTCTCACCTCTACATCGTTTTCGGCAGTCTTTCTTATGTACCGTTCGACTTGTACTTCTGTGGTAATGATGTCTAGACCTTCTTTACGTAATGATTTAAGAATTTCGGCTTCATCTATTTTTGCGGTTTCAAATTCTAATCCGATCATGCCCGAAGCAGACACTGATGATTGAAGAACACCATCTAATCTATTGAGTGTTTCTTCAATTTTTCTGGCATGACGGGTATGACGAATTCCTTCGACTTCAATCATTCTATGCCCATATTTATCACCAATGGAGGCTCCTGCACGTTTAGCCAGTTTCTGAATGCGATCTATGGAGATCATATCTGGGTCATAATGGAAGCAAAGCTGTGACGTACCATTATCTGTTTCATCTGCCACATGCACTTTTTCAAGGCCTTCTTTGCTTTCAAGTAGCTTGATTAGCCTATTCACGCATTGGTCTTTCTTATCAGGTACTTCGGGAAGAAGTACAGGTATTTTTATTTGTAGTTTTTTCATAATCTCTCTATTTATTCCCTGAGCAATGATCACAAACACCTTTTACCACTAAGTTGGCCTCTTCGGGAACATACTTATGGGGCAACTCTACTTCGGGAATTTTATAACTGGTCAAGCATTTGGTTTGTCCACATATTCTACAGTGAAAGTGCAGGTGCAAGTCTCTTTCAATTTCACATTTACACCCTTCCTCGCACAAGGCATATTTAGGCACCCCAGTGCCATCATCAATGCTGTGCACTAGGCCATTGTCCTCAAAAACCTTCAGTGTTCTGTAGATGGTAGTCCTATCCGATTTCTCAAAGTCCTTATATAAATCGGTAAGACTCACAGCTGCGTCTCTACCCATGAGATACTCCAGTACCAGCAGCCGCATGGCTGTTGGCTTTATCTTGTGCTGTAATAGGTTTTCTTCCAGTTCTTTTATCATCCGCTTGTCATTATTGTTTTAGAGAATCGCCTGTCTTTATTCTATAAGCATTATCTATTTCAGAAACGTAAATAATACCATCTCCCGGCTCTTGGGTATGTGCCTTACCGCATATCAATTGTACTGCTTTATCCATTTCTTCATTTTGGCAAACCAGTTCCAACCTGACAATAGGACTATCGGTAAAATGAAAATCCAAAGAGGGAGAGGCATCAGGATTCTTGTAAGCTCCCGTGCCTTCCCCTTTGGATATTGTTACGCTTTCAAACCCTGCATCCCGCAGGGACTGTACTACCAATTGTACTTTCTTTGGCTTTAAAAATGCTTTGATTTCTTTCATGATTTTCTTTTTTAAATTAAAAATACTTTAGTCATCATGACCGGTTTCGCCTTTCTTCATTTCCGAAATCAGGTAGTAGGCATTGTCCCAAGCCACTTTTGTTCCTTCAGGAAGTGGCTCAAGTAATTTAATCTCCACCCAGCCGTCTTCCGTGATGCCTGTTCGTATTTCCACCGCTTTAAATGCCCATTCGGTCTTACCATCTTCTTCATGAGCTTCTGCCATGAAAATGTAAGGCTTCCCATCTTCCTCTATGATCGCAGATTCTGGTAATGCCATCACAGCATTTTCACCTGTATGGATTCTGCCATTGATATACATACCAGGGATTAAGAACTCCTTTTTTTGTTCAATTTCCGCATGTACATGTACTGCCTTTGGGTTCTGTTCAAACTGTTTACCCACGGAATATATTTTGGCTGTAAGGGTAGTCCCAGGCACGGACTCAACAGTGAAAAATATTTGCTGTCCTTTCTTAACCTTGTAAACATCCTTTTCAAAAACCATCAAATCAGCATGAATGTGATCCGTATTCACGATCATGAACATTCCGAGTTGGGGATCCACATATTGCCCAATTTGTACTTCTACCTTTTCTATATATCCATCAATTGGACTTACTACAGGTACATTTTGATAAATATCACCCCCTTTAACCTTTCCAATATTCATACTAAGCTGTCTCAATTGAGTCTCATAGCCTTTCACTTCTCCTTTCATGGACATATAATCTGCCTGAGTTTGCTGGAAAGTCATGCCGGAACCGACCTTTTCGTCATATAGCTTTTTCTGTCGCTGATAGTCTTTTTCTAAAAACTGCAACTGGTTATATGCCCGCACATAATTGGTTTGTAATTGAGAAAGGTTAGGGTGAGACAATGTAGCGAGCGTTTGTCCTTTTTTTACTTTGTCTCCTTCAATCACTTTAATAGAGGTGACATTGGCACCTAAAATTGCTGTGACAGTAGCCTCATGCTGTGGTGGTACCTCCAGTTGTCCATTTGCCTCAACTACACCCGAAAGTGGCCTGACTGGGATCACATCTACTTTAATGCCTAGACTGTTAAACTTTAATTCGGAAAGATGTACTTCTCCTTCTTCACCCGTTTCTTCTTCACCATGTCCATCTAAGCTTTCCTCAGATGCACTGTCAGCAGACTTACTGCTGCAACCTGTAAATACTGTTGCCACCAATATGGTAACCATTATATATATAATATGCTTTTTCATTTTTTATTTATTTTTAATTGCCTATTGTAAGGGATTGGTTTATTGACCTATCAGGTATTCCAGATTAATTATAGCCTGGTTATATCCATTTAATGTATTGAGGTAATTGAATTTCAGTTCCAAGGCCCTATTAATACTTTGAAAATATTCAACATAGTCAATGGCTCCATTTTCAAAACTTTTTTGGGCATTGTCAAGAATCAAATTGGCTTGAGGGATGGCCTTCTCTTTATAATAATTAAGGCTTCCCTGAAACTTCATGATCTCTTCCCACTGCTGTCTGTATTGTCCCTGAAGCGTAGTGAAATAATAGTCTGAGCTGGTTTTGGCCATTTGTGCTTTTAACTTAGCCGCCTTGATGTTGGCCTTATATGAGCTATAAAATAAGGGTATGCCTACGCCTGCCTGAACACCTCCAAAACGATCAGATGAAGTAGCAATGCCTCCGTTAGCAGTTGCTCCCCCAATGAGGGACTGATTAAAGTAACCAACAAAAAAATCTGGAGACATCTTCGAAGATTGTACTGCCATTTCTGCATTGGCAATATCAATTTGTTGTCGGGTCAAATCAAGTAAAGGGTTGTTGCTTAGCTTAGCAAAATCCAACACCCTTAAAGCATCTCTTTCCACCAAATCTTCTGTAACAAAAGATAAATCAGTGGTATCGTTGAGCAGGATTTGAAGTTGCCTAATCTGGATCGAAATATCAGCCTCCAGTAACTTTAGCTGATTCTGTATTTCCATCACACTTGTTTCAGCAGAGGCTTTTTCTAAGTAGTTAGCTGCCTCTGTTTCATATCTGATAGTAGCTGCTCTTAGAAATCGGTCAAATACTGAGCCTTGATAAATAAGCAGTTCCTGTTTCTCTTGGAGATAGGCTAGCTGATACCACGATTGCCGGATGCTCCATTTTAAATCGCTCTCTGTGACTGCCAGTTGCTTCTCACTTCCCAAAGTTCGTTCATTAGCAAGCCTTTTTTGGTTTCTATAAACGGTAGGGAATTCAAAGGCCTGACCTATATTGAATGAAAAATCCTTCTCAAAACTATTGTATTGCCCGTATTGAAGTCCTAGCCCGGTCTTTCCGGGATTGAAAGCGGCTTTTTTACCTTGCTGCTCAAACTCAATATTGGTTTTAGCTACCTGTACCTTGCCATTATTGACTAGCCCAATAGCAACAGCTTCATCCAAAGTAGTCACGATTCGCCCTTTGGTTTCCTGGGCTTGAGCAGAAGGCATGGAGCCAAACAATCCGCCTAATACACAAAGCAAGATAATTACGTTGACTGAAAGACTTTTCGTATTGTTTCTCGCTGACTTGCGTCCTTCTATGTAAGAGTAGAGTACAGGTAGTACTATCAAGGTAAGCAGTGTTGCACTGATAAGACCACCAATTACTACAGTAGCTAAGGGTCGCTGCACTTCAGCTCCTGCAGAGGCTGAAAACGCCATCGGTGTAAAACCCATAATGGCAGCAGTTGCAGTCAACAATATAGGCCTAAGACGTTCTTTTGTTCCTGTGAGAATCCGTTCTTTTAAATCTGTCATACCTTCTATTTTTAATGAATTGAAACGACTGATAAGTACCAGCCCGTTAAGGACAGCTACACCAAAGAGGACGATGAACCCGACTCCTGCAGATATACTAAAGGGCATACTCCTTATGGCCATAAAAAACACACCTCCAATGGCCGCAAGTGGGATCGCCATGTAGATCATTACTGATTGCGAGAATGATTTCAAGGCGAAATAGAGCAGTATAAAAATGAGAAAGAGTGCAATCGGTACCACTACGGATAATCTTGTTTTGGCGCGTTGCAGATTTTCAAATTCTCCTCCATAAGTGATGTAGTAGCCTGGTGGTAAGTCCAGTTCTGCATCCAATTTTTGCTGAATATCTGTCACCACAGATTCTACATCTCTACCTCGAACATTTACACCCACATAAGTTCTTCGAAATGTATTCTCTCTGGATATTTGCATGGGGCCTGGGACATATTCGATATCGGCAACCTCCTTAATCGGTATTTGAGTACCATCAGGTAAGTCTATGTATAATGTTCTAAGGTCTTCTATGCTTTGCCGATGCGATTCATCGAAGCGAATGACCATTTCAAAACGTTTTTCGCCCTCAAAGATCACCCCGGCAACACCTCCAGCAAAGGCGGCACTCACGTACTCGTTGAGCTTTTGAACATCCAATCCATATTGAGCCAATTTCTTACGGTTGTATTTTACCGTCATTTGGGGCAGGCCAGCAGTACGTTCTGCATTTACATCACCTGCTCCAGGCACTGTTTGGATGATGGCAGCCATTTCTTCTACCTTTTGTGAGAGTATGTTTAGGTCTTCACCGTACAATTTCACAGCCACGTCCTCCCGTACACCTTCAAGCAATTCATTGAATCTAAGTTCAACAGGCTGTGTAAAGACAAGATTAACACCGGGAAGGATATCCAGCTTCTCTTTAATCTGTTCTATCAGTTCTTCTTTAGAATCTGTTGTAACCCATTTTTTCTTATCCTTCTCCAGAATCAGATACATATCTGCTATATCCAAAGGCATGGGGTCGGTCGGTATATCTGCAACTCCGATTCTAGCTACCACCGTAGTTATTTCTGGAAAATTCTCTTTTAATATGTTCTCAATTTTAATGGATACATCAATAGCTTCATTTAGACCACTACCTGGTCGAATAAGGGCTTGCATCGCTATGTCGCCCTCATCCAATTGAGGAATAAATTCACCACCCATTCTTGAGAAAATGAACCCCGCCCCAACGAGTAGAGCCAAAGCAATACCTATAACCAATAATCGTAATTTTAAGGCACCAAGAATCAATGGATGATACACCTTGTTCAGTGCATTGATGATCTTCTCGCTAAACTTGTGGATTCCGTTTTCTATTTTGGCAAACCAATTTTTTGGGTTACTTATTGGCCGCATTAGCAATGCAGTCATCATTGGCACATACGTCAAGCATAAAATTATTGCACCTAAAACAGCATACCCAAACGTGTAGGCCATAGGGGCAAACATCTTACCTTCTACACCGGTCAGAAAAAGAATAGGCGTGAATACAATTAAAATGATGAGCTGCCCAAAAAAGGCAGCATTCATCATAGTGCTGCCGGATTCATAAGCTATTTCATCCATTTGAGCCTGGTCAAATTTATTCTTGCCAGTCCTTATCCGCTTTTCAATTTCATGAACTGTGCCTTCAACAATAATCACAGCACCGTCTACGATGATACCAAAATCAATAGCTCCCAGACTCATCAAATTCGCCCAAACCCCTGTGGCTTTCATAAGTATAAATGCAAAGAGCAACGAGAGTGGAATTAATGATGCTGTTACAATACCACCTCTTAGACTTCCCAAAAGCACAACCAGAACAAAAATCACAATGAGTGCACCTTCCACTAGATTTTTAGTGACAGTGCTTGTAGTTCGATCAATTAGAGAGCTTCGATCAAGGTATGCGTTAAATTCAAGCCCTTCAGGAAGTGACTTTTCAATTTCTGCCATTCGCTCGATTACATTTTGAATGACCGCATTGGGGTTCGACCCTTTCAGCATCATGATAATTCCCCCCACAGCCTCGTGACCATCCTGAGTGAAGGCACCATATCGAACTTGATGACCGAAATGAACTTTTTCTGCAATATCTCTAATGAGTATTGGTATGCCATTTTCGTTACGGATTGAGATATTTTCTATATCATCGATTGTACGAACAAGGCCTTCACCCCGAATGAAATTGGCCATTTTGTTTTTCTCAATATAGGCACCTCCCGTATTGACATTATTTCTAGCCAATGCTTCATAAACCTCTGAAATACTAACGTTCATAGCATTCAGTTTTTCCGGATTAATGGCCACTTCGTATTGCTTAATGTAGCCGCCAAAAGAATTGATTTCCACTACTCCTTCAAGCAAGGTTAGCTGTCGTTTAACAATCCAATCCTGAATAGTGCGAAGTTCCATTGCGGAATAAACAGTATCATATCCTGCTTTGGGCTGAATAGTATATTCATAAATCTGTCCAAGGCCAGTGGAAATAGGCCCCATTGAAGGACTTCCAAATTCCTGAGGGATAGTCTCCTTAAGCTCATTGAGTTTTTCCTGAACCAATTGCCTGGGCAGGTAAGTACCCATATCATCATCAAAGACGATGGTGACGACAGAAAGCCCAAAGCGTGAAATAGATCGTATTTCATCAACGCCTGGTAAATTGCCCATCGCCAACTCCACAGGATAGGTGACGAATTGCTCAATATCCTCGGTTGCAAGGTTCTCCGAAACTGTAATTACCTGTACCTGATTGTTGGTTATATCCGGGACTGATCCCAGATTGATTGTGGACATGGAGTAGATACCGACTCCAATCAGTGCCAGTGTCAACAAGCCCACGATGAATTTATTCTTTATTGAAAAAGAAATGATTTTATTGATCATACTACTTTAAGTTATTTTACATGGAAAGAGAGGAAGTGATGGAAACGTGCCACAATGGCTACCAAAAAGATCAGGCAGACCAAAACAATAAAAAGCCACTTTAGAATTTGTTTGAGTGTGATTTTATTCAATTTTTTCAACTTGCTGAATAAGATTGAACACAATGAAAGGATGCCTTTGAGTACTAAAGGCTCATTAAAGAAAATGCCTGAGCGGTAAGTAAAATACCCAATCAGTCCTGATAAAAGGGACTTTATCGACAGAGCATACTTATCCCGTCAAGCAGGAAGAATTATGATCTTGGGGGCTTGAGAAATTCGGAGATTTCAATGCTTCTGAAATCCTGAAGATAGGCAGTATATAAACCAGGTCGTTTTTCGGTATTTGTAAAGGCTATTCCCGAAGTAGATAAGAAATGCATGTGGCAGCAATGACAAACACAAAGTGGAGAACAACCGTCCCAACCATTATTGGGATCATGGTTATTATTACTATCTGCTGTATTGACTATAGTAAAACTTTCCCTGATATCCTCCTTAAGCGGCACTGTATCCGCACAGGCCATCCCTGAAATGAGGATAAGATAAAGGCTTAATATGTAGCACGCGATTTTCACTTTTACAAAAATACGGATTAATGCAATGCAAGGGTATTGCAAAGTTTGGTTGGGCTACTAGAAAAAGGCAGACTTCTGAGACCAAATGGATTTCAGAAGTTCTTACGCTATAACGTCTCTGCCTTAAAACCCGCTTTCTGTACGGTTTTCTTTACTTCTTCTTCAGTCAGATCAGAAGTTTCTACAGTAAGTATGCGGTCATCACTTTCAAGGTTGACATTCCATTTTTCTATGTTCTTTTCCTCATTCAGAAAGGGAGTTACTTTTGAAAGACATCCTCCGCAATTGATATTGGTTTTAAATTTTAACGTATTCATTATTAGTCTATTTAAAGTTTACAATTTGATTCTTAAATTTTAGCTGCCTTCAACCGCAGGCTATTGCCCACTACCGATACTGAACTGAAAGCCATCGCCATCCCGGCAATCATTGGGTCTAGCAAAAACCCATTGATGGGATACAAAAGTCCTGCTGCTATTGGGATGCCGATAATGTTGTAAATAAATGCCCAAAACAGGTTCTGACGGATACCCAAAACCGTCTTTTTAGAAAGGTTCAATGCCTTAGGTATGGACTGCAAGTCTGAAGTGATTAGGGTTATTTTGGCTACATCCATCGCTATATCAGAACCAAGCCCCATCGCAATACTCACATCGGCTTGTGCCAGGGCATGTGAGTCGTTGATACCATCACCCACCATAGCCACAATTTTGCCTTTGGCTTGTAATTCTTTTACAAAATCTGCCTTGTCGGAGGGCAACACTTCTGCTTTGAAATGCTTCAGTCCTACCTGGTTGGCAACTGCCTGAGCGGTTTGCTGATTATCCCCTGTGAGCATATACACTTCAATGTTTCTGTCTTGAAGGGTTTTAATGGCCTGTCTGGACGTTTCCTTGATCTTATCAGCTATGGCCAGTACGGCTAATGCCTGATTTTGATTGGCAAAGAAGATAACCGTTTTAGCTTCTTCCCGAAGGGCTTTTGCTCTTTTGTCAAGTTCATTGCTGACGTTGATATTATGTTCAGTCAGCAATTTTTGATTACCGATATAGAACATCGTGTCATCTGCATCCATTGCCTCAACACCACGCCCCGTGATGCTGTTAAACCGGGTGATGGTTGTAGATTTAATTCCTTCCTCCTTTAGCTTTTGAACCACAGCCTCTGCCAGCGGATGTTCGGATTGCGACTCCATTGCAAGCAGTATGGGTTTGAGTTTTTCGGATTGACCCTCATCTTCCCAAAAGATATCGGTCACTACTGGCTTCCCTTCTGTGATGGTACCCGTTTTATCCAATACCACAGCATTCACTTTATGTCCCAATTCCAGACTTTCGGCATCTTTGATCAGGATATTGTTTTCGGCTCCTTTTCCGACACCTACCATAATAGCCGTTGGTGTAGCCAAGCCTAATGCACAGGGACAAGCGATTACGAGTACCGCCACCGAAGTAAGCAGCGCATGGGTAAAGGCATCATCTCCACCGACAAACATCCAGGTGATGAAGGTGATAATAGAAATGGCCATAACTACCGGTACAAATATTCCCGCGATTTTATCGACCAGCTTTTGAACCGGGGCCTTACTGCCCTGAGCTTCCTGCACCATTTTAATGATCTGGGCGAGTAGGGTTTCCCCGGCCACTTTCTCAGCAATAAAGCGGAAACTACCTTTTTGATTCACTGTCCCGGCAAAAACTTTTTCACCTTTGGTTTTCTCCACCGGAATGGGTTCTCCGGTGATCATGCTTTCATCCACAAAAGAATTTCCATCGACTACCTCGCCATCTACTGGGATTTTCTCTCCTGGGCGAACGACAATGGTATAGCCTTTTTGCACAGAGGCTATGGGCATTTCCACTTCTTCACCATCCACAATCACTTTCAGGGTCTTGGGTTGCAAACCCATCAGTTTTTTGATGGCAGTAGAAGTATTGGATTTAGCTTTCTCTTCCAGCACTTTCCCTAGAGAGATGAACGTGATAATTACGGTAGCCGCTTCGTAGTAGACATGAGGATGTATGCCCCGGCTGTACCAGAACTCAGGAAATAAGGTATTGAACAAACTGAATATAAAGGCGATCCCCGTACTCAGGGCAACCAGGGTATCCATATTGGCTTTCCCATGTTTGGCTTGCTTATAAGCATTGACGAAAAAACTTCGCCCAAACCAGAATAAAACCGGAATGGTAAATGCCAGGGATATCCATCTACCCGGCACCCAGTCCATGTAGAACATGCCCAAAATGAATACCGGTAGCGTTAAAATAGCAGACCAAATGGTTCGTTTTTTTACCTCCTCATAATGCTTTTCCTGAAGCTCCTGCTGTACTGCTGAAGGGTCTTCTACATCTACGATGATGTCATAGCCTACAGACTGTAAGGCTTTTTGTAAATCATCGTGCGTGACTGACTTGTTGTATTCCACCAATACTGAACTATTGGCAAAATTTACGGTGGCTCCATGCACCCCTTCTGTATGGCTCAAGATAGATTCTACACTTGAAGCACAGGCGGCACAGGTCATCCCCGTTACGGGAAAGGATTCTTTAACGGTTTTCCCTTTGGGTGCAGGGGCTGTGGGAAGGGTGATAGTCTCCATAAGCGTTTGTAATTTTTAAACACTACAAATTTCACCCACTATAAGGAAATGGTTGTTATACAATCTGGTTTAAGAGTTACAAGATTTTGTCAGAGGGTGTCTAATGAAGCATGACCGGGCTTTTTGGATTTTTTAAAAGCCGAGGGCGTCATGCCTGTTTCTTTTTTGAATTGGGCCGAAAGATGGGCTAAACATCAGTAGCTTTAATTAGTAAGAGTGAAAGTCAAAATTATTTTAAATGTCTTTCATCTAGATTCTCTTTGTTTACTTCTTTAGTTTATTTTTATCTTTTTCAATAAATTCAAATTCTTTTTTAAGTTTATAGATGCTATGGGATAGGTCTTCCACAGCATCATCAAATGAGCGTGCTACCCTTCCATTTACCTTTGAAACAGTGTCTTCAGAAAGTTGTAGACCCAAAACTTTTAAGGATACGTCACCGAACTTTTTGAAAAAGTCATCTCTTGCAGCTGCCCCTGGAGGTAAGCTATCTGGTCTCCATATTCCTTTTGAAGCATTCATGGAAAGTCTACCAATATTTGTAATATCCTGTTCATTTAGTTTGGGCGGTTTATAGATCTCATCATAATCCTCAGGAGTAGTAATTCTTTTAACCCAATCGAAAGAATGCATCACATACTTTGAAAAAAGGTGTTCAGAGATTATCAAAGTATCAATATCGCTGGCTGAAGAATATTCTTTATTTATGCTACTTCCTTTCAGACTTCTTCCAGCTAGAGCACTTCCCACAATAAATACGTCAGTTGGTGCTACTCCAAAAGCGTCAGCTATATTTCTTTTGAACAATGCAAATTTTAAAGGCTCCTCTTTGAAAACAAAAGGCACACTTGCAAGGAGCAATTTATGAGCTATAGCCTCTGGAGCAAATTGGTTAACAAGTTTTTTCCATTCATCCGCTGTAGGATATGCTTTAGATAACAATGTAGTGCTCATAATTTTATATCAATTTTAAACAAGTCTTAAAATGAAATGCTTATTTTATATATACTCATAATTCCAATGTAGCAATTTAGAAATTTTTTATTACCACCTTAAATTTAGCATTATGGCGATTGGGTTATGTAGTCAGTACATTAGTTTATTTTAAACCCTACGTTCATAATTATTACTTACCCTAATCCTGTATCGTTTTTTAAGATAAAACCGATAGACCCTTCTTATCTTCTCATCCTTTATTCCTAATCTTAATAAATATACTTTTGACACTAATCAGAATTCTGTCAAAGTGAATCTAATGCATTGTGACCAGGCTTTGCATTTTTTTTAAATGCAGAAGGGGTCATTCCGGTTTCCTTTTTAAACTGGGCGGAAAGATGGGCTACGCTGCTGTAGTTCATTTGGAAAGCAATTTCAGACAGGTTCATTTCATTGTAAAAAAGTAATTCCTTTACACGCTCTGTTTTTTGCCGGGTAATGAATTTCTCAATGGTAATGCCCTCCACCGAAGAAAACAGGCGGCTCAGGTTGCTGTAGTCATGGTGTAATTGATCGGACAGAAAGGTAGAGAAGTTGACCTGTAGATTTTCCTTTTTATGGTGGATCTGCTCCACAATCAGGGTTTTAATACGGGAGATCAGTGCGGATTTACCGCTTTCCAGCAATTCAAAACCCAGGGCTTGTAACTTTTTATTCAAGGCCACTTGCTGGCTCGGAGTGATTTCTTTGTTCAGACTTACTTCGCCCAGTGTCACTTTGCTGTAATCAATATTTAGCTCTTTCAATACCCCTTCTATCGCCATAATACAGCGGGGGCAAACCATGTTTTTGATGTGGAGAAGAGGAAGTGGTTTCATAGACTTCTAAGAGTAGGTAAATTTAGTTTCAGAGACATTATCTAAAATATTCGAACTTTAAAGTTTGGTTTTTGGAGGCTTCAGTTCTCTAAATTAATCCTGCCATGAATGATCAAAGTTCGCGATTTTCAAGCAGGAATCCATCACAAGTAATAAATTCATACACAGACCACTTTACTTTTTCTCCAAATATTAAAGCCCTTTTAAGACCAAGTGGGATACTACAGGTAGAGGTATGAATAGGTTACGATTCACCAAGGGCAAAGCACGGCTGAGGTATGGTCAGGCCGGGGTAACCCTATGGTAACCAGGGGTTATGGAGAGGTGTCGTAGGTGCGTCTGTTATCGCGGTCAGGACATGGTTCATACCTGGTTGACCGAGGGGTGACCTTGGGTTTTATTGAGCAGCAAGGGCTTAGAGGTGGATCTCGCCTAAATCTCCAACCAATCTTTTATCCTGACTTTTAGAACAGAAACACTTAACAAGTCAACCGCAAAAAACCCACATCCCGATACAAGTCAGGGTGTGGGTATGATTTAAAAAGTGCTTTTTATTCCGGGTCACAAGCACCGGGCGGAAAGGTGCTTACCGAATGATCGCATTGACCAACACCAGGGGAGCGGTTGCACAGGCAACCTGTGATACAGTCATTATTGTCTTTCCTGAAAATACATTCCGAACAGTTGGAACCCTCACAGGTGTGTCCGTTACACGGGCATTCAAGCATGGCGGCCTTGCGGAAATCTATCCCTGCTTCTATAGGGCTACCATAGAGGTAAACACCTTTTTTATCCTTATAGACGGGAAAAGCAGCCTTTAGGTGGATGTCTCCATAATCCACGTTGAAGGTCAAATAACTCATCTGCTCACCTTCCATAATATCCATTTGTGTTAAGCGCAAGCCCGAGATGGAAACCTCAGAAAGTATTTCCGACCTTCTTTCTGCGGCATTTACAAAATGCTCGGTTAAATAAACGTGATAGCGTTCTTTGAGCTGCTCTTCCTTTTGTAGTACTAAAAACCCTTCAGAGGTCTGCATGGCAATGGCAGACTTCTGTGCTTCCCGATCTGAAGAAACTTCATTTTTACTACAGGAAGAGAACAACAAAACGCTTAAGAAAAGCGCAGGCCAGGACAGTAAACGCTGCCCGGTGATGGAGTAATTCATGACTTGTTGTTTTTGATTAGTATAAATATATGACTAATATCTTGTCTCAATATAAATAGCTGACTAACTTGTAGTTATGCGTTCAACAACCCCAATTTCTGCTTTTCTTGTGGCCGGACTGGTGCTATCTTTCATCGTTAGCCTGGTTATTTTTAACACCGTTACCTGGCACAACACCTATGATACCCACCTCGACAAACAGCGCGATATTTTTCGTGTATCGGTGACCACCCAAAGTGATGGTCAGCTTAAAAAACATCCTACATTGCCTGCCGGGCTTTTGTACAGCCTGCAATCTCCCGATGCAGTGGACAGAGTTGGCCGGGTACTGACCGAACCTTCACGTTTGTATGCCCGATTGGGCGAGCAGATGTTCATTGTGCGCAAAAGCCTTTATGCAGACCCCGCTGCGGTGTCCATGTTGTTGCCAAACAAGGGGTACACCCAACAGATAAAGCCTTCCCAAATTATTATAACCCAGGAGCTGGCCGAACGCATGTTTGGCCATACCCGTGTAGAAGGCCAGGTCATACATGTCGATAAAAAGGGTGACTTTAAGATTGCCCGTATTGTGGAAGCTCAAGCGCATTCGCATCTCTCTTTTGATATGATCCTGCCCTTGTCAGAAAGTAACAATTGGGATTCCTTTAAAACTGCTACTGATCTTGACCGTGCCTACTATGCTTTTTATCTCTTAAAGCCCTCTCATGTAACGCCCTCAGCGCTCCAAAATCAGGTAGAACAAACCTTGCGCTCCACCCTGAAAACCACAGACAACATTCAGGTGTCGCTTACCCCCTTAAAACAGGTGCATTTGACTTATGGGGATATAGGAGAAGAAAACCCCATGATAGACCAAAGCAACATACGCATGTTATTTTTGGCCGCACTTTTTGTGCTCGTGGTCGCCCTGGCCAATTACACCGTATTTAGCTTTTCTGCCTACAGGCGCAAGCTAAAGAGTTATTCGATCCGCAACATTTTGGGGGCATCAAAACAGCACTTTGTTTGGTCTTTTGTACGCTACAACCTTTCCCATATGGGTGTGGCATGACTACTGTCTTTCGGGCTCTTGTACAGCTTGCCCGGATCACTTCTGACCCGCTTGGGGCTTGGCGAAAGAATGCCCCTGATCTCCCTACAGGCTTTGTGGTTGGCTGTTATTGTGCTGGGTTTCTGTTTGCTGCACGGGCTTTTGTTAGGCCGCACAGCACATCGTCAGGTGAGTGTTTCGCGCAGGCCCTCCAGCCTCTTGGCAGAAAGTGGTAAAAACCGCCTTGGGCAGGTCTTTACTGCATTGCAACTCACCCTTTCCCTTGGGTTTATCCTGTTTGCTTTTACCACCATAAGGCAATTTCAGTTTCAAAAGAACCACGACCTGGGCTATGACCCCTCCAACGTGATAATCCTTCAAAAGCCCCTTTTGGCAAACAGCGATTCCATCCGTTATCAGGTCGAACGTTTTAAGCAAGAGATGAGCCGGATGCCACAGGTTAAGTACATGGCCAATTCAACGGCAATACCCGGTAGTGCCCTACAGTGGAAAACCTATCAGGCACATGGGTTTGAAAGCTCTGCCAGAACTATGGTCAGCGCTGCGGTGATCGAAGCAGATTACATTGACCTCTATGGTTTTGATGTAGTGGCAGGGGAAAAGCTCTATGCCCATCTTTCCAAGGACAATACCGCTCAAAATGTCCTTTTGAATGAACAGGCCGTGCGCCAGTTGGGCCTGGGTACTCCCGAAGAGGCCATTGGCAAGCGCTTGTATCTATTCAGCAACCGTGTGGGCAATACAGTTAAAGGGGTAATCCGTGATTTCAATCAAGAATCACTCAAGGAAAACATCCAACCGGTGGCCTATATGCTCAACCCGGTCATAGGGCGGTATTTCAGTCTGAAACTGGCCGATGGCGTATCGTACGCCAGCGTGTTGCCTCAGATAGAAAGTGTCTGGAAAGAGGCCTTTCCGGGGGCTGAACTGCACTACAGCTTTTTGGAAGACCAGTTACAAGCCCAGTACGCGTCTGAAAAACTGCAATCAGACCTGACACTGGGAGCAGGTTTGGTAAGCCTCTTCATTAGCCTGATCGGTCTGGTGGGGGTGTTGAACCAATTGATCCTACAGAAAACCAAAGCCCTGAACATCAAAAAGATTTTGGGTGCTTCCCGAAAGGCACTGTTTGGCTTTGTAAGCCGCGAGATTGCCCTACTCTTTGCCTTGGCCACCCTTATTGGTCTTACCGTAGCTTATTACGCCTCCGAGCAATGGCTGGAAGCCTATGCATACCGCATAACATTGTCACCCTCCCATTTTTTGTTGCCCATTGGTATACTTGCAACCCTCCTGTTTGGCTATGTGAGTGCACGGGTATTTCGGGTGATCTGTAAAAACCCGGTAGCTTTCCTAAAAGATGAGCGCTAGAGAGTAAAACCTAAAAAACAGCCAAGCTTTAAGAGATTCCTTGCAAACCTTTTTAGTCTGCTTTTAATGAAATGATGAACATGAATATATCCATAGTAAAGAGATTTGGGCAGTACGCTATGAGAGTTACTACTACTAAGTTTAAGGATTTAGCCAGTGGCAAAGCATATACTTCCTTAAAGCACAACCCTTTTATAAAATAATTTTATCTATTGCTTGTAATATCAAGCAAGGCTATATATATTTGCTTGCGATATTTAGCAACGAAACAATTTTTACGCAATGGATGGATATGGTCAATATTTCAAAGCCCTTAGAGAATCAAAAGGAGCGACCTTAAGAGAGGTGGAACGTCAGACAGATGTGTCAAATGCTTATCTGAGCCAATTGGAATCTGGTAAAGTCAAGCAACCATCACCCAATACCCTTTATAAACTTGCCCAATTTTATCAGGTTTCTTATGAAATGTTAATGGAAAAAGTGGGTTATCCGGTTCCTAAAAGCAATACTCTGCCAAAAGACCAGAGCATTTCATCAGCTGCTAAAAATAAACTTGGTGAGATAAGCAATGAAGAAGAAGTGGAACTTTTGCAATATCTAAAATTCATCAGGAACAGAAGGTCATAACAATGAATTGGTCATACTCTGGATATAGGCAATTTCTCAAATGTAACCGCCAATGGTACTACAAAAATATTGTAGCGCACGGAACGGCCAAAGATCCTTTTCGCAGGGAAGTGACAATCCTTTCCAAACTAAAGACACTTGATGCCTGGAGAGGAGATATTGTTGATGAAGTTATAGGTCAGGTAGCGATCAGTAGAATTCGTAAGAAAGAGAGCTTGCACGAGGATACCTTGTTATGGGTAGCCAACAGAAAGTTTGATGAAAGACTCGATTTTGCCAGAAAAAAGAAATACCGTGAACCCAACATTGTGTTTTCAGATTATGATGATTTTTCAGCCATTATTGATTTTGATAACGATAAAGGAATAGCAGAAAGCGAATTACAACGCGTTCGAAACGATACACATCAAGCCCTCAAGAATTTCATAGAAAGGGAAGATTTAATTGAGTATTTACGCACAGCCGATCAATGGCTAACCCAACGGACACTTTCCCTCCCTTTCAGTAGGTTTCGGGTAATCGGCCGTCCAGATTTAATCCTGTTTTTTGAAGATGAACCACCGCACATTATTGATTGGAAGGTTCACACTTTTGCTACTAAAACGTACCAAGATCAGTTACTGGCCTATGCATTTTCGCTGAGCAAAGTAAACCCTCATAAGGATTTTCCGGCGAATTTGAAAAGCTATAGCGTGCTTGACTACAGGTTGACCGAGTTTCAACTGCTTACCGATGAGTCCCGTGATTATGAAATCACCCAAGATGACATTAGGAATACCGAAGACGAAATCGCCACAGGTCTTTTAAAGATGTACCGATTAGGAGCTAATCGAAAATTTAGTGAATGTTCCCCAGAGGAATTCCCAACCACAACCGACCCATCGGCCTGTGGTAATTGTTCTTTTAAACCAATTTGCAAACCCGAGTGATATGATTAAAGAAAGCAACATTTTCCCAATTGAGAATCTATCGGCCTTATCAGCTGACTATAGACTTTTGGAAATTATTGGCCTTAACAGCACAGGAGATGATTATGATATCAACATACAGTATATCACCAAAAAGCTTTCCTATTCCCTAAGACATCCAGTTATCGTCATTCACCGTGAGGGCATACCTTTCTTGATTGTGAAAGATGAAGCAGAGATTTTAGAGGCTATCCCAAATGACGGTTTGGAAGCAAAATATGGTGATTTTGTTTATTTTAAAGATACCGATCAGGTTAGGTTTCTTGATTTTGAAAGTGAGGATGATTCAGAAAAACAGATCATCCTACGCTTTTTGCAGTTTGACCTTTCGGGTGAGATAAGAAAAGACCCACGCTTATGGCAGCCACGAACAGGTGATGCCTTTTATAGCAAAGAACCAGCACGAAATGCAGGGTCAAACCAAGTTGCTATCTTCAATGGATTTATACCTCGTGTTGTGGCATTGCCTACTGGCGGATATGGGATTTGTGTAGATATCACCAAAAAGTACATGGCCAAAAACCCCTTACGCGCGCACCTTTCCAATGCCGAATTCAACAACCTCAAAAGACAGAAAAGAAGGCTGGTTTACCGCTACGGCAAAAACTGGTTTGAGATAAAACCAGACGAACTCAGTAGCTTGGATATCTCCAAATATCGTTTCAAAAGAGAATCGGGCTCTGTGACTTTGCTTGATGATATTCGGAAGATCTACAACGGAACGATGCCTCCCCACTTAGCCAAGATTCCAGATAGCGCCTCTGTTTTAGTTTATCGGAACAATGAAAAACAACCTAAAGGAGCTGTGGCCGCTATGTGCTATGCTACCTATGATACGGAAGATAGAGAGGTAAGTAGATTACACAGGGCTTCCATCATACCTCCGTTTTTCAGAAGAAAGTATAGCAGCACAGTAATCTCAAAGTATTTGAATAAGTTAAAGCATGGCAATGTACAAATTCAGATTTCCACAACTCCCTTAAGCCCAGACTTAGGTCTGTTTGATATTCCGGACCTTCAGTTCAATAACGATATAATTCTGGGATGCGAAACCTCCAGTAAAGCCAATCTTCGCGTAGAAAAGCAAAAACTTGGAATGGAAAGGAAGAAATTATTGCTTTCGTCCAAAGTCGGTTTTTATACCAATGCTCCATTTACCAGACAATATATACTTGTGCCAGAAACCATACACAACAGCTTCGGCAACGAGAAGTATTTCTTGAAAGACCTTGCTGCCATGGTAGATAAAATGCATCCCACGAGCTCGGGATGGAAACCCATAGTTGTACCGTATGATGATAGAAACAAAACCAATTCCTTGGATATTGGCCTGGAAATTATTTCAAAACTAGGTGAAAACACCACTATGATGCGGGAAGGTTATGCTGTAGTAATCTTACCAAGCCATTTGGAGAGAAATAAAAAGATGCATGATGAAACCGCTGCATTGGTAGTCTCGGAATGCTTGAATGATTACAATGTTAGTGCGAGCATTATGCACACCAGAATACTCGAAAAATGCTATGGGCATGAAGAAGTAAATGGAGAGTCCAGGTATTATATCAAAAGAGGTGAAAACAAAAAACTTGAAAGGCTATATCAAGGTTACCTTTTTGGAGTGGCCGTTAACCAGGTTCTTCTCAACAATGAGCGGTGGCCCTTTATTCTAGCCACCCCTCTCCATGCCGATTTGGTAATTGGGATTGACGTTAAGCAACATATAGCCGGATTCACATTTGTAGATAAGTATTCTAAGAACATTCTACCCGCCTGGGACAAATCACAAAACAAGGAAAAGCTTTCTTCAGATCAAGTGAGCCGGATTCTTGTTGAAAATATCACAAAATTTGCGGAGTTCTCAGATCAACCAATCAAAACAATCACTTTCCATAGAGATGGACGCATCTTTCAAACCGAAAAAGCGGGTATAGAGAGCGCTATCAAACTTCTAGTTGAAACAGGAACCTTGCCTCCCGACACCTCATATACAGTTGTTGAAATACCAAAAAAATCCAAAGTGCCTTTCCGCTTATTTGACGTCACAAAAACTTTTGACATCTGGAAGGAACATGAGGACAATGGCAAAGTTCTTAACCCTCGAATGGGAACCTATGCACTCCTTAACGATTATGAAGCCTACGTATGTACTACAGGCAGGGAGTATAGTAAAAAAGGAACTTCCAAGCCATTATACGTAAAACATATTTCTGGTTCTATGCCTTTTAAAAATGTACTGGAGGACATATTCTTTTTATCTCATCTTGCCTATACCAAACCTGATGACTGTTCTCGAAACCCGATCACGATCAAAATGACAGATCGTAGAATCAATCTTTTGGGCAGTCCCTATAATTCTCAAAAGATCAATCTAATGAAATCCATTAATCCATAGACATGAGTGATACAGGATTGAATACCAACATCTACTACCTGACAAGCAAGTACTTGGGACTACTTAACGATTTTATCATCGCTATAAAGAACGACTCTGCAAAAGTACCTGCTGAGAAATATAAGGAAGTTAAGGAGTTGTTTGAGAAGCTCAAAGACGATGAGAGCATTGACCCGAGAATTCAGGTCTTAAGTGTGATAATTGAGGCTGAGCTGAGGAAAAAGAACTTCCCGAAGTCCAAGTTTTTTAATGGCATTGCGGCTGATATCAATCAAAAAAAATATGAATCGCTATCCAAGAGCTTACACCATGTTGTCAATGCCTTAGACAGTGAATATTCTCATGCCTTGGCTAAAATGAGCAAAGAATCATGACTGAATACATTGATGGTGCTATAATGGAGAGCATCCAAAAATCGAGAATACTCAAAAGTAAGTTCCCCAGAGCTAAAGAGTCTAGCTTGTATTTTGACCCGTTGATTGCCAAAGCTATGGTTGAAATTGATTTGATGATAGAAAGGCTATCGGGTTTGCTTTACGATCAGGACTATTCGAAACCACAGAACTTACTACATAAATTCAGCAAGTTCAAATCCATATTGAGCGAGCTTCACGTTTTGGAAAATGTGATTGTCGCAGCCATTAGCCGAAAACATGATGATGATGAATATGTCAACAAGCTGGTAAGGCGCGTTTGTTCAGAAATCGAATACCCTATTCAACCCCCTGTGGTTTCGTGCCTTTCACAGCACTATTACAGAATTTTCCCACAGTATAATTTGATGTGCATGCCGCTGTTGGAAGCTGATTTCCTGCTGCACCTTCCCGATCTCTACCACGAGCTTTGCCATCCGCTCATATCCGTGGATAATCCTACTACAGAACCTATAAGGGTCAGTATGGGACAACTCAATCGAGATATAAAAAAACACTTTACCCAAGAGATTGCCCGGCTTAAGTTGAATAAGTTCGGTGATGGCAATAACATACGCCCATATTATATCTGGCGTGACAGCTGGATAGAAAGCTGGTCTGAGGAGTTTTTCTGTGATTTGTTTGCCACCTATACTCTGGGGCCAGCTTTTGTCTGGAGTAATCTTCACATGTGCGCGAAAATGGATTGGAATCTTTTTGGAGTTCCTTACTATCAAAAAACCTCTCATCCACCAGCTGGTGCGAGAATGACCACTATGTTTCATGCACTGGATTTAACGGGCTTTACTCAAGAGAAAGCAGCAATAGAAAAAGAATGGAATGACTTTGTTGGAGTTCTGGATATTTCTCCCGAAACCGAATATCATATTGCTCTACCTGATCATTTCTTAAAAAGTGCAGCTACTTATTGCCTGGAAGGCATTAAAGCGCTTGGGTGCAACATAGCTTCTGACAATACAGATACGCTGATAATAGACACATTGAATACTGCCTGGAAAGAGTTTTGGAAAAACCCCACTGGCTTTCCTGAACATGAACAGAAAATGGTTAGCTTATTAAAGAAGGAAGTATAGTTAAATTTATCCTTCATGATGAGTATTGGAAATTGATTTATATAAGGAGCTTCTATAAAAATGAACAATACGGAATTTGATGCTGCATTTGACTTTGTGGAAAACACAAACCTATCCTTTTTTCTCACCGGAAGGGCTGGTACAGGAAAGTCTACTTTCCTAAGCAAAATTACCGGCAAAATAGACAAGAACTTTGTTGTTTTAGCCCCTACTGGAATCTCTGCCCTTAATATAAAAGGGGTTACCATCCATTCGTTTTTTCAATTTCCACCAAGACCTCTTTTACCCAAAGACAAAGGAATTAAGACCTTTTGGGAGGGTTCGGAGAAGAGAAAGCTAATTGAATCACTTGACACATTAATTTTAGACGAAGCTTCAATGGTCAGGGCAGATGTGATTGATGCCATTGACTTTTCCTTACGGAAAAATGGAGGAAACCCTAGTTTGCCATTTGGAGGTAAGCAGATAGTCTTAGTAGGTGACTTATATCAACTTGAACCAATCGTTCAAGGAAAAAATGAGGAAACGCAGACACTTAATGAGATTTATGGAGGGCTACGTTTTTATCAAGCTCATGTTTTCAGGCATTTAAAACTGTTTACTATTGAGTTAAAAGAGGTATATCGTCAAAAAGACCCACTTTTTGTAAGCCTTCTTGATAAGATTAGAACTAAAACATTAACTAACGCAGAACTGGATCAATTGAATTCCAGAGTTCTACCGGTGCCAATCTCAGAAACTGGAAACCACATTTTAACTCTCACCACAAAACTTGACGCTTCCCAAAAGATCAATCAATCCAAACTATCAGAACTTGACGGAGAATCACAGCTTTACAGAGCGGAAATATCAGGTAATTTCGATTCAGTGGCGTATCCTTCTGACTTAGACCTTAAGTTAAAAATTGGTGCGCAGGTCATGTTTATTAAGAATAATCCAGAAGGTCAATGGGTCAATGGATCTTTGGGCATAGTCGCTGGATTATCCGACTCCATCATTAGAGTAGAGTTGGATCATGGTGGCATGTGTACCGTAGAAAAAGAAGTATGGGAGAATGTAAAATACAAGTTCAATAAAGATACGGGCAAGGTAGAACAGGAAGTGATTGGTTCCTATAAACAATTCCCACTAAAGCCATCTTGGGCAATCACTGTTCATAAAAGCCAAGGCATGACCTTTGAAAGATTGAGGGTGGATTTTGGTGATGGTACCTTTGCCTATGGGCAGGCCTATGTTGCCTTAAGTAGAGTGACATCTTTTGAAGGGCTGTATTTGAGCCAGAAGGTTCAATTCTCTGATATACAGGTTGACAATACGGTAAAAGACTTTCTCAAGAATTCGACAAGCGACAAACTGGAATCATTCAATGTTGAGGGCAAAAGGCAGTATAGCTTACTGAAGTCCACAAATCTAATTTCAGTCGGAAATCATTACCTACACAATGCTTTAAATGACATAATTAAATCAGATTACGCAAAGGGTTATGAACACCTTTTGCAGGCCTTTGCCTACACTTCAAATGATCAGGACTTCGTAAGAAATAATATCTTTTTGAATTTATTGTCGAAAGCAAGTGAGGCCATAAACGCCTCTTCACAGACAAGTAAACCATCATACAGACTAAACCTCTTAAGCGGAACAGTTCAGTTTTTATCTGGAGAACATAGCTCAGCCATTCAAACCCTTAGACCCTGTTTGAAGCACGATGACTGTAGTATTGCACATTACTTGCTTGCCAAGAGCCTATGGTACGCTAAGGAATTTGTTGAGTCATTAGAAATCATAGACAAGGCACTAAGCCTTATCCAAAATTCAAGAAACTTTTTTCAGAAATCGCTGATTCTAAACCCTTATTTAAAAGAGAATGAAGAAAACGATCTGGTAAGCAAAAGCCTTTCCTTAGAATGTAATTTGATGGCGATCAATCTTGATACCACAAACATAGAAGCCTACAAGGAGCTTAAAGCCTTCTTAACTAGAGAAGGCCTTAATATTCAACTTCCATCGGTTGAGATATTTGAAAAAGAGATCCACAAAGAAAGCCTTGATCAAATCTTTTTTGACGATATAATACAGTCTTTAAAGAAGCATAAGCGTAAACTAGTTCAAGCAGCATCAAAATCTGATCGGTCAGTGGATGAAACAGGTTTAATAGACCAAACAGAAGTGTACCAAAATCTTGACATCGAAGAGTTAGATGATGATGTTTCTGAAGAAGAACTGATGGAAGATATGTTAGACGAATTTTCGGATGATGAATCCGATGAGTATTAGTAGATAGAAATTAAGATGTTTTGTCATCAAGACTCTCGTAAACAGGCTTACAAAGGCATTTAGAAGAGTAACGGCCATCCACTGAATTAAGGTGTTTCTAGTTGGTTTCGTAAACCGCGATTGCCCTGCTCCCTATTGGCCTTACCGTAACTTATTACCCTCCTCTTAGGCTATGTGAGTGTAAGGGAGGGTATTACAAGTGATTCGTAAAGATCTGGTAGTGTTTTTAAAAGACGTACTATAGACCCTAAATGCAGAACATCAATGTATACATCAAAATAATAGTGTACCGATAATGAATACGGATCAGGTAACCCCTTTTGGACTCTGACGTTTCGTTCGTAAGTCATTTATGCTTGCTGATCAATCGAATAGCCATACAGGTGGTTGTTCCTGCATAATCTTAAAAACGTACCAACGCTTAAAGCAGCGTACCTAGGAACAACTTTTTACCTGAACTTTCTCGAAAGTCACTCTTACATTTATCCTTCAAATGAGTACATCATAATTGTATTCCAGACAGTAATATGAAATCAAAATGATTTGTACTTTAACCATCTCATAAGACAAGTGAAAACAGATCCGAAAAAACAGGCTCTGTTTTCCCACACCACTACCCCATGCATTGGTAACCGACAACCCAAAGAGGTCTTAATCGTTTTATTTTATGCTTAGTGTAGAAGACTGCCGCAGGATTTTTGAAAAACACGGAGAATACCACTCGGAAGAGGAAATCACGCAGATCAGGAAAATGCTGTATCAACTAGCCAAGTGTCAAATCAGCGATTTAGAAAACCAGAAAAATGAAGAATGTCATACTTTACACAAGAGTCTCCACAGACGAACAGGCTGATAAGGGTTTCAGCTTACGGTATCAAAAAGAAATCTTGTATCGGTATTGTGAACTAAAATCTCAAACTATTCTACAACATTTTCAGGACGATTTTTCAGCCAAGACTTTTGAGCGACCAGAATGGAAAAAGCTTTTGGATTATTGCAAGACCCACCGTAAGACGGTAGATACCATACTGTTCACAAAATGGGATAGGTTCTCGCGCAATGCAGCTGAAGCTTATCAGGTGATAGCGTATCTCAGACGTATGGGCATAGAAGTCAATGCCATAGAACAACCACTTGATCTTGCCCAACCTGACAATAAGATCATGCTGGCTATTTACTTGGCTGTACCAGAAGTTGAAAATGACAAGATTTCCATTCGGGTTACAGAAGGTTCGCGCAGAGCAAATAAAGAAGGCTGCTGGACTACCACCGCTCCACTAGGCTACGTCAATAAACGAACCCAAGACGGTAAATCAAGTCTTGAACCTTCTGATAAAGCGTATTTGGTCAAAGAAGCATTAGAAATTCTAGCTGTGACTGGTAAACCTGTGGATGAAGTCCGAAGATTCATGCTAACGAAAGGAATGAAAATATCACGCTCCCGCTTCCACACACTCATTCGTAACAGGGTTTATATAGGGCAAGTAAAAGTCCCCGCTTATAAAAATGAAGACGAAACCTATGCTGAAGGTTTACATGAAGCTATAGTCTCGGATCAGCTCTTTAACCGAGTACAAGAAAGGTTGAACAACCGAAAAAAGATCATGCGCAAATGGTCACTTAAAAATGAGAGTTTCCCGTTGAGGGGCCACATCCAATGTTCTCGATGCGATAAGCCTTTAACAGGCAGTAAGTCCAAAAGCCGTTCGGGTAAGTATTACTATTATTATCATTGTAGAGGTGGTTGTCTTGAGAGATTTCAAGTAACTGATGCCCACCAAATGTTGGAAAATTACCTATCACAGCTTACTCTAGCCCCTGGCAAAGCTGAAGCTTACCTAAATATATTAAAAGACCTCTACGGGACTTCTAAAAATGAAAGGGATTTGAAAATCAGTAAATTGCAAGAAGAAATTGAAAAGCTTACGCAAACAATAGATAAAGCAGAAGACAACCTTTTCCAAGGAAATATTGATCAAGCTAGCTTTAACAAGGGCAAGACCAGGTACTCTGCTACGATTGTTGAACTAGAGCAGCAATTAAATCACCTTAAGACTTCCTCCACCAATTTCAAACAGAAAATGAAGAAAGCTTTGGAAGTGATTGTAAACCTGAAAACGTTTTATCAGCAAGCCTCATGGCAGACCAAACAGACTATAATTGGTTTAACATTTCCCGGAAAGTTGGTTTTTAAAAATAACAAGTGTCAAACCTTGAGACTAAACACCGTTTTTGATCATATATATCACACAACCAGCAACTTGGTGAAAATAAAAAAAGGACAAGCTCTTGATTTAATGAGCTTGTCCTCTGGAGTGATCGCGACAGGATTCGAACCTATGACCGTCTGCTGTTCAAGCAGACGTAGGCAGCGCGTACAACCTCACTTGCGGAGTGATATTGCCCTGATTTGAGCTGTTCATTGATAAACTCATCAAAATGTGGGGTCAGTGATACGTTCATAATCCTATCCTTTCTCTTCTTCAAAGATACCACAGATAACAAAAAATAGCAATTATTGTTATTGCCTAGGATCAACTTACCTTCAATACATGAAAGAAAGTTGGGGCGCACCTCCATTCCTTTTTTTGTGTGGGGGAAAATCGGGAAGAAAGCACGCCCCTTCACACAGATTATTCACCCATGTGAAACTCATTCAATTGTTAAAAGGGGAAAGGCTTTCTGAGCCGGATGCCGCTAAGCCCCCCGCACAGCAGGGGAAAACGGTATTTAGGCAAAGCCCTGGACATTTCCGTTTCACCCGGCACAAACCGGATAAGCCATAGGAAAATGTCAGCGCGCCATACCAGATCGGCCACTGTACGGAACAGGGGTTAGCGGTTCCCCACATATGGATTTTGCCACATGCAAGAGAACTTAATCACTTTACCAGTAAAAAATCAAGGTTTTGTTAATCGGATGGTCGGGGGATGTCCAATTCGTGAAAGAATTCCTGAATGGTTATCTCGTGAATATCTAAAACCCGGAAGAGGCTCGATATTTTGAAATCAACCTGGCCTTCTTCCAAACGCCAATATTGTTTTGGCTCCAGATCATGCTCATCTGCAAAATTGCGATAACTGGAATATCCTCTGGATATTCTCAGCTCCTTGAGGCGTTCACCGATTTTCTTTTGACGTTGCTCTTTATCTACGGGCATAAACACGCTTAAAAATTTTGCGTCATCCATGACGCAAACACAATCCTATGAGCACTGTGAAATTTCTTATCCCGGCATTTTTACTCTCGCTTACAATCACAGCTCAAAAGCCGGAAGTTGAAAACTATGATCTGCGTGGAAATAATTACTCAGATGAACAAATTGGGATTACGGCCAAAGCCTATGCGAAAGATAAACTGGTGATTGTTGCAACGGTTAATAAAGGCAATACTCAATATGAGAATTTGGTATTGGATATTGTGGGGGATCATATTAGGGCAGGGCGCACAAAGATCATGGTCTTATTTATTGAGCGCAGTGAAGCTGCACGTACTGCGGTTTACCTGTTTGCTGAAGGTCAATTAGTCGATGGGGTTTTGGGAGATGGCAGTGATTATGGCCTGACTATGACAACAGCTATTAAAGAGGCCTATCTCACGCATACCGCTCAACCTTAGCGAAGTTTTGGAGCAGAGCCCAACTCAATAACCTGCAAAGTGGTCGAGGAATCGGCCACTTTGTTTTCTACTTGTCGTTTTTCCTGTACAGATGTAGTTAAAACTTGCTGGTTCTTTCAAGTTCGGAAGGGCTGATTTCCTCTTGCGCCAGCTTTTCATCCAATTCGTTGAGTTCCTGTATCAGGCGTTCTTGCTCCTGCCTTTTGGAGAACAATTGTATGGAAAGATCATCATATTGGTTTTGATGGTCTTTCATTATGGAGAGCAGCATTTCAGAAGCATCTTCGGCCTCCGGATTCCAGGCACGGCCATGCTCCTGCTCCCATTCCCCAATAGCCTCAGCAACCAACGGATCATTGATTTCAAAGCGGCCTGTTTTACGGCCCTGTTCCAGGCATTGCTGCAAGGCTTCCAGGCGTTGACTAACCTTATCGCGCGCTTCCAGTAATTGATCAATTTCCTCCTGCAACTGTGTGATGCGCTCCAAAAGCGCAATCCCTAATTGTTCCAACTGAATTAAGACATCGAGTGTTTTTTGCTTTTCCTTCTCTTTGCGTTGGTGACCATCATTATCCAGGGCAATGGAAAGGGCGGTTTCCATGCGTCCGGCATTTTCAAGGCCGCCCTCGACATGGGAAAGATTAAGATCAACTTCTTGTTGCTGTTTGATGGATTTTGAAGTAAAATCAATATCATAAGCGTTTGGCGATCTATCATTAATGATAGATGCGGGAATATCCGTTCCCGATATTCCCGACTCCATACCCTGCATGCCTTGTTTGAAAAGGCGGGATAACTGCCCTTTATCGAATCTACTCACACACGCCCCACTACCGTAAATAGAACTTTAAGCTTCTATTCTACCTGAAAACCATTAAAAGAAGATTAATTCTAATCCGCATGAGGGATTGCAGCGGCTACCCTGTAGCCACGCTTAAAGCGTGGTGAAGCGTAATGCCTGGGCCTGATTGATCGTGCGCCAATTTACCATGGTCAGATAAAAGGCCCAGGGTAAATAACTAAGATAACCCAGCATCAATAAAAGGGTAGAGTCCGATTTTCATAAATCATATAGAGGGCTACCATTGTTTACCCCCCCTGAAAATTAACAATTTTTTAACTTGAGATGAATTACAAAAAATAACACCATACCCACTTGAAATTCAGTTAGAGGCCAATAATAAAAAGTGAATTTAGAGTGTGATTCTTATCAAGATTTGCCTGGAAGCTAATAATTTCTATCGTAAATTAAAGTTTAATTTAGATCAGTAATGTTTATAAATAATGCCTCAATTCGAAAAGTCCACGATTAAAGCGCGAGGCGTTATCACGTAATTTATATTTAATGCTCGTAAGCTTGGCCTAAAAAACCTAATTTACCTACAAATGAAAACTAAAAATCTCCTGATTTATAATACCCAACCCGCTTTTACAACTGGTTTGATTCATTTCTTAAATGAAGATCCCGAATATGATACTGAGTTGGTACAGTCTAAAAAAGAGCTTACCCAGTTAGCGGAAAATTATTTTTACCCGTATGATGTTTTTTTCTTTGATGGCTCCGACAATGAAGAACAACTACGGGCCCTTATTGGGCAGGCCTCATTTAATAATCATAAGCTAAAGGTGGCTTGCTTTGTTGAAAGCCTGCCTGCTCAATGCTTCCAGTTGTTGTCGCAAATTCAATTCAGTGGATATTTTAGCCAGGGAATGGACAGGTCGGCCATTTTATATGGCATTCGGACTATGCTGGAGAGTGGAACTGTATTTTATGGCAAAACTCGTAAGAAGGATTGCCTGGAGATTATTAAGAGGTATAGGAGAGGCATGAAAGAAAAGGAGCGGGTTGAAGCCTGTTTGAACCCCAAGGAGCGCCTGATACTGAACTTTGTGCAACAGGGAATGACCTCCAAGCTCATTGCGGAAAAATTGAAGATGAACCAAAGAACCGTTGAAGGCTACCGCAGCCGGATCAAGAGGAAAGTTCAAATAAATGATGGATCAAACTAATACCAACCGATTGGAGGGCGATGTTTTAATTGCAACTGCGTAGCGGTACGTATTTTCACTATCCTTAACATATTAAATTAGCTTAAAAGCTATTCTTATGCCTAAGTTTCATTTTTTTACGGAATTAAATATTCTATCAATCTCAGATGAGAAGCGAACCTTTGGACCGGTTTCAATGGATCAATTTCAAACCGTAACGCTTTTTGAAACCAATAATAGTACCTTAAAAGCCTTTAGCATAGGCAGAGGACAAATCCGTTACCAGATAGACAATAGTGATTCCAGTCTTCTGAATTGTATTTTAAAGCTTAATGAGCCCTGTGCGCTTAAGGGTTTACCATTAAAATATATTATATACCGCGGAATCCGAAAGGACTCACTTTTATTATCCTCTAATCCTGATGATTTTATTGATCATTCTTCTTTACCAAATAACCATATTATTTCAAAAATCTTGGATAATGGCGCACTCCCAGAGCCTGAATACCTGAGTTTAGGCCTGGGAATTAAACACAGCACTACGGACTCCAATGAAATGTCAATTACAGATCAAAGTTCAATAGATTTTTTATTCAACAACCAGTATAACTTTCCTGCATACGGTGTAAAAGCCGGGGATATATTAGGAGAGTTTCAGTTCCAACCGAGTGGATCTTCGAATAAACATTACTTCGGAATTGAATTAGTCCTGGAATCATCTTGGAATAGTCCCGATATGGAATGGGTAAGAAATAGTGATTTAGGATCATCTGGTAACGGAAAAATAATTGATATTACGAGCCTGACAGGAAACACCAGGCAAGCCGAAAAAGAAAAGTGTTTGAATTTCATGGACCCTATCTGCCTATGGAGCCATCTTTTCCAGGATGGGCTTATGACGGATCAGGGTGACAAGTCGGAGAACACGCTTTACCAGGATATTTTACAGACTACCTATAACTATCCACACCGAATTTATCTTGACCTTAGGGATGAGTCCGGGTTTAGTTGGAATTTTTATAGTCGTTATACCAAGGGTATTGCTTTTAAAAATGTTTCTTCAAATCAACTTGAGGAAACTATTATAGCCACTCAGGGGTGGCCTCTCGTCATAATCGATAACTATACACCACTAGGGGGTGTTTCTTCCTCAAACTTCGTTAAGAACATTTCCGCGAGCAACAAAACTGAAATAGAAATCAGCTTTCCTGTAGACACCAATACCAAAAAATTGGCTTTCATAGCTTGTGGCCGACAAAGTGAAGAGTCTGCGTATCCGGTAGAACTCGTTCAGGGCAATCGTTTTAGGGACTTGTCCGAAGAAGCATCTGCCAATGCATCCGGTTCGGGCACCTATCCCGTTACTAAAAACCTGAAAATAAGCGGATTTCAAGCCAACATTTCAAGTCTACAGGAAATTGGTGGGTATTTTAAAATATTCTATATCCATCAGGATATCACTATTCCGAATGATGTTGAATCATCATCTCACTATTTAGACAAATTATTTGAAGTTCAGTTATTATCATCCTATCCCATACTTGATTCACAGGCCATTACTAACTCTGTTTTCTTTGGAAGCTTAAAATATATCAGTGATAATAGTAACACTTTCGGATTAACACATCCAGGTATGTACCAAACAGGAATCGGTATAGATCAAGATCGGGTTATTTTCTTCGCTTGTGCACTGGAACTGGAGAATTCAAGGAATAAGATATCTCGGTATCCGGCCCAATTTGTTTCTGGAAAGGAAAGCTTTTTTAAAGCAATATCATCAGATGGAGACGGAGACTTCAAAGTTAGGAAAGTGGAGGTTGTAACCTCTTCCAGCACATTTCAGACGCTGGAAATCTCACAGAACTGGTTTGGCAGAAGCTGGGAAAAACTATTTAAAAAATTCAGGAACTACGATAATGACACTTTTCTAGCGGTCACTTTAACCATTAATGAATACGCACAAATTGAAAGCTCCATTTCTTCCTATGACAGTTATGAACATCCCGTTTTCCTAAAAGTCAGTTCGGATAATTTTATGGACACATCGACCAATGGATACAATTATTCAAATGCTCAATTCAATATAGATGGTTTAGATATTAATGGAAATTATATTTCCAATATCCTGAGCCCTACATTTCACAGCATTGATGGCAGATTATATTGTACTGAGGCTGCTGCTCAGGCCGAGACAATTGACTTGCAAACCACTTCCTACGGAATATGTATTTCACATAACCCTAACAGCACTGACCCCAATGAGGTAGAAGCCTTTCATGAAATAAACGAGGCTTTAAAGCGAGGCCGAAGGTTTGTTCCCGAGTTGTTTAAGGAATTGGATGCAATAACAATTTTAGGACATAAGACCTATTATGGCATATGGTCTGAAAATAATGGTGCTCAGTATGATGGAACCAATACGGACCTTCGAACTTTTACTATTAATGTTGGATATACCCCTATTGGAAGTACTGGTGCTACCAGCGTAAATCCAAAACAATTTACTATCAACGGCAATACTTTTAATAGTTTAAATAAAATTGGTTCTATTACGAACCATTCGAAATATGAAGAATTGGCCTTAAAAGATGAGGTGCATTATAAAAATCCTGAAGAAATTGCCGAAGGGTATTCACCAGAGTTCAATTTTACCGATAAAAATGGCAATGAATCTGTCAAAACAGTTTCTACTCTTACCGAGAAAGGACACGGGGAAATTGAACCCATTATAACTATAAGCCTTAACGAGAGCATACGAAGCAACTTTACTGATCAGGATTACAGTGCAACATACCCGGACGAGCTCCCTGAAGTAGATTTTTCACCACGCCAACTTTTAATCTCTCATGTCATTGTACATGAACTGGGCCATGCCTTATATAACATAAAAAACCCTCTTCTTAATCAATTATGGACCAAGCTTTCAGCCAACTATCCCATTCAGGATTCGGATTTATATGATGAAACAGACCCTTACAAATCCAGATCTACCGGTGGAGGCCATTTAGAGGGCCATCCATCCGGGAATACTGGCTGCTATATGGAATCTCTTTTAGGTAAGAGATGGATAATTGACAATGTTTGGCGAGAAATGTTTTCTTCCTTGGTGAAATTCTTTAATAACAATCCGCAACAAGCCAATGATATGGGAGGCGGATACTACCAGGGGGTATGCCCTCCATATCTCAAAATATATCTTAGTGGAACTGCTTTTGATTATGCAAAGCTAGAAGAAGATCTGGGTAATTTCACGAATGTTTATATCCCTAAGTCTACTTAATGAGGTTACCTATCACCGTATTTATTTTTCTTTCATTAACTTCTTGTGGAATAAAGCATGATTTAAAAAAATGTGCAAAAGATAATCTATACACCCCAGTAGCAATGTTGCCTTCGCTACACACGAAAAGGTTTTCTGCTTATGACAACCTGAAAAATACTGAACTCCTAAAAGCCTATTTCCCCAATACATGTGATGAAAATAATATAGATTTAATCGACACCTCTAAAATATATTTATATAACCATCCCTCTACAACCTATTATATGGCTAAATACAGCCAATGCAAAAAAATATATTTCCTGATAGTTGGCCCCAATTATTTTTCAATAGATAATATAATGTATGAGTTTGACAATGTCCCTCCCCCTGCCATTGGATATGCCTGCTTTTCAATAAGCTCTAATTTGAATTACACGGAATCTTCACTCTCAAGGATATGGCATCAGTTATTTGTATTACCACTGTTACCCAAAACAAAATTTCCTAATCCAAAATTGAGTTGGAAATTAGCAGGAAAATCATTATATGAAATTAAAACTCTTGACGAGCTTCATAGTGTAAGAGAGTATATTGATAGTTGGAAAACAGAAAGACATCCTCATTTAGAGTACTTTAAGCTTGTCTTTTATCCAAAATGGAAAAATGCTCAAATTATTCTTTCTGATGACAGGGGAAAAATAGGCAAGATTCAGGCTACCACAAATGACAGTTTACATACGGTTTGGTTTTATCGTGATCAACCTTATTGCTTTATATCTAAGACTGAAAAACTGGAATAATCTCAGTGCGTATGTCTACGCAAATATTTAGGATAAAAAAAAAGAGCTTCGTAGTACCATCATAATACAGCAATAGTTTTTGGTATAAATAATTCGGTCATGAGCAACCTCCAACCTTTAGATCAAATAATTAATCTCTCCGATTTACCTAGTGAAGTTAATTGGTTATCAGCCGGCTTAAGTTCACTATTAAGTAATTTATACCTGGTTTCTTATTATTCGGATTCTGCGCCTGGACAAAATGATTTGGACTTTCGCGCCAGGGTTAGAACTTTACAAGCATTGGATTTTGATATTCCGGGTACCGGATTCAAATTAATACTTAACCCTAGCTTCGACCCTGCCAACGGAGTAAATCACACTGAATTTGATATTTCCGGGCACGTTGATTACGGTATTCTTGGATACGGTGGCCGTTTTACAGCTCCTTCATCCTTTACAGTGAGGGAACTTATTGAAGAAGCACTGGAGCTATTCGGACTTAGTGAGGCTCAATTGTTAAAATCCATCATTGAAAATCTTGAGGACGGCTACGCTTCACAATTGGTAACGGCTATTGATAATCAATATGGGAGTAGTATTAACCCCAATGTAAGCTCTTTGGTAACCGAGGTGAATGCCGAGAACATTCTTGCTGAAATAAAAGATCCGGCTAATACCAACCTGAATGGTGTAACGGTATATGATATTTTCTTTACTATTTACCTAACCTCAGCGTCAGACCCTCTTGAAGTTGTTAATAAAGTTTTTAACGCTCTCTTAGTGGGGTCTCCTAAAGATATTGAGCAAAGCATTCTCGATGCCTACATACCTAGAATTACCGCTCGCATGGATTTGTCGGTAGCCCTGGAATTCCCGCGATCCTTGTTTATGCCTATGGAAGATTCGGGAAGTGGAGAATATGTTCCGGCAACTGATACCAATGTTAAAACAACAGTAGAGTTCGCTAAATCGGAATTTTGGTTTGACTCCAAAGGTGTTATCGGGTTTTCCTCAGAAGTTTCAGCCAGTTTACAAGCACCCTACGATAAAGCAAGACTTTTAAATACGGGTTTATTGCTGGGGTTTTCAGGGATGAAGTTTGACGTATCTGAAAGCTCAAACCTGGCTTATGCCAATATGTTAGGTCTTCCAAATTCATTTAAAGGCATTTATGCTGATTCCGTTTCAATTGATCTTCCACAATTCTGGAGTGCGCAATCAGGTTCAACAGCGTCTATAATTGGTCAAAGAGTTTTAATTGGTTATGACGATGACAATGGGTTTACAGTAAGCGGTAATTTCCTGATGGAGGCCGATACCGCAGGCGACCCGAGTCCATTGATGAAATTTGAATTATTCAATGATGCGCTCAAAATAAAGCTCACCTCCTTTAACCTGGAATTTGAAAAGAATAATGTCATCAATTCCGCTATTGCTGGCCAGTTCGAGATTAAAGGTCTAAAAGATGCCTCTAAACAAGATGCCATACTTAACTTCAGTATTGATTGGGGTATTAACGGCTACGAAATATGCGTAAGTGAAGATGATGGTCTCCAACTCGAAATCCCCGACACCATTGCTTTTACCCTCAAAAAACTATGCATCGGTCAGGTACAAGGAGAGTGGCAGTTCAAAGTACAGGGCAGGATAGATCGTATCAGGGACATCCCCGTAATCGGTAAGGCCATACCCAAATTCCTGGAAGTAAAAGAGTTTGAATACTTTGAGTCGCAGGCCAATGAATTTGACCTGGTATTTGGCTGGGATGGAGAGCCCACGGTTAATATCACCGATGATGGGTTTTCAGGAACTACTTTTGAAAAAACGGTACACATTAATAAGGATTTCCTGGGATTGTTGGAAGTTCAGCTTCTCAATTTTGCCTTTAATCTTAGCGGAAACCAACTGGATATAACGTCCACCGTAAATGCCGGTGTAAAAATTGGTCCTTTAGTGGGAGCTGTGGAGAAAGCAGGTTTCAAAACTATCATCGCTTTTCCGCAGGGAGGCGGGAATTTAGGCCCGGCCAACATCAGCTTTGAGTTGGTAAGGCCCGCAGGCTTTGGGGTAGGCATTGCCAGTCCCTTTGCGGAGAAGGCCGGTTTCTCCATAGGCGGTTACGTTGCGCATGACCCTGATTTAGAGTTGTACAAAGGTGCCCTAAGTCTCAGCTTTAAGAAGATATCTGCTTCGGCACTGGGAATACTCTCACTTAAACTACCCAACGGCCAAAAAGGCCTTTCTTTTTTAATGATTATTGCCGCCCGCTTTAAGCCCGGAATTGATATCGGACTGGGTTTCAAAATAACGGGTGTAGGAGGTATTACCGGCCTTAATCGAACGGCCAATGCGGAAGTGTTACGGAAAGGTGTTAAAGACGGGTCAACCAACGATATTCTGTTTCCGGCACCGCCCATTGCCAATAAGGCTCCCCAAATCCTGAATACTATGAATACGGCCTTTCCACAAAAAGAAGGTCAGTTTCTGGTAGGCCCCATTGCTGAGCTAAGTTGGATTACCGATTCACTTTTCACCATCCAGTTTGGGCTCATCGTTGAATTTGACCGGCCTGTTCAGGTAGCGATACTCGGGGTATTAAGGGCACATATGCCCGCTAAAGATGCTAAACTGCTTCGAATCAATGTGAACTTCCTGGGGGTTATTGATTTTCATAGAAAGTACCTCTCCTTTGATGCTTCCATATTTGACTCTGGGCTATTAAGTATTTCCTTGGAGGGGGATATTCTCTTAAGGGTGTTGTGGGGCAACAACGCCTCCTTCCTGGTATCGGTAGGCGGATTCCACCCTAATTTCCCAAAGCCCAGTCACATGATGCTGCCGGCTGATATTAAGAATCTGGCCATTGTAATCATTGACAACAAGTACATAAAAATTCGGGGGTGGACCTATTTTGCGGTATCCTCCAATACCGTTCAATTTGGTGCCGGGGTATATGTTTACGTAGGCATTGGTGGTTTTTCCGCATCAGCCACCGTTTACTTTGATGTACTGATTTACTACCGTCCCAAATTCAGGTTTGATGCAGGTATTGGGGCTAAATTTGAAGTAAAATACAAGAGGTGGACGCTTTTTGGCATAGATGTACATGCCAGCATGAGTGGCCCCGGACGCTACAATGCACACGGACATTTTAGAGTTAAAATCCTCTTTGTAATCAACTGCAAAAAAACCTTCAATAAATCCTGGGGTCAGGACAAAACCGTATCCCTGCCCAAGGTAAACGTAGCCGTTGCCCTAACGGAGGCACTCAACCAACCCGAAGGCTGGGAGACTACCCTCCCCACCTCTACCAACTCATTGGTGATACTGAGAAATGCTTCGGAACTGGAGGATGAGCTTTTGATCAACCCACAAAGCAGCATCACCTTACGTCAAAAAATTGTACCGTTGAATGTCAACATCCAGCGGTACGGAAATGCCGAACCCGATACCGTTTCAAAGTTCGACATTGACGCTATTAAACTACTGGGTAACACTTTCCCAACCCAACAGGTTAAAGATCAATTTGCCCCAGCCCAGTTTTTTGCCATAGACAAAGACAAATTACTCAAAGAACCTTCTTTTACACAATTTAAGAGTGGGCTGAAGATCCGGTTACGCGAAAACCTGAATTACTTTGAGTCCGGTGAAATGGTAAGTATAAACCCCGCAGAAAAAGAAATGATCTTCGTTGACGGGGACCTTGTAAAGTATGTAGGTATGTATGCGCCCTTAGGGCTTGGTGAACTTGAAAAGTCCTTTGCCGGAAGCGGTGCGGGCGAATACTTTAATAAAGTACTCAAAGGTGGCGGCTTCGGTTCATTTGACACAGCTCTTGATATTGAAGTATTGGGAGGTGTTTTCATACCAGTAGATGATAACGGGCAATCCGTAAGCGGTGTGGAATTTGAAAGCTACGAAGAAGGCATTCAATGGATTGAAGAACAATTGACCTTAGATGAAACGCTGGATTTGGATGCCTATGATATTGTTTCCATGGCAGACTTTAACAGTTATGAAACCGTATAAGAAAGTATTATGGCCTTAACAGAAGAAAATTACACCTTCCTCCCCTTCCTTAAAAGAGGAATTGGAACCAAAGTACCGGATACTGACAACTTTGCATCCGCCAATGGCACAGGGCTTCGTCCAACCCTGGATTTCCAGGTACAATTAACAGGAGCCAGTGATTTTACCAAAAGCATTGACTTCGTAGGCCCCGGTGAAGTTGAAAGCATCAATGAGTCGGCAGTATTACGTCATGCCCCGGTAGCCAGTGAAGACGAGTTTTTACCCAACTATCTACCTTTTATAGAGTTTCAGGATGAAGATTTTCCCTGGCGCTATACACCTCTAAAGCCCGGAACACCCTCAGGGGCTACCAAAAGCTTGAGACCCTGGATGGCACTTATTGTTTTGAAAAGAGGTGGAAGCGACCCGGAGTTTGAATACAATGAAGGCCTGTCAGCCCCCAACCGGGTGATCAATATTTTAAAGGGTCACGATATCATATTCCCGAACCAAACCCAAACCTGGGCCTGGGCGCATGTTCAAATTATTGGAGCCAATTTTGCCCCCGTACCAACCACCATAAATCAAAGTACAAAGGAAGATATTATTGACATTCTGGATGGTGAGCCTTATCGGGCTATATCACGCATTATATGCCCGCGCAGGTTACAGGACGACACAGATTACACTGCCTTTTTGGTACCTACATTTGAACTGGGCAGGCAAGCAGGCCTGGGAATGGACGTCTCCACAGGAGGCAGCAATATACAGGAGGCCTCCTGGGATCATTCTAACACCAGCGATCCCCGAAAACTATACCCCATCTACTATTCCTTTGACTTTAAAACCGGAACCTCCGGAGACTTTGAAGCTCTGGCAAGACGTATTAAGGCCGCTCCGGCTGATGGTGAGTTAGGAAAAATTCCCATTAATATCAGTCAGCCCAACCATCCTAAACTAAATGGTGTGGCCAATGATACTTACGTAGAAATGGGCGGTACTATGCGCCAGGCAGGCACTTCTGACGAGTTATTTCTCAATACAGGCAATGACATCTTTGTGGATGAGCTGCAAAACCTGGTCAACCTGGGAGCCAATATGAACCAGGGCATTGAAGACGGACTCGTAGATCCCGTTATATCTCTACCTTTTTACGGACGCTGGCACGCGGTTCGGAATATTGTTTTGCAAAATGAATTTTGGCTTAGTGAGCTAAACCTCGACCCCAAAAACAGGGCTGCTGCGGGCCTGGGTGCTACTGTATTTAAAGAAAACCAGGATGCCTACATGGAAATGGCCTGGAAACAGGTGGGGGAAGTAATTGCTGCCAACCGTAAACTGGAGGCTACCACCACCACTTATCTGGCCTCCGATGCCGCCTTTGAGAAGCACATTAAAAATCTTCCTGGCCAAACGGTACTAAACTTAACGGCTAGTGTACACCATATTGCCAGGGATAAAACCAACAATCAAAGTGTAAAGCGATCGGTAAAGCAGAGTAGGATACCACGGTCTATGACCGATACCTCTTTTACACGATTTATCAGGCCCAACGGCCCCGTAATGCGGAAGAGTAATTTGCCTGAAGTAGCGAAATTCCAGATTACGGACAATGTGGCCAATAACAGTATTAAAGCAAAACCCGCCAACACTTTTCCCTCCGGAAGAGAAGGAGTTGCCGAGGCCGTTACTGCCTCCGATCTTTCAGCCGATACCTACAGCACCGCAGGAGCCGTTACTAATTTTTTACTCCTAAAACCAGGAGCTAATTATAGCGGTAGCTGGCAAAGTGGCGGTCAGGATTCGCCTCAATCGGGTTATTTTAAAACAGGGGCAGCCCAAACCTATACGGCCATCGCTAATTTGGAAGAGGCCTATCCCATTGAGCCAGACCCCTTAAACACTACGGTTACCACCATAGCTGCAGAACTGACCGATGCTACAATCCCGGAAATAAACTTTACGGCCAAAATCAATTTTTGGCTGAAGTACCAGGGTGACTTGGCGGCCTTAAACGTTAAATGGTTGCAAAAACCAATGGCCGCTCCCAGTATTGACTTGCCGGTGTTTGATATCCTTAAGACTTACAGTAAAGATTTGATTATTCCCAATTTCCATTTAGTAGGTGAGAACACGGTTACGCTGCTGGAAACCAACAATAAATTTATTGAGTCCCTTATGGTAGGCCTCAATTACGAGATGGGCCGGGAACTACTATGGAACCAATATCCAACCGATAAAAGAGCCACCTTTTTTCAAAGATTCTGGGACTCCCCCATTATTGTTCCCTCCCAAACGGAAATTAAAGACTTGACAGAGGCAGCACATCAAACTCTGACCTTACAACACCGTAATATTGATGCCATTCACAAATGGGCTCATGAAACCGAACTGGGTACTCACAACTCCGGCTTTGCCAGTGGTGAGGCCAATTTAGTATTGGTGATACGGGCCGATCTTTTAAAAAAATTCCCGAACCTGGAACTAAGAGCGGTTAAAGCATTTGACTGGCAACCGGTACCTGGCCAGGCTGATACGTACACCCGTGATTTTCCAACCGCCACTGATTACCAAGCGGCCGAAAAGAAGTATCCCGTATTTTTCGGACAAATGCCTCCCGATGCACTTTTGCTGGGGTTTGATCTCACCGCTGAAGACGCAAAGGGCGAAAACCCACCCGATGGCGAAAGCGGCTGGTACTTTGAATTCTCAGAGCGTTTAGGAGATATACGTTTTGGGTTAGATGAATTTGAAGGAAATTTCACCTATAACATTCCACGTTGGGATGACCTTACCTGGGCGCATATGGGAATGGATACAGGTACAGAAAACCCAATCTCTCAATTGAATTATATTGACGTAACTGAAATAAATATTGGTCCAAATAGTGGAATGGATCCAATTGATGACCCGAGTTGGGGTAGAGGCAGTAGCCACATGGCCGCTATATTAAATCAAAAAGCGGTTAAATTGCTAATTCACGCAAATGATTTAATTGATTAGTTATGAAATATTTGATTTGTTTCTTGTTTGTTGCTCTTATGTTCTGTCAATCCACCAGCGCGCAAAGCTTCAAGGTATTGTCCCTAAAAACTATTACTCATGATAGCATAGAAAATCAACCTAATCCGGGCAGAAGCTTTGGAATAAGCAGCTGCTCTTTAGGAGATTTAAATAATGATGGGTATGAAGATATCCTTGTAGGGGGGAGGTTTATTGCCTCCTCCGGTGATTATGGTGGTGCTTTTGTTTTATTTTTAGATAATCAGGGAAATATTCTAGATACCAGTAAGATAGTTCACGGATCAAATGGTTTTTTTGGACAAAATGGGCCTCAAGAAGATTTTGGTGAATCCATGACCTGCTTAGGTGATTTAGACGGGGATGGAACCATTGAGGTTGCTATTGGAGCCCAAAATAAGTCTGTGCCAAGAACAAGGCTGGGTGGGGTTTGGATACTTTCCATTGACTCTACAGGGTTTGTGACCAAATACCATTTGATTGGCGAAAACCGGGGAGGTTTTACCGGGAACCTTGAAGAAGGCCAACGCTTTGGTGGCAGCCTTTCTTATTTCCCTGATATGGATGGGGATGGCATACCAGAGCTTTTGGTAGGTTCCCCCGGAAGAAATACCGGGTTTAATAATGCTGGCCGAGTCTATCTCTTGTACTTAAAGTCGGATGGAAATGTCAAAAGTTACATTCAGCTTGACAATGATACCCCTTTATTATCAGGAGAACTTGCTTCAAACCAACTTTTTGGAACAAGCCTAACCTATCTTAATGACATTGATAATAACGGTTTTCCTGAAATTATAGCTGGAGCCCCGAATCATTCTATTGCCTTTAATAGCTCCGGGGCATATTGGATTCTGTTTCTCGACAGCCTTGGCAATTTAATAGATACCAATAGAATCCATCACAATAAACCAAATTTTGTTCAGCCTATGGATAGTGCGGACATCGGTGATGGAATCGCCAACATGGGTGATATGAATGGAGATGGTATCGAAGACATTGCAATTGGTTGCGGTGATGGCTATTTAACTTCTGATTCTACAAATTTGATTAAATACATATTCCTTAATAGTGATGGATCTATTGTTGATTCTAAAATTCTCAAAACCTCCAATCCAAACCTATTTGCCGGTGTTGATTCAGTAGGTATAGATTTTTCTGGCAGATTTATAGCTTCGTTAAATGACATGAATGGTGATGCGAAGCGTGACCTGATAGTGGGGGTCCGAAGATTCAACAACTTTTCCGGAAAAGTAATGCTATTAACTCTTGATGGTGCCCCACAAATTGGAACCAATAAGTTTCGGGTAAAACCCAACTTTAATTTTTACCCCAACCCTACTCAGGCCGGTCTTCATCTGGAAACTCCTGCCGCTTACCTGAATAAAAACTTCACCCTGGAAGTGTTTGATGCACAAGGGCAAAAAATAAAAGAACAAAAATTCAAAGCCATTCAACCTATCCAATCTTTCGATTTTAAGCTGAAGGAAGGGGTTTACATTTTAAAGCTCTATAACGATCAAACCGTCTATACCTCCAGGATTTTGTTCCTTGAATAATGTCAATACTAAAAAACTGAAAATATGCCTGAATTAACCATTGAAGGACCGCTATATGTATGCCGGGAAACCGAGGCCACCTTTTTTCTGAAAGGTGATGTGGAAGGAGAAGTTATTTGGAGTTTTACAGGAGACCATGAAATAGGCGAAGACCCGTATCAGGAGGCCACTGTTCGCTGGTATGACTTGGGCTCTTTTATGATTAAAATTTCTATTGATGGTAGAAGTGTGGCAGAATTTCAGGTTACCGTGGTTGAAGCCCCCAGGCCGGAAATCATAGGTATATCTTCAATATATGCCGGGGAAACCTATTCCTATTACGCTACAAAAAATTATGACTTTACCAACGTTTTTTGGAACGTACAGAATGGTACTATTATTAGTGGTCAAAACACCGAAGTCATACAAATTCAATGGGCGTCCAGCGGAGGTTCAAGTCTTACCCTGGTAGAGTCCCTGCCGAACACCGAATGTTCTGGTTCATCCGAGAGCCTTTCTATTCTACGGCTTTCAACCAGTGCCTCCTTTAATTCTAAGAGAGCATTACTTCAAACTGCGCGTTCCGATCGTGATGATGCCGACCAAAATCTTTATCTGGATCGTGAACAAAAGATCATCAAAGAACAGGCACTGGAAAATGCCCTTCGAGAAGATCCCAATGCATCCAATGCAGCTACCCAAAACCTTCAAAATGACATAGCACAACTGGAGATTGATATCGCACGCAAACTTAAGTTAGCCTACATTCACCAGGAAAACGTCAAAAATCATCAAAGACAGGTATGTAATGACTCTTTGGAAAATCAGGTAAGCAATCTTTCTGACACTTATCCAATAGCATTATTTCCCTTAAAAATACAAACCAAATTCAAAAAAACAGGAGAAGCTTATACCCTTAAAGTACGGTTTTACCCTGATGATATCCACTTGGAAGGCCATGAGCCTGAACTTACAGCTATAGAGCGTCAGGCCGGTCAGGATTATTGGACTGAATTATCCGGAGCTACTACCGAAAATGAAAGGAAGGCAGCCTGGAACGCCCTTGCTTCCGGTTTCAGCCCGCAACGGGCAGCCTGGATTGTGATCAAAACAGATCCTTTATTGGACCCCTCTGATGAAGTTGGTGAAAAGAGCAGCGATTGGACACGCAGGCATATGATAAGGTTACTTCCGGACCGCTTCGTGGTAACTCTTTACCGTTCCACTACTGAAGGGGGTAATTACACCCAACTGGGAGCAGTAGAATCTAACTTGGTAACTGATAAAATGGAAATAGGCCTGAACCCTCATGACGATGATAGCATCAGGCAGGAAGGTACCGACACGGACCATGTAATACACCTGGGAGATGATCAAAGCTGGTTACAGGATTTTGACAAAGCGGTTGAAATTGGCATGGGTGTGCAAATTGATATGCCCAGCATGTCCCAAACAGCTACAGACGTTGAGAACGGTTATTACAAACTCATTGTTGCAGGCGTAAGGGTTTCCACCGATGAGAGCGGCTCCAAGGACCTGATTGAGGCCAACTTCAATAACCATCACTACACCGATGACGGGATGCGCTTATTAAAGATAAAGACTCCTACTTCCAATACCGATATACTTTCCACCCCCTATCGAAGGAAAGATATTGGGCATAAAAACAGTTATGCCATAGAGCGCCAATCGCCCCTCTTTACAAACTACTCTCACTACCTGACCCGGAGAGATGGCCAACGCCTCGCAGAAGCACTGGGTATTTCCGATGAAGTGTTGCACCACATTCACGGAGCACAGCACGAAGATATCCGCAAGGCGCTGATCAATAACCAAGTGTGGTCTTCTTCCACCGTAGGAAAAAAAATGAGGGACCTTTGGGGCTACTGGTTTAGTATGGAAGACGTGGACAATACTCGCAACTTCTTTAAAAACTATGTGGTAGCCCGTGGCATTTTGCCAACCATACTGGTGGATGATCAACCTTACGGTGTAATGCCGGTATCGGCCTTTGGCGAATGGATATGGGATGAAGGGAACGAAGCCGATGAATATCCTTTTTTAGAAGGGCTTCGTGGTACTTTAGAAAATATTTCCACCGTAGTGGATGGCCTGGTACCCAATGTACCGAAAGTAGGTAAGGCGGGTGACAATGCGCAGGAAGCTTTGCTGCATTCTCTTAGTCAGCAAGCGGTTTCAGCTAAATTAAAAATTCGTACCGCCCTGGGGCCGGATTTGGTTTATAACAGTTTGTCCTTCAACAATAAACTGGAATCCGCCAACTCCTGGTATAGTAGTATGAAAACAAGGGCCGAATCAAAGATGGAAGCTCTCGGAATGCCAACAGGAGAGGGGCAATCCATCCCCAAGGCTTTTATGCTGAGCCATAAAGATGCAAACGGTGCTATCAATAAAGGACTGTTGCAAAATGAACGACTTTCAGAAAGCTCTCCTGTGAAGGAGCTTGCCGAAACTGGACAAAATTATTTTCGTTGGCTGGCCGATAGCAATTTTGCAGACATCCGTGGTATGATGGTAGAAGGAAACCCCATGGAAGTTGCCCCTGACAACCTGATATTTAAAACCAGCAGGGAAGCCGTTATGAACGAATACTGGTTTGCAGCTTACAAGCTGGCCCAAAATAACGGGGTGGAAAACCTCCCTTGGGAAACTCCTGAATTTGAAGGAGTTCCTGACCCTGGAACTGAAGAGTATCCTGAAGGTCTTTCTGCCGCTGATGTGATACCCAACGCAGCCGACCCTTGGTCTTTAATGGATATGCAGGTGGCCGAAGTACACGAGGAAATGACCCTGGCTGAATACCTGGATTCCGAGGAATCCAATTCCATTCCTGAGAAGGCAGATTTAGACAACTCCAAAAGTGCTTTATCGGATATGGCCAATTACCCTTCTGCCGAAGTGGATCAGTTAATTCGGGAAACACTGGATGCTAATTCTTACCGCCTCGATGGATGGCAGTTGGGAATGGTGAATTACCGCCTGGAAAAAATGCGCTATGGTTCCGGCAGCCGTACTTATGGCAGTTACATTGGAGCTTATGGCTATGTGGAGGATTTGAAGGTAAACACGGATAGGAGCTACCTCGATTCCTCGGAAAAAACGCAAATTGGTGAAAGTGGCGATATTGAAAAAGATGCCCGATCTAAAGGCTTTGTCCATGCACCTACTTTAAATCACGCTACGGCCGCTGCCATTCTTAAAAGTGCCTATGATCCTATTAAAGATAAGGAGTGGGGCTCCGATGCCGGATACCCCCGGAGGATCAACCTCAACTCCGGAAGGGTACGAAAGGCACAGGCCTTCATGGAAGGGCTCAGTGCCGGACAGGAATTAAGTGGAATGCTCGGCTATGAGTTTGAGCGTGGACTGCAAGAAAGCACTTTGCAATTGGACGTGTACATCTATTATTTCCGCAGGGCCTTCCCTACGCAGGAAATTACCAATTACGAAGAAGAACCTACAGAAACGATTGAAGCTTCCAACGTAGTGGATGGATATACACTCTACAATACCGTTAAACAAGCTATTGCAGACGAAGTAGATTACCCCTATGGATTGGATCAAAGCCAGTTACCAAATCCAGGTACGGCAGAGAGCGATTTTATGACTGCACAAATCCTAAATTTGGGAGAAATTGTAGACGCTATCCATGACCTGGCGGTTTCAGAATCTGTTTATCAACTTGTGCAAGGCAAAGTTGAAACCGCGGGAAGCATCATGGAGAATTTTGAAAAAGGTGAGTTTATGAAACCTGATTTCCAGGTGACAGAAACGCCCCGTAATAAATCGGTATTTAATCAAAAACTGGCTCTTCATTTCAATCCGGCAAGCACTTCAGCTGCGGAATGGGGTGTGGCTTCCAGTTATAGATCAGAGTTGGGGCCTACACTAAACGCTTGGATCGCTGATCAAATCCCTAATCCAGACGGGATCATTTTTTCGGTTTCTATCAAAGATCAAATTGGAGAACCAGCGGAGGTGGATACCATTTCCAACTGGACCATTGGCGACCTGGAAATACAACCCATTGACCTGTTGTACATTTATGATTCCTCTTACCATGAAGTGAACAGCGCTTTAAGCAACTTGATCCGTTATAAGGTTAAAGTAGCTCAAAACCTTACACAAAACGCTGAGATCACCATTGATTATAAGACTCCCCATATTGGTTATAACCCCAATACAGAAAGAAGTTTTGAACAGGCCGAGGCCTTGTTGGAGCACATCAAGAAATTTATCATCAACAGCCGGGTACTCAAACCCGTTGATTTTCTGCTGGAGTATGAAATTGAGGACGGATCACTCGATCTTTCATTGGGATACGATCTAAGTGAATTAGGTAACCGCGTGCAGGGTGCTTTGGATGCCCTTCAAACCCTGAAAGAAAACCTAGAATACAGCATCAATGAGGTTACGGACGAACAATACCAGGGAGACCTCGCCACCGACCTGGGTATATTTAGAGGGTATTTATTTGAGATGCACCGGTTTAATATTATGAGTAGTCTTCCGGAAAGCGTCACGGAGGTTTCTCAAGAGGCTTATGATCAAATACTGGCAAAATCCCAGGCCCTGTTAGTCACACTTCAACAAAAATACAATGAGGCCAACACCAAATGGTCTGGTTTCTCGTTACCGGGTAACGTATCACCAGACACTAAACAGGACCTTGTGGATTTAGCACGTGAAGTGGGGCACCTCATATTTGGTGATGCTTTTCAACTCATCCCCAGGTTTAAGTTTTACAATCCGGTTGAAATGAGTAATTGTTTCCAGGATAGCACCTCACTGCTACCTTCCGATAATGCCGATGCTGCCGAAGAGGTGCTTACCAGCGTGGCCTGTGTAAGACCTCGGGTTTCAGAGTGGGATATCAGCCGCATCTTATCTGAGGAGTACTCGCAAAGTGATCAATATTTATACCCCATCCAGTTACCTTATACTGCTAGTGATAAATGGTACGCTGTTCCCCATGAAGACCCTATTGAAATGGAAGAATCTAAATACTCTATAATCATCGCAAGCCCCGCTAATTCAGGCAGCTTTAATGCCAACCTGGCTCATGCCGGGTTGATCATAGACGAATGGACCGAAAGTATACCACAGAGAGAAGTATCTACCAGTTTAACTTATCATAAAGATGAGCCGGGATCCAATGCGGCCAACTGTATTTTACTGGCTGTTACGCCAGAGGAAACCGGAAACTGGCAGTGGGACCACCTGGTAAAAACCATTGACGAAACCTTCAGGCTAGCCAAACGAAGAGCAGCCGGGCCGGAATTGATCGCGGGAACTGAATTGGCCGATTTGACCTACCCTATGGTTATAACCGAATCCGGGCAGGAAAATGGTTTGGTAGGAACATTTTAAAGAAAAAGATATCTTTATGGGAGAGAATGGAAATGGTGCCACTACAGCACCTAAAACAAATAGGTATAGCATTGTAGATGTAGAAATGTTTGCCGAGGACTTTGACTTTACCCTGGGTGCATCCGTTCATGATGCCCTCTGGGGATTGACCATGCAATGGAAGTTAAACGAATTCAAGGGTGAAGATGCTGGGTCAACCGTTTATACTCGGGTACACAGTAAAGACACAAAAGCCCTCCGTTTTAAACCTTTAACCGGTGGCACACAGCCCTTTGACAGTGACATCCCACTAGAGGCCCGCGTGGAACGCGAAGCCATCCAGTTTGACTTGGCCTTGGACCTGCGGTTCGGGCGCTATTGGCGCAAGTTGTTGGACAACTATGATTTACTGCATCGGCATTCCCTCTTTGTAAATGCCTTTGCCATAGAGCCCTCTTCCACTTATAAGGAGCGAAGTAATCGGCAAGCCAGCCGTGTACGGGAGGGAGCGCGAGGGCGCATTGTTCGTGGAGGCACTTTGATAGACTTTATTCAAAACGGTTCAGATGGGACAGCAGCTGCCTTAGCCTCGGAAGTCAATACCGGGTCTGGCAACATTACCAGCGCAGAATACAGTCAATTGCAGGATGCCATAAATGATTTTATGTCGTTTTACAATCGCATTTTTACTCAACCCGATGGGGATTCATCCTGGAACAAGAACCGACTGGAATACAGTTTTGAAAGTTCCATTTCAGAAGATCCCTCCGGTAGCCAAACTGTACTTTCAAGTAAAGAATACCATGGAGGCCGTCTGGACTGGTATAATTTTGATGTTGATCCTGTTAAAACCAACTTACCCAATCCTTCCGGCCAAACTATTGATGATGATGTGCAGGTGGTTCGCAAAAGATCGTTTATCCCGAGCCCGGTAACCTTTCCGGGAATGCCCACCGACCGTTGGTGGGAGATGCAGGATGGTAACATGAACTTTGCCTCCATAAAATCGGAAAAAACCGGTCTGGTGGGGATGATGGCGAAGGATTTTATCCTAAACTATAATAATGATTGGAGCCTTATTCCCTATCCTACCGAAGTAGGTTCAGTAACTGAAATCAAGAGCATTATTGTTCAGGATGTTTTTGGTGACCGGATTTATGTAGGGGGAGAACTGCCTTTGGCTGATACCGGACCCGATATTGACGACCGTTGGAGTATGTTCAAAATGAACGAACACCCTCGTGATTATTACAATTGGGATGAACGGCTTTTTATACCGCCTACTTTACCTACCATTATGGAGGGAGCCAACCTGGATAAAGTCTTATTCTTAAGAGATCAGGTAGCTAACCTGGTCTGGGCAATTGAAGAACAGGTGCCAGATGAATTGGCTCAGTATTTAATCGGTAAGGACGCAGCTGCAGCCCTGGAGACTTACCTCAATGATGTTTATGACGATTTGCCTTCTCCGCCAACCGATGATATCCCGAAAGATATCAGCACAGGTTATGAAAAAGCGGCCGTAAGATACCAGGCGCTGACATACGTACCGGAAAACTGGATACCCTTTATCCCTCAGACCGACCCCAACAACAGTAATCGTATTGATCTCAGGAGGGCTACTTTGCCTAGGGTAATGGAAGGAAAAGACATACCTTATGATGAAGGCCAGAACTTCGTGGAGCCTCGTACTAAAATACTTCGGGAAGGCCTGGACCAGTCTAATCCAGAGGGTTACGTTATCCTTAGCGAAGAAATCCCGCGTAGTGGTATTTATGTGACCCGCTCCTTCCAACGCTGTAGATGGCACGATGGCAGAGTTTACCTATGGATGGGCAGAAGGAAATTCACAGGCCGAGGTGAAGGCCTTAGTGGATTAAATTTTGACAGCCTCGTTAGTGAGCAAAATATAGAGCCCCCTTTATCTGCCTTTGAAGATTAAAGTTTGCTTTGGGGATGTAATCCCTTATCGGCAATTTGTTGTACCTATGTTGTACCCGCATGAAAAAAGGGTTTTAACATTTCTGTTAAAACCCTTTCTTTTCTAGTAGCGGGGGCCAGACTCGAACTGACGACCTTTGGGTTATGAGCCCAACAAGAATTCCTGTGCGAATTCTGTGCAAACAAAAAAGGCTTGAAGAAATTTTATCTCCAAGCCTTTGACTTTCAAGTGATCGCGACAGGATTCGAACCTGTGACCGTCTGCTTAGAAGGCAGATGCTCTATCCAGCTGAGCTACGCGACCCGGTAAACGGGCTGCAAAAATAGTATCTTTTTATAAAACAGGAAGCTTATCAGGTGCTATTTCAATTCAGAGTAACGCGGACCCTTAATCCAGCGCTTATAAAGTGGGTAAAGCCGGTTGGGGTGAACGCCTAAAGTATACATTCCGAAAATGGCAATATTGGATAGATTGACTCTCAGAAAACTATTGTATTGATATTTACGATCCAATACACTCAGACTTTTGGGGATCTTAATGGATTCGCCTTTTTTACGCGCTCTTTTGAAGAACTCGTAATCTTCCATCAGTTTGTAATCTTCACGGTAACCACCCAGCTCTTCAAAAAGAGAGCGTCTCATGAATAAAGACTGATCGCCACCGCTGGAGATGATACGATTAAAACGGCTGGCGTAACTATTGATCTTCACCCACTTATTCTCAGACTGTATTTTCTGACGAAAGTTACCAAAGTGATAACCCAGTTTCAGGGCGCCTTTAATATCGTCCAAAAATGAAGAGGGCGGAAAAGCATCAGCATGTAAAAAATAGAAAATATCACCTGTGGCCACGTCCGCACCGTAATTTAATTGAGCAGCCCGGCCTTTTTCAGGACTTAAAACCACTTTGGCTCCGGCTCTTTCGGCATTCTGAAACGTAGCGTCTGTACTTCCTCCGTCTACCACCAGAATTTCACAGTCATGCGATTTACCATGGTTCACCAGATAAGAAACCAGATCGCCTATATCAGAACCTTCCTGGTATGTGGGTATGATGATACTTATTTTTGACATGTACTATTAACGGCTTTTGATGTATTTACGAAAAACGTATGCGTAAAGCTTATATCGTATGTACAGTAAGTGCGAATATCTGCAATTATCATAAATGCTGAAGCTTCTGTGAGTACTATGCTCTACTTTTGAACAAGATCCTTGTTCATTCACTTGTATTTTTATGCTTGACGTATTAATCATTGGTGCCGGCCCTATTGGTATGGCCTGCGGCATTGAAGCTCATAAAAAAGGGCTCAACTACCTGATTATCGAAAAAGGAATGCTGGTAAACTCCATTTACCGCTATCCGCTCAATATGACCTTTTTCTCCACTTCGGAAAAGCTGGAGATTGGTAATGTACCTTTTGTATCACACAACCCCAAGCCTACTCGTCCTGAAGCTCTGGAATATTACCGCAGGGTGGCAATGAAGTACGATCTGAATATTAATCTTTACGAAAGCGTGAGCAGTATTCAGGTACTGGAAAGCGGCTTTGAGGTACAAACTTTCAAAGGAAACTATACCACAAAAAACCTCGTTATGGCCACCGGCTTTTACGATCGCAGCAATACGCTCGGAGCCAAGGGAGATACTCTGGAAAAGGTCCATTATTATTACACCGATCCTCATCCTTATTACCGCCAAAAAATCGTTATAGCAGGGGCACGTAATTCAGCGGTGGATGCAGCTTTGGAATGCTGGCGTAAAGGAGCTAAAGTTACCATGATCATTCGTGAAAACGAAATATCAGAGCGGGTAAAGTACTGGGTGCGCCCGGACATCAACAACCGTATCAAAGAAGGCTCCATACCAACTTACTTTAATGCCCGAATCACGGAGGTTACTGAAGATGCAGTAAGCTTTGAGCATGAGGGGAAAACACATACCCTGGAAAATGACTTTGTATTAGCCATGATCGGATACCAGCCAGATTTCAAGTTATTACAGGAAACCGGTGTGGAGTTACGACAAGATGATATGATGAAACCGGTGTACAATCCGGATACCATGGAAAGTAATGTTAAAGGCCTCTACCTGGCCGGAGTGGTTTGTGGTGGACTGGAAACTCATAAATGGTTTATTGAGAACTCCCGGGTTCATGCGAAGGTTATAGTGGACCATGTGAAAGCAAGCCAATAAAGTACTTTACCCTTCCGGGTAATGTCCGCTTTTTTTACAGATCATGCAGAGGCATATAACTCAAAAGACTTACTTTTCAGGCCTCAAAAAATATGATCATGAAAAACATCCTGGCGGGAATCCTTATCCTGACCTCCACTGCCCTTTCTGCGCAGACCTATGAACTAAAATCCGATGAAGTAAAGGGACAGATCATCACCAAGAAGGGTGAAGTGCTGAATGGATATATCAAGCTTAAAGGGGATGAAAAAAGCCCCTGGGACAACCAGGAGAGCGTGGAGTTTTTTACCGAAGATGCTATGGCTGATGGAAAGGTTAAACGCAAAGAAAGAGAGCGTTACCATCCGGATGACATCAAAGCCTACATAGCCGGTGACCGCTATTTTGAGTCTCAGAAATTCTCACTGATGAAGATGACGGTGGGTATCGGTATTTCTGCCGAGTATTTTGTAGAGAGAATAGTAGATGGTGCTATTACCTTATATTATTTTTACGATTCTCCTGATCCAATGGTTGTTACCACTACCGAAGAGCAAAGAGTAGCATACAAAGAGGAGTTGGAAGCCATGCGCACCAATCCTAACCTTCTCTTGAAAAAAGATGGGGAATTGACCGTACTGCAAAAGGTGGATTTTGGCGATTACATTAGTGAGTGCCCTGAAGTACAGGAAAAATACAATAGTGGGGGGTATGGTATTGAGCCTTTTAACCAGGATGCCGAGACGAAGCTGGGTAAGCTCATTGCCAAGCAAGTTAATTCAGAGAACGTAATTGCCGTACTTCCACAAATCTTAGAAGAGTACAATGCATGTGTTGAGTAAAATTAGCCTGGCCCTGATCCTCGCCTTTTGGGCTTCAGATGCCTGGGCCCAAAAACCGGATAAAGAAAAGCTGGGATATTACAACTACCTGCAGCCACCGCTTTCTGCCGAACTGGGAACCGAAGGTTATTATTTTTTATCCGTGAAGACCGATGATAACGATGCCTTCCGAAGAAAACTATTTGAGCAGGAATTCCAAGTAGCCCCATTCCTCCCGACCAATACAGATACCGAACCGGATTTTACCATAGAGGTCATTGAAGGTGTATTTTCATACGGAACCCCAAAAAGGAAGTCATTCCAGGAAAAATACAAGGCCAATGGCGTGGAAAAATCACGCTCTATTTATTATTACCAAGGTGATGTACGCTATCATTATACGCTGAAAGTGTGGAAAGGTGAGGAAGAAATTTTCCGGGAAGATGTTAACGGAACGGATAATATCAGTGCCGACAAATCGGAATCCATGAGTATTGCTCACGATAATTATGTGAAACATAAAACCCGTGTTAAACAGGATATGCTGCCTGAACGGGCTGATGAACTGGCCAGCGCCTTCAATAACCAGTTCAATACCGTTGAAAAAACGGTACACCTAAACGCCATTAAGATCAAGGAGCGAAAGTTTGATTATCCCCAATTTAATAAGGCATTTGAAGATTTGGAGCGGGCTTATGATGTTTTGAAATCTTCTCCTGAACCAACCGCTGAAAGTAAGGCTAAACTCCGGGAAGTTATAGCCACCTGGACTACTTTTGTAAAGGATGCAACTCCCGGTGAGAAAAAATCAAGAAAAGATGCTGACGTTACTGCCGCAGCTTACTATAACCTTGGAGTGGCTTACTTTCTCTCCGAACAATATGATGATGCCAGCCAGGCTTTTGCCAGGGCAGCCAGCTACGATGAGAAAGTGATGTATGACGTAGATCATTTTATAAAGGTTACCAAAGATCTGGCACAGCGTGATAGCTTTTCACTTGCCCAGCTTGCTGACTAGACTATAAAGCCAAGATTTCTGGCATGATCAGACGCTTCGGCACTACGCTTGAACTGAAGGACCGGGATCCCCATATCCTCTATCTTTTCCAGCACCTCATCAGCTTTCTTGCGGTGTGAGCGCTTGACACCCCTTATATAAACCGCCTTTACCCGCTCCGGATAAGCCATAGCAATGTTCAGGTAAATATTGGGGTCATGCTGTCCGTTATCACCCAGTAAAATGAAACTCTGTTCAGGGTACATTTTAAAGATCTGCTCAATTTTAACCCGTTTGTGATCATGACTACCGTAGCCGGAACGCACAAAATCCATGAGACTGTCTTTGATCTCTTTTAACTGTAAAACGCCTTTGGGAAGCTCATGATGACGCGTGAAATTAATCAGGAAATCATAGAGGTTCCACTCACTGCTGGAAACGTAGAAAAAAGGATTGGTGGGCGCTTCCACACCTTTAGAAAGCTTTCTGTAAAACTCCACCACCCCTTTAAAGGGTTTACGGGTTTCAGCATTTTTGGTGAGTAAAACATACAACTTGCGTATAAACTTAGTTACATGTGATACCAGAAAGGTATCATCAATGTCAGAGATAAGACCGTACTCAAAATCATATTCTATCAAAACCTCAGACCGCACCTTTACCTCTTCCTGCCCTTCCACTAGCTCGTCCATTAGTTTGAGGTTAAACGTATGCCAGCCTTTGGAAAGACCAGGATTAGCCACCTTAAATTCAAAAAAACCATTGGTATTGGTGGTGGTGGTAAAATGTTGTCTACCACATTTCATTTCCACATTTGCCTCCGGTACGGTACGTACCATAAACATCTTAATCAGGGCTATAAAATTCTTCCATGCTGAATGGCGCCTTCGGGGTTTGCTTAAGGCCATACCGCGGAACACATGTCCCTGAACCACCATTTCTGAGGCATTTCCATACCCACGGTATGCCAATAAAAACGGGTAATCCACAAAGCGGAAACGACTCTTAAGCCAACGCTTAAACCAATTTCCACTAATGGGCGCTTCTTTATAAGATGTCCACTCAGGAGGAGATGAAATCATGTACATTTGGGCTTTAAAGCAATACCTATGAGCAAGACCACACTCTTCGTGGTTAACCCGATAGCCGGGGGCATTAACAAGTCATTTGTAACTTCCAAAATAAATTCCTGGGCTAAAAGTTCAAATCATTCGGAAAAAACCTGGGAAACATCCGGGCAGAATGACCTCCGCAAATTAAAGGCGCATATTGAAGACATACAACCGGAATGTGTAGTCGCCATCGGTGGCGATGGAACGTTGATGCTATGCGCTATAGCACTCAAAAACACAGACATTCCCCTGGGGCTTATCCCGGCTGGCTCTGCCAACGGAATGGCTTCTGAGCTTGAAATTCCTGAAAATGTGGATCAGGCCCTGCAGATTATAGACAAGGCTCATATCATGGAAACGGATATGCTTTGTTTTAATGATGAACATTACGGGCTGCACATCAGCGATATCGGCCTGAATGCCAAACTGGTAAAAAACTTTGAAGAAAGCGGCAGGCGTGGCTTTTTGGGGTATGCGGAAGGCATTATTTCCGAGCTGGTACACCTGGAACCCTTTAAGGTTCGCTTAAAGCTGGATGATACATCACTGGAGGAGAATTGCTATATGGTGGCTTTTGCCAATGCCAGGCGATATGGTACAGGTGCTTTGCTCAACTACCTGGGCCAGATGAATGATGGCCTTTTTGAAGTATGCATCCTCCGCAAATTTGACCTGGCCGGAATTGCGGGCCAGTTCCTGGATATGCTGGATGAAGAATCTGAACATTTAAAAGTGATACAGGGGAAAGAACTTTACCTGGAAATGGATGAACCGCATAGCTTTCAAATTGATGGTGAACTTCAGGGGAGTATAACGAAACTACACGTTAAGGTTATTCCGGCCTGCCTGAAGCTTATTGTACCGGATCAGAAAAAGCCCTAGTTCTTTCCTTCCTCTTCTTCTTTGAATAAACGGCTAAGACGGGTGAAATAAATACTCTGTTCCCCGATTACGGAAGAATCAGCATACGCGGTGATCTCCGCCAGGTAATTAAACTTTTTGGATTCCCAGCCTTTGTCTTGTCTTTTACTGGTTAGGTAAAGGGTATCCCGCCTCACAAAGGGCGAAAAGTCTAAACCCGTAGTATTTACATCGTTTTGTAGCATAAAAGGCGCCTGCCACTCACCAGCCGTATCGCGATAAGCCATAAAAAGGTCTCCACCCCCTATTTCACCAGGGCGTCCGCCCGAAGTAAAAAGCAACGTATCCCCGCCTGGTACTATGTAAGAATTAAATTCATAAAAATCATTGTTCCTGCAAAAAGACAACATCACAGGTTGGGTGTAACCTGAATCAGTTTTAAGGCTCATATATAGATCATCGCGCTTATGACCAGGATAAATGGCCGTAAAGTACAATTCTCCGTCCCTGCTCATGGAAGGGTAAAATTCATCGTATCTGGTATTGACTAAAGTATCCAAAGGCTCGGGGTTTCCCGTTTTAAGCCCGTTCACAGATACCTGCCATATATTATAATCACGGGTAGTATCACCTTCAAACAAGGGGCGATCAGACGCAAATAACAAGATGGTGTCACCCGGAACCAGCATAGGCTCCAGGTCATTGTATGTGCCTGAAAAAGAAGCTAATACTGGTAATTTCTTATTCAGATCAATTTGAATGATAAAACTACGTTTACGGTTGGGTAGTTGAATGGTGGTGTACGCAATTTTACCGTCTGCACTAAGCGTATAGTCTCTCTGTAAAAAGCCTTTGGGTAAACCTTTGGTTACCACCTTGGCCATGGTTTCAAAAGCCTGGGGTTCCTGTTTTTTACCGGCCTTAACCGGCTCCTTATCAGGCGTTGAACAAGCCGTTAGCAAAAAGGCTAAAACCAAAGCAAAAGGGGTTGATCTCATTTTCTAAAAATAGCTAATTGAGATAAATATAATTCACTTACCCGTATAATTGTTTGTGGCATTTATCAGGCCAGCTCTAGCTTCTTTGGCTTATAATTCCTAAATTTGTATGTTTCTCACCTTAAATTCCTTGCAGAATAAGATTATATGGAAGTTGTTGATAATACGGAAATGAGACATTTTGAAGCGCGGGATGAAGATCAACTGGCTATCATAGAATACCAGATACAGGAACGAAAGATATTCCTGACCCGCGTGGAATTTCCCCCCAATTTTGAAGAAAGTGGTAAAGCCGAAACGATGATCGAGAAAACTCTTGACCTCATCGATGAAAAGGGTATGCGTGTGGTACCCATGAAAAGAGTGCTTAAGCAACACTTTAAAAAACACCCGGGTCGCAGAAAAATGCTACCGGTAGGCATTCATCTTTAAGCCCGTTTCATTTCATAGGGTTTTCCTGAAAAGCATTAGGGCAACTTATTTGTTAAAGCCATTGTTGGTTTTTAACGGTAAGTTCATGCTCTACTTCACCAGTATGAGCAGTTGACTTGGGTTCAAATAACATGATGTGGCATTCTTCCCGGGCTACTGGTTTATGTTCCGTTTGCTTAGGCACTATGCACATTTCACCTTCTTCAAGGTGAACCATGCGGTCTCGGAACTCAATGCTCAGTTCGCCTTTTACCACCATAAAAAGTTCATCTTCATCCGCATGACTATGCCATATGAATTCCCCTTTTAGTTTAGCCAATTTGACCCATTGATTATTTAATTCGCCCACAATAAAGGGAGTCCAATACGAGTGTATTTGCTCAAATTTCTCTGTGAAATTGATTGGTTGCATCATAGATTTATCCTGTTTATCAGATATTTTTCGCCAGCGTATGTGTACGCCCTTCATTTTCTTGCTTTAGCCATTGCGTTAAAGGAGCGAAATATTCCTGAATAGCCTTAGCGCTGATCTCATCGTTTAGGTTTTCCCTTAAATTCTCACGCCAGTCTACCGTAGCACCCGGAGCCATTAAAGCCAGCAGAAATTCACCGGTCTCCTTGCTTCCGTAATAATTGGTATTATGAGGGTCCTGCTTTAAAATATTCTTTGCGATATGCATATGAAACTGGAACAACAGTACATTGGCCAGGGCATAATCATAATATTGGGCCGCATCATTATTAATATGTGTTTTGGAGCAGGCATCACAGTACTCCTCACCTCTTTGGGATGGGGCAACTATACCCTGATACTTTTTCTTAAGCTCCCACCAGCGTGCATTAAACTGATCTTTTGGCAGATCTTCTGCATATAATGCATATTCAAAATCAGTCATTACACCGCTTGCCCACGGCATTACTACAATATAATCCAGGGCTTCTTTAAGTAAACCCTGAACCTGGTCAACTTCCAGCTTTTCTTCCACTAAACCCTTTTGAACCAAAAAAGGCTTTTGCATACTCGCTAAACCGATAAGGGTACCAATAGCTTCATGGTAAGCCCGGTTTGCACCACCTCTTAACAATACCGGCACACTATCAGTGGTATAAGCCTGATAATAATATATATGCCCCAACTCATGTAATACCGTATTCCACCAGCGGGTGTTAGGCTCCACACTCATCAATGAGCGCACATCGTTTTCCAGGTTCATGTGCCAGGCTGAAGCATGATTGTTCTTTTTATAATCCGCTTCCGGAGGAAGAGGATAAAGACTGGACTTGGTATAAAAGGTTTCTGGCAATGCACTATACCCCAGGCTCATATAAAAATCTTCCCCCTCCTTCATGATCCATTCGCCACCTTTTTCTTCCAGTGCCTTATCAAAGTTTAATCCTTCTACATTCACCAGGCTACTCCATTCCTGTCCCCAGCGATTAGGCACCCAATGGGCGGGTAACATTTCCGGGACTTCCTGCCGATATTTGGCCGCTAATTCATAGCGGGCCCAGGTATGCAGTTCGCGATATAACGGCCATATTTCCTTAATCAGCCTGTGGTTTAAGTCAAGCATTTCCGCACTCCTCATACCGTATTCAGACACCTGAAATTGAAAATAATTTTCATAGTTAAGGGCCTGTACAGACTGGTTTCGCAACGAACGGAGGTTTTCCAGCCCATCTTTCAGGCTTTGCCCCACTTCCTTACTGGCCTGCCAGACTTTTAAACGCTCATCCAGGTCTGTGGACTCTTCGAGTACACCGTCTATATCGTTGGTGCTTACCGAAGCACCACCTATCTGAAAGTCAAATCCAAAGAGGTTTTTAGTTTGTTCGGTTTCCGCTTTTATTTTCTTTTTCACCACATCTTTGGCCACTTCGGGATTGGCACCTGCAGCATATAAAACCGCGTTTAACTGGCGTACCTGAAGATCACTTAACATATCCTTTTGTTTCAGGTATTCCTGAGCTGCATTTATATTAGCCGTACTACCCGTAAAATTTGCATAGGCCTCATTGGCTTCTTCGGCTTTACGTGAAGTAAGTGTATCACCCTCCACAATGTGGGTATTGAGCTCCCATTCCGCTTTAGCAGATGTATAATACAGTTGCTGATACTCTGAAGTATATACGTTTAAAAATGAATCTACCCGGGTACGCAGGGTTTCCTGCTCCTGCATAGTGTTGTTTTGCGGATTGGCGCAAGCTCCCATAAGAAGGGTAAATGAAATATATAATCCGGATTTTTTCATAATTATCGTAGTTAGAAGGGACACGAATGTACTGAACCTCTCTTAATTCCCAAACCCAACTCATTGATCAGAATACAAAAGGTAATGTGATTACATACCGCCTTCGGAAAAAGAACAATTTGCGGACCCGGGAGCTTATTGGATATATGAATTTATTGATTCGCTAACTCAATAAAATCATAAACTAACCATTCCTTACACGTATAACTATGAAGAAATATGTTACAATCACTAAAACCAGTTTTGACAGGAGTCTTAGGGATAAAGTGGTGAAACTTTCTGAAACAACCATTGGAATTTACCAAAAGCAACCGGGGCTTATATCAGCCCAAATAAGGGTAAACCCGGATGAAAACAGTACAGAGCATATATTGGAGTGGGAAAGTGCTGAGTCACATAAGGCATCATGGCAAAACCCGGAGTTTTTTGAATGGAACCTGGTTTGGCAGGAACTTATTAAAACCGGAAAAGTAAAACTGGAGCTGCATACCTATCATGCATCACCGGATATCAAAATCTGCTGACAACTTATTTTCCTCCGTTACCTTTAAGGTCAGCTTTACATTGCGCATCAAAATCCGGAGGGCTGCTTAAATTCCCCATGTTTCCAATGATCTGTTGAGATTCAACGGCCCAAAACATCAGGCACGATTCCACATTACAATGCTTTTCATGCTCCTTATCCTCATGGTCCTGTTGCTGCGGAGTCCCCAGGTTTACCAACCCCATTAAGTGTCCTAATTCATGATGTAAAACAGTGCTGGTAAGTAGTGCTTCTGAAGGTCCTAACCCTCCTGAATTATCACGGATAGTTTTAAGAAATATTACGGTGCTTGTGTTTTGATAGGCCGCACCCAGGGTAAATTGATTGCCTTCATTACCGCTGAATTCCTTATCGGAAAACAGGACGTATAAGGCCAGCTCATTTTCTTTATTGTAAATCTGCCGGTTAGCATTTTCAATATTGCGGATATCCGTAAAATCGTATGAATCACCGTCCGGTGTGTTTATTTCTACAGGTACTACTTCAATACCACCTGGCTTATTGCAATACGTGTTTAAAAAAGCTTCCATATCCGCTATCACACCTGAAGCGGGGGTAAAACCAGCCGGATACTGAACTTCAATCGTTATTTTACCAAAGCGGTCTGCCGATAAAATGTCTTGGGCTGATGATCCGGTATTGAGATCGTTACCTGGTATGCCTCCGTTGGAGTCATTATCTTTTTCGCAACTCGAAAAAGAAAGAACAAAGGCCAACAAGCCCAGCTTAAAAAGGTTTTTCATGCTCTTATTTTCAAAAGTGTTTCTTTTAACCCCACTGTATAACTAAGGTTCATATATTATTTTTCACAGGTCAGTAAGGCTCAAATGCTTTTAGTAAATTTCCGTTCGGAAACAACCCGCTGCTGATACCCTGCTGCACTTTACAGCGTTATTAACTCTTTAAGCCGCTAAAGATGGAACAATTCTTAATATGGTGCGCTGGCAGCGACCACTCTATACTTACACATTGCCCTAAAGGAGAAAGGCAAAAGCATATTGGATTTGGAACTCTGGTATTGATACCTGCTATACTGGCTTTTGTTTCCATGACTTATGCCCTTTCCACCGTTGAAGCCCTGAGTCAGTCTGTGCTTTGGTGTTACGCAGGTGGTTTAATATGGGCTCTTATTATTTTCAGTTTTGACCGTTTTATTGTTTCCACCCACGTTCGTAAAGTATCTAACCGGGAAGAAATGCGTAACCCGGCTTTCTACCTGCGCTTTTTATTTGCACTGGTGCTGGGCATAGTGATCTCACACCCACTGGTGCTGCTCTATTTTGATGGCAGTATTGAAGACCGGATTGCCACCGATGTGCGGGAATATCGCAATGAGATAGAGACCGCATATGAGGCAGATATCAACATCATCCAAAACCATATAACCACTGTGGATAGCCTTTACCGGTATAAGGAAGCCCTGCGAAATACACAGGCTGAAGTGGTAGCCCGTGAAATTGATGGTGAGGTTATGCGCAATGCGGGTGGAGAGTTACTTACCACCGGTTTGTCTGGCAAAGGGCCTTCCGCTGAAAATAAGATCCGCCATTTACAACAGCTGGAAACAGAGTTACGCCAAACCCGTCTTGCTGATAGTCTTCAAAAGCTAATGCTGTATGCTGAAACAGAAAAACTGCAGGAACGTAGTGATAGCCTTGTAAAATCCTATACGGTATCTTATGATTATTTGCGCAGAGAACTGGCATTGGAAGATCTTAAAGAAGAACACCGCATTGTAGGTATTACACAGTGGTTCCTTATGCTGCTGTTTGTGCTGGTGGATATTCTTCCGGTAACCTTTAAAACTTTTGCACCTTATGGCCTATATGATCGCATACGGCATGATGATCAGCTTTTAGTGAATAAACTCCATTCAGGTAAACGGGAAGAAGCGCTTCAGCAGGCTTATGACCAAGCCAGTGCCATAGAAAAATCCTGATCATATAATACCGTGTGCCCGCATGAGATCGGTTGCATTAGGCGTGGTGCAAATACCCTCACGCAAATAGTAATCAAAGTACAATTGGTCATTTTGCACTTTGCTTTCAAAGTAAAATGCCTTGAAAGTTCCAGCTTGCTTTTGTGCTAAATCTGCAATATCTATATCATGTGTAGCAATAACTCCCCGGGCATTAAAGCCCGCTATCTTTTGCATAAACAAACGCGTACCGTTGCGTTTATCATCTGAATTGGTACCACGTAAAATCTCATCCAAAAGCACCAGGCAGGGCCGTCCCTCTTCCAGTATTTCACGCACTTTCTTCAGGCGGAGCACCTCCGCCTGAAAATAAGATTCTTCACGGGCCAGCGAATCGATAAGTTTCATACTGGTTAATAATGTAAAGGCGTGGGTTTTAAACTTTTCTGCACAAACCGGTGCTCCTGCACGCGCCAGCACCAGGTTTATCCCCATAGTTTTTAAAAAAGTACTCTTACCAGACATATTACTACCGGTTAGTACTACATATTTAAAATTATCCAGGCTTATGGAGTTATTTACCCGTTTACTCCTCTCAATAAGGGGGTGTCCTATTTGTGTCGCTTCAAAAGCTACTTCTTCCGTGATCTCCGGGTACGTATATTCCTGGTAATTAAAGGCAAAATTTGCCAGGCTTACCAGGTGGTCCATCTCACTTACTGATCTTAACCATACTTCCACCTGACTGCCATAGGTCTCCTTCCATTGATACAGACCACGAAGTACATGAAGGTGGTAGAGGTACAGACCATTGGTTAGTAACAACGCTACTGCATTATTCATTTGATCAAAACCATCCAGCAGCCGCCCCATTTTTTTAAGTGCCCTACTGGCTTTTTCATCTTCGGTAACCAACTGTGATTGCAGCGATTTTAATAAACCGGCCCGGAAGGAACGCTGCTCTACAGCACCTATAAGTTCTCCATACATATGTAGAGAGGAGGCTATGCCATTGAGCATGCTGTATTCTTTTTTGATGTACTTATACTGGGAGAATACCAGTAAGAGGTTCAATCCAAAACCATACATAAACCAATTAAAATGGGCCGGAGCAGGAAACACGGCAAAATGTACACCCAACCCAATGGTAATAACCGCCAAAACAACTCGCGTTAAAGGGTGAAGAAGCAAGGCTGGTGGCCTGTTTTTGCTACTTGCAAGCCATATTTTTATTTTTTGAGAGAGGTGTGGATCTTCTTCCACCTCCATTCCAGCTGCCGTAAAATTCTGGCGCCAGTCCAGATCAGTAATCAGTTCCTGAACAGCTTCCTGTTTTTCCGGTATTTTATCAGCCGGATCAGGCTCACTAAGAGCTCTGGCTAACCTCTGGCGCCCTTTAAGAGTAGCCGTGCGGTTAAGGTGGTAAAACAAAGAATGAGGTCCGAAAATATCGAGATCATAGCTAAATAAATGCCCGGGATCATTGAACTCATCTCCATCGGGGAAATCCATGTCTTTACCTTCCAGGTATGCTGTTTCCTTCTGGTTGAGTAAAAGCAGGTTCTCTACCCGTTTTTTTTGCTTTCTGATGCCCACGTGCCGCCACACTAAAACAAAAAACCCAAAAACTCCGGATAAGGCCAGCACCAACCATATTTTCTGGCCGCCATCCAGAAGAAAATAAGCGGAAACTAAGGCTAATATTATGGTTACAAGACGGCTGACCGAAAACCACTGGCTTTTTCGCTGCACATCTTTCATTTCCTTTTCAAAACGTTCTGCCCTTTGCAGATAAACTTTTTTCATATGCTGAATTGATGGGCCCGCAAGTTAATGACCACACGTCTAAATAAGTTTTTATAACCATTCAAATAAGATATTTGACCCCTTAAAAGGCAAAAGCTATATTTGTTTATTGAGCAATTTCATAACCTTGAAGCAAACTGGGCTTACTTTCTTTACGGCTTTTCTTTGGGTATCACTTTTTGGGCAGTCAGAAAACTTTAAATCCAAGATTGACAATTCATTGGATTCTGCTAAAAAGTTTTATTCAGTAACCAATTATGAACAAACGCTTCATTATGCAGATATCGCTGAGCGCTTATCTATTAAAACTAATGATTCCGAAGGTTTAAGGTATGCCACTTTTTACAAAGCGGCCATTAGTTTTGACCTGCAAAAGCTTGCTTTAGCAGATAGCCTGTACCGGAAACTTGAAATTCTGGCTGAAGAGGCAAGTGATACTTCATTACTCATCAAGGCTTTGAATGGGCAAGGTAGTATACAGTCTCTACAAAACGATGGAACCGCAGCACTGATCTATTACTATGAAGCCATAGAGTTGGCTAAGGATGGTGATCCGGACGCATACTATGGATTGTTATCCAATATGTCTTTGGCCTATCTTAAAAATGAGCAATATGAGGAAGCCTTATCCAACCTTCTGACCACTGCTGATTTTTTTCGCTCTAATGGCGATAAAGCCTCTCTGGCCATTGTAGATAATAATATTGGTGAGCTTTACCGGGAGCAACTCGAAAACCTGGATATGGCCAAAAAACATTTTTTTATGGCCATTGAATTAAACCGGGAGATCAATGCCGATTATCAGCTAAGTAAAAACTACAATAATCTGGGCCTTTGTTTTAAGAATTCCGGTCAATACGATAGTGCCATCTTCTATCTCCGCAAGGCCCTTCTGCTTAAAAAAGGATTTGGTGATGCCGGAGGTATTGCTATTTGTCATTACAACATCGGTGATTTTTTCCTTCAGCAGGGCGATTACAACCAGGCCATTGGCCATTATGATACCACCCTGGCTGTTTCCCGGGCCAATGGGATTGAGTTGGGTTACTTCTATTCTTACGGGGGCTTAGGGCTTGCATATCAAAAGCTGGGTAACATGACTAAAGCTGAGGATTACCTTTTAAAAGCTAAGGACCTGGGTGAAAAGCTTAACACTTTTGACTTGAGGATATCCGGTTACCGAATGCTTTATGAGTTTTATAAGGATATCCAGAATTATAAAAGCGCCATGAACTGGCTGGAACAGGAAAAAAAAATACAGGATAGTGTGAATGTCTCTTTCCGAAACAGGAATTTTGCGCAACTACGTACCATATATGAAAAAGAATTAAGTGACAGTGAGAACCGTGTTTTAAAGGCACAACAAACTGAAGACCAGGCTCGGTTGGCTGCCGCTCAAAAGTCAAGGTACCTATACCTTATGCTGGTCATAGGTTTGCTGATACTCACCGGAATTCTGCTGGTAGCCTATCGTCAACGTCAGATCAGGTTAAGCATTCAGGAAAACAACAATAGCCAATTGGAGCTGCACCTCACTCAACTTAAGGAACAACAGGCACAACTGGATGAAATGAACCAGATGAAGAACCGGATACTCTCGGTTCTGGGGCATGATCTAAGATCTCCCCTAACTTCTATCTTGGGATTTATACATATACTGCAACTCTCGGAGATCAAAGATCCTGATCTGAATGAGGTGGTTAAACATCTTAAGACTGACACGGAAATGACGCTTAAAACACTGGAAAATATCCTGGCTTGGTCCCGTCTGCAAATGCAAGAAAAAAGTCTGCATCAAACCGTGATAGAACTGGTTCCTTTTATTGAAGAACTCATGGCTTTATTTGAATCGTCAGCTCGCCTTAAACAAATTGAGTTACAGGTAGAGTGTCCTACCGATGCAAAAATATTTGCCGATGAGCACCAGCTAACCAGTATTATTTCAAACCTTATAACCAATGCCCTTAAATTCAGCCGGCCGCAATCTAAGATTGAGATTATTGTGCAACAAGAAGATGTGGAAGGGCTCATCCTTATAGTTCGTGATGAAGGTGTAGGAATAAGTGATGAGGTGTTGAAAAACCTCAACTCAAAAGACAGCCGTATTTCTTTTAAAGGCACAAATGGTGAAATAGGTACCGGGATTGGTTTGAAACTGGTAAAAGAGTTTGCTCATATGAACGGAGGCGAATTGATCTTTATGCAAAGAAAGCCCCATGGCACTGAAGTACGAGTGCATTTCACAAACCCTATGCCTTCAAAAAATCAGGATTAGATGCATACTCCATCCGCAATGGGCAGTATTAATTCCCCTCTTCAAATATTTTAAAACCTGACTAGGGGGTGTGTATTGCCGGACTAAACACAGTACGAAAGCCCAGGTGATCTGAACCACTGTCTATAGCCATAGCCATTCGTGCCGATATCCGAAAGCTGGCACAATAGGATGCATGGCATAAGTATGAGCCTCCTTTAATTACTTTTTCCTTTTGATGAGGATACTGAAGATTGTCGGGCTCTGAAGCTCCTTCCGGGTTTAAGAGTGTTTTACCAGCCACCGATAAGTAGTAATTATGGTTATACCAATCAGACGTCCACTCCCACACATTACCGGCCATATCATATATACCTGCACCATTAGGCGGATAACTTGCTACGGGGGCTGCATAGATATACCCATCTTCAGCCAGGTTTAAAACCGGAAATTCTCCTTGCCAGGTATTGGCATACTGTCCTGATTTATCTATATCATCTCCCCATGTAAAAACTGACTTTAAAAGCTTAGCGCGCGCAGCACGCTCCCACTCGGCTTCTGTAGGCAAACGATGTCCTTTCCATTTGCAATACGCCAGGGCATCCGCATAGGCTATATGCACCACCGGGTAATTATCTTTTCCATCAATATTGCTTTCAGGGCCGGCCGGGTGTCTCCAGTTAGCTCCTGTTTTCCACTCCCACCACTGCCATATATTATGGTGATCATGAAGTTTTTGAATATCTTGTCTAAAGACCAATGACCCGGGTTTAAGCAGCGAATCAGCCAGCCGGGGAGTGTCAGGAGGTAATTGCTTTTTCAATTCTTCCCAATCTATAGGCCTTTCCGCTACGGTAATATATCCCGTAGCATCTGTAAAAGCCTTGAAACTGGCGTTAGTCACTTCTGTGCTATCTATAAAAAAACCATCCACTTTCACCGTGTGAGTTGGCTTTTCGTGGGCTTGCGCCATTTCATCAAAACTTTGAGCTCCCTGTTCAAACTCCGCTGATGGTAACCATACCATACCTCTGGGAGCAATAGCCAAAGGCTCCGAAGCATCTCGGCAGGCTGTTACAGCAATGATCAGTACAAAAATCAGCAGTATTATTCTCAAAACTCAAAAGGGTATAAAACAAAAAAACCCGCATTTTAAAATGCGGGGTTTTATCAGTCGGGGCAGCAGGATTCGAACCTGCGACCTCCTGCTCCCAAAGCAGGCGCGATAACCGGGCTACGCTATGCCCCGATTTCCCTTTTTGTAAGGGACGGCAAAGTTAAAAATTATATTGAATCACAAAACTCTAAGCAATAATATTTCGCGTACTTGCTTAAGTTCTTCAAAAACTTAATTTTAGGCCACCAATCCAAACATATGAAAAAATCAGACTTTAACTACCCTTTCGGACTTCCCTTAAAACACAATTTTTCGGAATATGTGTATTATGAAAATCTTTTTAACGTAGATGAGATAGAACGTGTACTCGCTTATTGGGATACTTCCAAGTCTATTGATGCTACCGTATCTGGTGAAGAGCAATACAAGGCAGACCTGCGTAAATCATCTGTAATGTTTTTAGAAGCCGGAGATGATGAGGAATGGTTGTATCAAAAACTTATGCAACTGGCTTTGGTCTCTAATAGTGAACGTTTCTGGTTTGATCTTTCCGGTTTTTTCCAGGAGTTGCAACTTACTCAATATACAGAAGGTCATTTTTTTGATTGGCACATGGACTTCGGAGCCGGTGAAATTTCTCATCGAAAGCTCAGCATGACGGTGCAGCTATCTGATCCCGGGGAATATGAAGGAGGGGATCTTGAATTTATGATCAATCAGAAAGTAGTTAGTGCACCGCGGAGTAAAGGGACAGTCATTGTATTTCCATCCTTTATATTACACCGTGTAACACCGGTTACCAAAGGTGTACGGCAATCTATTGTGGGCTGGGCTTCCGGAACACCATTCCGCTAAATAAAAAACCCTTCCTAAGGGAAGGGTTTTTTGCGGTGAGGGGGGGATTCGAACCCCCGGTACGCGTTAACGTACGGCAGTTTAGCAAACTGCTGGTTTAAGCCACTCACCCACCTCACCAATGGGTTCTTAAACGCTCATCTTTCAATGAGGGGTGCAAATTTACTCAAAGCTCTTAATTAACCAAGCGCTTTTTGCAATTCCATAAAATTATTCGGGATACTGGATTCTAACGTGATAAATGTTCATCAGCATCTTCTTGAAAATCTTTTTGATATCCTTGATCTCACGTAAGGTAATCTCTGCGTTTTCAAACTGTCCGCTTTCCATCTGGTGATCAATAATTCCTTCCACCAGCTTATCAATACTATCGTGATCCGGCTTACTTAAACTCCGGCTGGCGGCTTCCACGCTATCCGCCATCATAAGGGCGGCCGTTTCTTTACTGAAAGGCTTGGGCCCCGGGTAAGTAAATTTCTTCAGGTCTACCTCCTCTTCCGGGAAATTTTTGATGTATTGACGGTAGAAATACATAACCGTGGTGGTACCATGATGCGTACGTATAAAATCCACCAGCACATCAGGAAGGTTATTCTTCTTGGCAATTTTAATTCCTTCTTTTACGTGATTGATGATCATTTGCGCACTTTCTTCAAAAGAAAGCTCATCATGAGGATTCAAGCCTGTATGTTGATTCTCAATAAAGTACATGGGGTAGGTCATTTTACCAATATCATGATACAACGCTCCGGTACGTACTAAAAGCGCATTTCCCTGAATACTGAGCACTGCGGCTTCTGCTAAATTAGCTACCTGTAAAGAATGCTGAAATGTTCCCGGTGCTTTTTGAGCCAGTTCCCGCAATAACGGATTGTTGGTATCACTTAGTTCCAGCAATGAAACATCTGAAACAAACCCAAATAGTTTTTCCTGAAGATAAATCAACGGAAACGAAATAAGCGTTAGGAAACCATTGCCGGCAAAATAGGCAAAGTTCATCAGCTCTATCTGCTTTAGAGAACCTTCCTGAATAATAGCCATACTTAAATACGAGAGACAATACACGGCTATGATCTTAGCTGCTGTAAAAAAGAGCTGACCTCTCTTGTAGAGGTTATTGACCAGTATAATAGCAAAAATGCCCGCTATAAATTGCAGAAAGATGAACTCAAAGCTGTTGGGTACCAAAAAGCCGATCAATAACATAGCCACCATATGCACAAAAAGGGCTATCCGGGTATCAAAGAAAGAGCGGATCACAATGGGCAAAATCGGGAACGGAGCGAGGTAAATATATTTCACGCCAAAGTCCATCACCACTTTCGCCATAAAAACCATTAACAGTACATTGACCAGGATAAAAGTGAGTTTGGAAATATCTTCCATGATACGCTGGCGGAATTGGTACAGGAACAGGAAGAGAACAACAAATAATATACTCACTAAAAGAATTTGCCCGGCCAGGATATAATATAGGCTGGCTTTAGTTGAAAAAGACCCTTCATAAGCTTGCCGGAGAGATGAAAGTTTTGAGAATTTCTCATCATCTACGAGGTTTCCCTTAAATATGACCAATTCTCCCCTTTGCACCAAACCCTTGGTGGGTAGTATATTATCCAATTGCGATTTGAGATAGTTATTAGTGGTCCCTTCATCAAAAAAGATGTTGTAATCCAGGTTATTAATCACCACCCCAATTACCAGGTTATAAATTCTCTCCTCAGCAGAGTAAGGCAGCTTGGTCCTTGCATAAGCAGCAGCCTCTTTAATAGTGTAAAAATCCTCCAGGGAAACACCTTTACTTATTCCCTTCTCCGTGAGTAGTATTTCACCATAGTTCCGCGAAATATCATTCTCAATGGGTTTTAGTATACCCCTTTCATAAATACCACTTAGTATGGCCTTGCTTTTTAACAGTACTTCTGACAAAGGCGGTTTGGCCTTCCCTTTAAAAAATCCGCTATCATTGGCAATACGCCATTTACGCTTCAGCTCTTTTTCAAAATCCTGTAAGGCCTTATTCTGAAGACCTTCTTCTCTGGTAAGAAAAAGGGTTTTGTTTTCTTTCAGCTGTTTACGCTCCTTTTCAAGCGCCTCAGGGCTTTTTACCACAGCAAAGTCAAAGGGAGCTACCAGGTTTTCATACAGCCAGGGTTTACCTTTTTGAAACTCATATTTAAATTTGGCCTCACGGGGACTCAGGTATACTACAAAAGCTACGGACAGAATAAAAAGCAATATACTGGCCAGTTGCGTTTGCCGGTTCTGAAGATATAATAGAAGTTTTTTCATGTAGCGTAAGGCTCAAAATCAAAAATAGGTATAAACCTACGGCCCGCAAATTCGCTTAATTTTTCTGTATTTTCGCCCTCTGTACAATTCATATCAAAAAAATAAACCCACAATATGAGAGATGTAGTAATTGTTTCTGCCGTTAGAACCGCCATTGGTGGTTTTTTAGGAAGCTTATCTACCACCCCGGCTACCAAGTTAGGCTCCATTGCTATTAAAGGTGCTTTGGACAAAATACAACTGGACCCTAAAGAAGTTCAGGAAGTTCTGATGGGCAATGTTTTACAGGCTAACAATGGACAGGCTCCGGCAAGACAGGCTGCCTTGGGCGCAGGCCTCAGTGATACCGTTCCCTGTACAACAGTTAACAAGGTGTGCTCCAGTGGTATGAAAGCTATTATGCAGGCTGTACAAGCCATACGCTGTGGAGATGCTGATGTAATTGTAGCAGGGGGTATGGAAAATATGAGCATGGTGCCTCACTATTTACCCAACGGACGGAATGGTCAAAAACTGGGAGACATCAAGCTTGCAGATGGACTTTTACGCGATGGACTTATGGATGTATACAACGGTGTCCACATGGGTAATTGTGCGGAGCTTTGTGCTAAGGACATGGAATTTAGCCGTGAAGAACAAGATGAATTTGCCATTAACAGCTATAAGCGCAGCGCTGATTCCTGGGCCAACGGACGCTTTAAGGATGAAGTGATACCGGTTGAGATACCCCAGCGTAAAGGCGACCCGATTGTATTTGAGGAAGATGAAGATTATAAAAAAGTGAACTTTGAAAAGATACCCCAGTTGCGCCCCGTATTTGATAAAGAAGGTAGTGTAACGGCTGCCAATGCTTCTAATCTGAATGATGGTGCAGCTGCACTCGTATTGATGAGTGCTGAAAAAGCAGAATCTTTAGGCCTGAAACCATTAGCCAGAGTTGTATCCTATGCAGATGCTGCGCAACCTTCTGAGTGGTTTACCACCTCTCCTGCCAAAGCTGTTCCCCTGGCTATTGAAAAAGCTGGTCTTAAAAAAGAAGATATCAGCTATTATGAACTTAACGAAGCTTTCTCAGTAGTAGGCCTGGCAAATATGAAAATACTGGGTATTGAGGCTTCTCAAACCAATGTAAACGGTGGTGCAGTAGCCATAGGCCATCCGCTAGGAGCCAGTGGAGCACGTATTGTAATTACCCTCCTTAATGTACTTAAACAGAAAGGTGCACGATACGGAGCAGCTGGTATTTGTAACGGTGGAGGCGGTGCCTCTGCTATGGTTATTGAGTCTCTGTAACAAACACAGTATAACAAAGATCACTTCATGCAATACGGGGTTTGCAGCCTTAGTGTAGTTCCGATGCGGTTAGAACCTAACGACCGCTCCGAAATGATAAACCAGGTTTTATTTGGTGAGACCTTTCAGGTGTTGGAGCAACGCAAAAAGTGGTCGCGAATACGTTTGGCCCATGACCGTTATGAGGGCTGGCTGGACAATAAGCAATGGGATTTGCTAAGTGAATCCTTTTTCCATGAATTACAGGGAGAATCCATTCCGGTCTCTACCGAAATGATTGAAATTATTTCACACCCGGGATCGGGTAGTTTTTACCCGATCCTTTTGGGTTCCATGCTTCCTAAAATGCAAAAGGAAGGAAAAGTTAAACTGGAAAATAATCATTTTGATTTCCTGGGACCTTTTACCAAAAACCCATCTTCACGTACCAGGCTTGTAGAGTTTGCCTATCAGTATTTGAATGCTCCCTACCTATGGGGAGGGCGCACTCCTATAGGTATTGATTGTTCAGGTTTTACACAAATGGTATACCGGCTTACCGGCTATTCACTGCCACGTGATTCGGCTGAACAGGCACGCCACGGGCTTACTCTCAGCTTTATTGAAGAATCTGAACCCGGAGACCTGGCCTTTTTTGACAATGAGGAAGGAATCATTACACACGTAGGCATTATCCTGAGTGACAATTATATTATCCATGCTTCAGGAAAAGTGAGGTTGGATCGTTTGGATCAAACTGGTATCTTTAATGCGGAAAGAGGAGCTCATACGCATAAACTCCGTGTGATCAAAAAGATCATTTAAGTACTCCCTGCTCTGTGTAGATAACTGAATTCGCATGAAAATAAACGAGATAATACCCATTGATGGAGAGACTGGTTTTCCGGTTCCGTTTTTTGATATGGCTGTAGCGGCAGGGGAACCTTCTTATGTGTCACACCCGTTTCAGTCTACCATCAATATTAATGAAGAATTGATCCGCAACAAAAAATCAACCTTTTGTGTACGGGTGGCCGGCCAGAGTATGATAGATGCTGGTATTGATGATGGTGATCTTTTAATTGTTGATCGTGAACTGGAACCCCAGAATAACAATGTAGTACTGGCCGTGATCAATGGAGACTACACAGTAAAGCGTCTTTATAAAAACGGATCAGAGCTATTCCTTCAACCGGCCAATAAGAACTATTCCCCCATTAAGATCACTCCATTTATGGATTTCAGATTATGGGGTGTCGTAACCGGTGTTATCAAAAAACTGGTCTGAAAAATTTCTTATCGTATTTTAAAAAGAAAAAGCCCCGCCAAACGGCAGGGCTTGTTTCGTATATATCAGGTGATTACTTACTGAGTAATTAGTACGGTATCCATATCCGTTACCACTCCAGTGGTAACTACTACACCGCTTTCCGTTTTAGGTTGGTACGGAGATACCGGGTCAAACTCTACAGTGTAGGAACCATGGTTAAGGCCGGGGATCAAAAAGTAACCACTAACGGAGTCTGCACGTGCAGCGGCAGTGTCACCAGCTGCATTATACGCTAAGATAGCTGGATGAGAAGCCGAAGGGCTTACTACTCCTTCAATACTTCCGGTAGCTACTTTTGTGAATACCCGGATCACAGGTTTCAGAAGATACTTGCCATTACCGGTAGTAACAATAGAACGGCTGGCGTCAAAATCCAGCCAGAACTCATACACCAATCCGGGCTCAAGAGTTTCATTAACCTTCAGCTTAAGACCTGATTGCTGCGCAGATGGGGTTTTAAGATCATAAGATACGCCATCAATAACCACATCATTATCAGGCCCAAGTATCAAACGAACCTGGTTGATCTTTCTGGCGGGGACATCACCTTCGGCAATAAGAGTATCTTCTCCATTTGTAAAATCCAATAGGTTGTAAATGCCCGGGCGGGTATCTTCTAATTCTTCCCACCCTTCTTCTTCTCCTTCACCATCAAAGTGAATATGCACTTCACGCACATCTATCAGTACAGCATCATAATCGGCAGGTGCATCAGTAAGATTCATGCGAATAGTTGCCGGTTCAGAACTATTATTATTATTGTCATCCTTATTGCATCCGGTCAAATAAAGAGATACTCCGAATAAAAAGGCTAGCGACATTTTGCCTGTAATATTCATATCTATTGTGTTTTTAATTATTATTGATCAGTACTCGTGGCAGATTCTGCATCACCACTCAATATTTTAAATAACTCTTCCAGCTTAGGTGTTAAAACTATCTCTGTACGTCTGTTTCTGGAACGCCCTTCTTTAGTTTCATTGGTGGCTACCGGATTATATTTACTCATACCAGAGGCTGTGAGACGCTCTCCGGGAATAGTATAATCATCAGTCAATAAACGGGTGATAGTAGTGGCGCGGGCGGTACTTAACTCCCAGTTATCACCATATTTGGCGGTATTAATTGGCACATCATCGGTATGACCTACTACTTCAATATTAATCCTGGGATTTTTCTGAAGTACCTCAGCTACCTTTCCAATAGCATCTTTACCCTCTTTATTAAGTTTGGCGCTGCCGGATGGAAACAGAAGCTTATCACTTAGGGAAACATATACTTTTCCGTTTTTCACTTCCACACTAAGCTCTTCTGCATCAAAGTTTACTAATGCATCAGCTACTGTTTGGCGAAGATTATTTACGATCTCCTGCTGACGGTTTAAACGATCCTGGAGGGCTCTGAGGCGTTGAGCTCTTAACTGTAACGCCTGATCTTTTTCACTTAATTCAGAACCTTGTTTCTCAAGTTGAGACATCATAGCCGTTTTTTGATCTTCGCTCATCTCCTTATACTTGGAGAATTGAGAAGACGTACGCTCCAGGTCTGTTTTTAAACCAGCTATCTTATTTTCAAAAGCAGTACTATCCTGCTTAAGCCGGTCAATCTTACTTTGGGCTTTTACATACTTCTTTTTTGAAACACAGGAAGTAGTAAGGCTCATGGCAAAAAGCGAGGTGATCGCTAAAAGTGCTATTCTTTTCATGGTCTTAGTGAATTTGTTATGCAGTATAATATTTAATATCACGGATTGTTCGGCTAAAACTTTGCCAAAGGCTTTTAGCAAGCATTTCTTAGCTCAAACCGTCTTTTATGTGGAAAAATTCTACATGTTGAGGATGGTGTTTTTCATCTTGAGAATTACATTTTTTCAAAATAACATTCTCATTTTTAAGACTATCATATTTATCTTTTTATCAAAGAATTACTAAAAATACCCAAAGAAAAAAACTTCATTAAAGTATTTTCCCAATACAGGATAAAGACCTCCCTGACCAGTCTCACAATCATTATATTCCTACAAAAAGTAATATAACTTATTGTTTATGACCTAAATATGATCTATATTAGTTCATTGAAGTCAGTATTAACATTTAAACTCAACTCTATTATGAAACAATGGATACCCATTGCAGTATTTGCTGTTTCTACCATGCCTGCGTTTTCGCAAAGCGAGAGCCTCGTACTGGAAGAAATATCAAGTCCTGAACCGCATGGCTATGCCAATTTCGGTTCAGATGTATTGGTCGAAAACAATCAGGCCATCGTATTAGCTAAAGGTTATTCTGCCGATCCGGGCAGTAATGGTGCCTTTTATGTGTATTCTGCTGAGCCTGCTTCAGGCACATGGCAGTTCTCCCAAAAAGTGGTGCATAACAGCTTAACTCCTGTAGCGGAGTGGTATGGCAGTAGTGCCGCCTTAAGCGGAGATTTTCTGCTGGTAGGTGCTCATAGCGCCCGTACTTCTGCAGATGAAGGTTACCCGGCCGGAGCTGCTTTTATGTACCATCGTAACGCCAATGGGAAATGGGAGCTTAATGAAAGACTTTCCATACTTCCAGGCGAAGAAGCCAAAGGCCAGCGGTTTGGTTCTAAGGTAGCCTTAAATGGAAATCACGCTGCCGTATTAGCGGGTACTACCCAGGAAATTTACCTTTTCGAAAAACAGGGTTCCGGTAACTGGAGCTTTATTCAAAAATTATCCGGTGCTGATTTTCTGCGTACGGATGGTTTTAAGCCTGATTTCGGCAGTTCCATAACCCTGGATGGTGAATACCTCTATGTGGGAGCCGCTACGGATGATTCGGATTCTTTCGGGTCTGATGCTTTAACCAGAAGTGGTGCAGTATACGTATTTAAACAAAATGGAGGGAAATGGATACTTGATCAAAAGGTAACACAACCCAACCGTGAAGCACAGTCTTATTTTGGTAGTAATATTAGTGTTTCTGAAAGCCTTATGGTAATTAGCTCTCAGGAAAATCGTCAGGGAGTGGCCGAAATCTACCAGCGCGATAAAGATGGCGTTTGGAGTTTCTTTCAAAAATTAACCCCTGAAGTACGTACGGCCATGGACCGCTTTGGATCTGATATAGCCATTGATGAAGATTATATTGCTGTAGCTGCACCCAATTATGAAGTAAATGGTGTAGGCTATGCCGGAGCTGTATTCTTATATCATAAAAGTAATGAATCCGCACATTGGGTAGTAGAAGATGTAATTACCGCTCCTGATGCCGCACGTTCCGAAAGAATGGGAACTGTTCAGTTAAATGATGGAGTTATAATATTAGGTTTACCTACCCGGGATGTTTCGTCACGGAGATATGCAGGAGCCATCTATATAAATATAAATAACTTACCCGGAACTAATTCTGCTGAAGATGCTATTCAGGAAGGTAACGACCCTTTGAAATTATATCCTAATCCGGCCCGGGAATCTTTCAACCTGGAATATGCCGGAATAGAAGAGATTGAAACTGTACACGCATTTGACTACTCAGGTCGTCAGGTAAATGTGAACTATGCGCAAGATCAGAGTACCGTTAGCACTAAAAGTCTTTCACCCGGAGTTTACCTGATAAAGGTACAACTGGAAAATGGTGAGGTCTTTACACGTGAACTTACGGTAGCACCTTATTAATCTGTAATTGAGGTGATCAGCTCTTTCTGACCCTCTTCACATTAACCAAAAAAATTATTCAAATGATACGCAAAAGTATAATCAGCCTGTTTTTTACAGGTATGGTGCTCATTGTTTTTTACAGAGGAGCACTCATGAACGAAATAGACGATGCCCGGGTAAACTCGGAATTCGAACACAGAGCATCGGTAGCCGATAATATTTCTGTAGAATTCCTCGCTCAACCACTTCCAAGTGGTGAGAATATGAGGTACTTAGTTGAAATCTCTGACCCACTGGTAACTACGCCTTATCATGCCATCAATGTAGAGGGCACTAAAATAGTGCTCAGAGACGATGGCGTTGGAGCAGATGATGTAGCCGGAGACCGCATATACTCAGTGTATTCCAGTGAAGATATGCAACTCTTCACTCAGGAAATGGAGCATCGCAGAGACCTTATTATCTCAGGTGAAGCTGCGGTATTTACTTCCGGAAGAACGCTTATAGACCCAAGTAACCCTTCCCTGTCAGATGTAGCAGATGTTGATTTCAACAATATGACCACCGGTGTTCCTTTTAATATTCCTATGACTTTGTTGGGACCCGTAGTAGCCAGTGGTGGTAGCGGAAATAAAGTAAGTGCCGTATCTTCCGTACCTATCCTGATTGATCATTCCCTAACTATTACAGATCCTAATGTTATAGAAGATCCGGCCCGTACTTTTGATCCTTGTACCGGTGGAAATCCCAACGGAATTTGGACTTTTTGGGAAATTATGCGGCAGATGGCCTCCCCTAACCCCGGAAGCATAGCAAGTGATCCTCAAACATCAGATTTCATTATGGATTGGATGAGTACCTGGATGACCACCATTACAGTTAATAATGATGATGTCCTGGATCGTCCGCAAATCAATAATATTATTCAAAGTTGGGAAAGCTTTCCCGGTGGCCCGCTGGACTTTAAATTAACGCCATGGAAACTTATCGGTATAATAAACCGTACAGACCTTAGAGGAAACTCAGGTTATGGGTTAAGTGATGCCGGTGAAGTACGCTTTGTTTTTCAACTAATCGACAACAATGCTTGTAACCCTTTACCATTTTTGGTAATCCTGGAATACGGAATTAATGCACCCAATTGCGATGAGTTGCACAATTATGCGTTGGGTTGGGCTGATTTGAGCACCATGGGATTGGGAAGTCCTTCATATAATGCATTGCTTGAAGATCTCACACGTCAGGTAATTTTGTGCGGAATGGATCCTTCCAAGCCCAATGAAAACTGCATTAACCAAGTGAGAACTAACGAAATATTCATAGATAATGGCAATGGTTGGAGACTGAATGAATTTCACCTGACAGCCACCGGAAATCCGCTTACTACAGCTACCGTAGCTCGTAATCCCGAAATCAGCTATAACCGGTTTGTGTTACCTCCGGGTTCTCTTGATCCGGGTAAAATTGCCATGCTGGCTGCTTTTGCCAATGCCAATGCTACCCAGATTAAAGATGATACTTATGACATTCCTCTTATTCACCCTATTAGTGGGGATCCGTTCCTGGGTGCTAAGTCTATCACGGGAGGTAATCCTAATCACTTCTGGGATGCCGACCCTGTAGGTAGTGGTAATGAAATTGTGAATGATACGGTAAGACATCTTATTTCTCTTAACACTTGCGGAGGCTGCCATGGCGGTGAATCCCGTCAGGGAGGACCTCTTGCCTTTACTCATATGGAACTTACGGGTATGTTCCCTGCCTCGGTACAACTTTCTGCCTTTTTAACCGGAGGCCCAGGGAGTTCTGTTCCCGATCCTGCCGGCAGAGGCATGACATGGAACTTCAATGATCTGTTACGCAGACAAATAGACTTCCAGGATTTTGTGGACAATGGTTGTACCAGTTCTCCTAAAGTGGCACAAATAGCTAAACTGGCAACGGCCCTGGCGGAAAGCCCGTTAAACATGTCTCACTAAAATAAATTCAGCTTTGTATAGTGAAAAAAAGGCGGCTTGTACAGGCCGCCTTTTTTATTTACAAGCAATAGTCAATCATGTGAAAACAAGTACTATCAACTTGGCATTATTCTCTACAACCCTCATGCACAAAGGCTTATTGAGCGATGTTTGAAATCAGAACATGGCTTTCTAATAGACATTATTTATTGGTTTTTCGAAAATAATAAACTACATTCGGGGTAGTTCAAGTCAACTTTTTTAACATTTAAACTCAACTCTATTATGAAACAATGGATACCCATTGCAGTATTTGCTGTTTCTACCATGCCTGCGTTTTCGCAAAGCGAGAGCCTCGTACTGGAAGAAATATCAAGTCCTGAACCGCATGGCTATGCCAATTTCGGTTCAGATGTGTTGGTCGAAAACAATCAGGCCATCGTATTAGCTAAAGGTTATTCTGCCGATCCGGGCAGTAATGGTGCCTTTTATGTGTATTCTGCTGAGCCTGCTTCAGGCACATGGCAGTTCTCCCAAAAAGTGGTGCATAACAGCTTAACTCCTGTAGCGGAGTGGTATGGCAGTAGTGCCGCCTTAAGCGGAGATTTTCTGCTGGTAGGTGCTCATAGCGCCCGTACTTCTGTAGATCAGGTATATCCTCCCGGGGTGGCTTTTATGTATGAGCGCTCTGCTGAAGGAAAATGGTCGCTGAAAAAACAACTGTCCATTCCCGCTAATGAGGAAGCCACCGGACAACAATTTGGTGCACACCTGGCCCTTAGTGATAAATATGCATTAATACAGGCCGCTAACACTCAGGAAGTATATGTATATGAGAATAAGGGTTCCGGTAACTGGAGTTTTATTCAGAAGATTTCCGGAGCAGATTACCTACGCCCCAATGGTTTTAAACCAGACTTTGGTGTTGCTTTAGCTGTGGATGGTGAATACATTTACATCGGAGCGCATTCAGATGATACTGATGCTCATGGAAACAACCCACTTCCCCGTGCCGGAGCGGTTTACGTATTCAAGAATAATGGAGGTAGCTTCGCTCTTCATCAGAAAGTTACTGAGGAAGTCCGTCAGGCTCAATCGCATTTTGGAAATAATATCCGTGTTTCCGGAAACCGCATGATCATCAGTTCTGAAGATAAAGGTAAAGGTGCTGTTCAGGTGTACAGCCGCGGAAGCGATCGTACCTGGTATTACTCCACAGAGTTAATACCTGAACAAAGAGAAACTATGGATAGGTTTGGTGCTGAAATAGCCATGGATGAAAGCCATATTGCCATAGCTGCACCTAACTATTCTATTTATGGTACTACACATGCCGGTGCTGTATTTATATATGAAAAAGATCAGAAGAACAACTGGGTTGAAAAAGAAGTAATTACTGCACCGCACCCGGTTAGTTCGGAAAGGTTAGGGAAAGTGAATATTGATAATGGTACAGTGGTAATAGGAGTTCCCACCCGTATGGTTTCCGGAAATCGTTATTCCGGAGTTTTCTATGCTACACAAATCAATCCAACCAGTGCCGGCTCCAATTCCATGGAGAATATTGACGGCCTTACACTGTTTCCTAATCCTTCCATAGGTTCCTTCAAATTGAATTATGTGGGAAAAGATAAAATTTCCAAGATTCAGGTGTTTGATCAGGCTGGTAGTGAAGTTCCCGTTCAATATGATTCGGCAGGACATACCGTTAACACCCGGGATTTATCCGGTGGTATATATCTGATAAGGGTTCACATGCAAACCGGAGAAGTCCTTACTCGTGAGTTCACGGTAGCTTCCTATTAAATCAAAACGGTGAGATCAAGTCTTTGAGAAGGCCTCTGATGTTACCAATATCAACCATAAAAAATTAATCACATGATTCGAAAAGGTATAATAAGCCTGTTTTTTGCAGGCATGGTGCTCATCGTGTTTTTCCGCGGAGCCCTTATGAACGAAATAGATGATGCCCGGGTAAACCCGGATTTACAACAGAGAGCATCTGTTGCTGATGCCATTGCGGTAGAATTTTTAAATAAGCCTCTTTCTACCGGAGAGAATATGAGATACCTGGTGAATATCAACAGTTCTATGGTAACCTCTCCTTTCCATGCTTTGAATGTGGATGGTAAAAAAACGGTACTGCGCGATGATGGTCAGGGAGCAGATGACGTGGCCGGAGATAAGGTGTACTCCATCTATGCATTTGAAGATTTCAAAGATTTTCAAAGGGATATGGAAAACCGCCAGAAAATGTTACTCTCCGGAAACGCAGTTCTGTTTACTGCCGGAAGAAGTATTCGTCCGGTAAAAGGAGCCTTACTTCAAAAGGTAAGACAAGTTGATTTTAATAACATCAGACCCGGTACTCCTTTCAGTATTCCAATGGAGTTTTTTGGTCCTGTAAGCAGCTCCAGTGTGGCTGCAGCTGCCACTCCTATCATAATTGATCACTCCTTAATGATTACCGATCCTACCATAATTGAAGATCCGAATAATACATTTGATCCTTGTGTAGGAGGTAACCCTAACGGTCTTTGGACTTTTTGGGAATTGATGCGCCAGATGGCTTCTACCAACCCCGGTAGTATCGCAAATGATGCTACTACCTCCAATTTTATTCTGGATTGGTTGCAAACCTGGTTAAGCAATGTTACTGTAAACAGCGATGTTGTACTGGCTCGTCCACAAATGAGTAATATCATTCAAGGCTGGGAAGGTAGTCCCGGGGGCCAGTTGGAGCCCAAGCTTACACCTTTTAAGCTGATCGGTATTGTAAACCGTATTGATCTTCGCGGTAACTCCAGTTACGGAGGTGGCGATGCTGGTGAGGTACGTTTTGTATACCAGTTAATGCAGGGGTGTGGACCTCAACGGTTTCTTGTAATCCTTGAATATGGAATTAATAAGCCTAAGTGTGATGATCTTCATGCCTATGCCAAAGGCTGGGCAGAGTTAAGTACCATGCCTATAGGTAGTAATGCGTACATTACTCTTTTAGAAAATCTCACCGCTGAAGTTACCAAATGTGGTAAAAACCCGGCTAAGCCTAATGAAAACTGTATTAACCAGGTTAGAACGGATGAGATAAGCATTGCCAATAACTTTGGATGGAGATTAAATGAATTCCACCTGGAGTCTACCGGAGGTTCTTTGAAAACGGCTACGGTAGCACGTAATCCCGAGGTGAATTATAACATCAACACCTTAGTAGGCCCGGTAGATATTGCTAAAGTTCAAATGTTTGCAGCTTTTGCCAATGCTAATGAAGCTCAAATAAAAGATGACACTTATGATATTCCACTCACCCACCCTATTAGTGGAAACCCGTTTTTAGGTGCCAAATCTATAACAGGAGGTAACCCCAATCATTTCTGGGATGCTGAACCTGTAGGAAGTGGAAATGAGATTGTAAATGATACAGTAAGACACTTAATCTCTTTAAATACCTGTGGTGGATGTCACGGTGGAGAATCCCGTCAGGGTGGTCCGCTTGCCTTTACCCATATGGAGCTTAATGGTTTGTTTCCTGCTTCAGTTCAACTCTCTGCTTTCTTAACCGGAGGTTCCGTTAATGACCCCGCTGGAAGAGGTCAGGTATGGAACTTTAATGATCTGTTGCGCAGGCAATTGGATCTGCAGGATTTTGTTGATAACGGATGTGGTAAAAGCACCGGTGGTATAGGTAAGTCTATTGCTGCAAATCCTGTAAAGATGACACATTAAAGTCCTGTTTTTTAAAGTTTTAAATAGTACTGAAAGAGGCGACCTGTACAGGTCGCCTCTTTAATTTTAGACGTAGTTTAAAGAAAAAAAGCTATCCTATTGATTCTTATCCGCTCATTAAGTTCTGCCAATTCAAACTCTGGAAATCTCTCAAACCTCTTCCATAAAATGATCTGCTCTGTAATTGGTGATCCTGATATTCCTTAGCACACGGCTCACAGGTATACCCATGCATTTCTAAAAACAAATTTTTATTGACTGTCATTTCTCCAGCCGCTACCTTTGCACTTCTTAAAAAATTCAGAAATACTTCATGCCTTTCCTCCAATTTTTCAAGATCATAGCCATTGCCGAAGGGGTCAGTTATTTACTCTTTGGAATTACTATGCCACTCAAATATGTGTATGAAATTCCGCAGCCCAATTATGTGGTTGGTATGCTTCACGGCATTTTATTCTTATTATATGTGGTGTGCGCGTTTGTTTTTATTTCACGCTACAAGCCTGGTATGGTTAAGGCTTTCTTTATTTTGATAGCCTCCCTCCTGCCTTTTGCCACTTTCTTTGTAGAGCGAAAGTATTTGAAGCCGCTTGAAATAAAGTAAATGTAAAAGAAAAGCCCCGGCCGTAGCCGAGACTCCCTTACCAACCTTAACCAAAAAAAAACTACTTCTCAATCACGATCTTAATTTATTTCTTTGGCTGAATTGGTAGCCCCCCATTTTTCACGGAAAGCTCTCCGAAAATTCAGGTCTTTAGAGTTTGCTTATGATTCGCCCAACACTCTCGATAACAGTATACTAAACAACTCAATATCTTCATTGAAACTGAAAAAAGGGTTACGGCCGGCATCCTTTTCTATTTCTACGCCATCCTGATACGGGCTAAAAGCCAGGATGCGGTTCAAGCGGATATTGGTATTCCTTTTAGTGCCCATAAAAATGATCCGCTTATTGGTGAGGTACAGTTGACCACTATCTATGTGCCGCCACTCCTCACTGGTTACTCTTTGAGTACTGATACTTCCCATGCGATAGTACACACCTTTCATAATGCGAATACGCGCGGTAGGGCCGCCATAATTGATCCTTTTGGTCACTGTTCTCATCTCTGACCATTCTACAAAAGTGGTGAAGTAACATTCCTCATTTCGTTGCAGGTTAATTCCAGACTCTATCATTGGCAACTCTCCATTTTCAATAGCCCAATAGAGTTTATATCGCTCCAGCATTTCACTACTGGCCGCGTCCATTTGAAGCTGAACACCTAAATTCTTTGCAATGAGCTCCAGTTCTTTTTCTTCATCGGGTGAAAACCGTTGATCGTCTATAGCCCCGTGAAGTTTCTCTTTGATAAAGCTGCTTCTTACGCTTTCGGATATGCGGGCTGCCGGTTGATCGCTTAACCCCAATTGTAGTTGTAAGCTTTCCAGGTTACTGAGTTCTTCTTCACTCAATTCACCATCCGAAACCGCCTCGGAAAGTACTTTCCGGTATATGGGTTCTGCCACCTCTGCATAAATTTCCTCGGCTTCTTCTTTGCTTAGCATTAAGATCATTCTTAAATGCTCCAGTTCCTTCTTTTCAGCATCGCTAAGATTATAATCCTTCAGGCAACTTGTCAGATATACGGCATAAAACTCACGCAGGTTTTGCGGATACGTTTTTAAAAGGTCTACCCTATATTTTGCAGCAATAGCAATTATATCCGTTTTGCGGATTTTGCTCAAAGGCTGTGTGGCCAACAGATTATTGATTTCAATAATGGCATTTTCTTCCGGTTGCTGCCTGAATATTTTTTGCAGTAAACTCCTTCTATGAAGCGGTACTTCCTGGTACAGGTTTTCCATAAATATTAGTATTTGCGATATTCTTCATAAACCGGATCATTCCAGTTGCAAACCCCTCCATGGTGTGAACAAGCTCCCCGCCCTTTTGCAGATGAGGTAGAACCATCGCAACAACGGGTCAAGTAATAAGCAATGCGTCTTTTTAGGGGGTTGATCTTTTCATGAAGTTTGTTGGCTTCGGGACTACCCAGTTTTATAGCTTTCTTCAGGTCGTTTACAGCTTTCTGCCTTTTGCCCGACTTTTCATAGCACAGAGCCCTTTTATACAGGTGGTTTGAAACTTGCTTACCTGAGTCTATAAGACTACTGTAATCTGCAATGGCCTTCTCGTATTTACCCGCTTTGAAATAGGAATCAGCGCGTTGGCTTAGGATGTGCGTTTTACCTGTATCGGTATAGAGCAAAGCTTTATTAAAAAAGCCCACTGCCGCACTAAAATGATGGCTTTTCATGCCAGCCCTCGCCAAAGACAGGTATTTGTTCAGACTGTCTTGCCGGGCCTTTGCTTTTTTTTCTACTTTCAATCTTTCCTGCTCCTTTTGCAACACTTCCTGAGCCTGTTCCCTTTTTAATTCCGCAGTGGCTAATTGCTCCTTTTTTTCGTATCCATTGGATAAAACCGAGATAACCGCAAAAAGAATTAAACAAAACGCGGTTTTAATAGGCCAGGTAAAAGTAAATCTGAGTCTCCTTTCTAACGCATTATGCACTCCCGGCAGGAACATTAGCCCAAGGATCAAAAAGAAAAAACCCTCCCAAAATCTGCTAAAAATGTGCACCAGGGCGGCCATTAAAAAACATACCGCACCAAAATAGGAGAGAAAGGTCCACCAGCCTGGCCTTTTCATAGCGACACTGTCATTAAAATCTTCCTCTTTATTGACTTTAGAATGATCAGGAATTAAACCAGGGACGTATTTCATGCTGTACTTTTTTCAGGAAATGGATTCTCCGCAATGGGAACAAAAATTAGGATAGGGTTTATTTTCAGCAGTCTCAAAAGTTTCCGAAAAACCGGAAGCCAGAATACCGGCCGGCAAGGCAAATAAGCCAATGCCCAATATGGAAATAGCGCCCCCCAGCAACTTGCCTAAGGGAGTGATGGGATATACATCCCCATAGCCCACGGTAGTGAGGGTAGCCACTCCCCACCACATAGTTTCCGGTATACTTGAGAAGGTATCGGGCTGAGCCTCATTTTCAATGTAAAACATAAGGTTGGAGATGAGGAACAGCAGGAAGAGTGTAAAAACGATACTGATGATCAATTGATCTTTCTTTTCGCGAATCACCCTGGCAATAGTACTTAGGGCACTCACATAGCGAACAATCTTAAACAAGCGGAATATCCGAAACAGCCGCAGAATACGCAGATACCGCAGATCAATTGTAAACAGTAATATATAAAAGGGAAGTATGGATAACAGATCAACAATAGCTAAAGGAGTGAGCATATATTTTATCCGGCCGTTGACCGGATCAGAAAAACAGGAGTTCTCTACACAAACCCACACTCTAAGCAAGTATTCAACGGTAAAGAGAGTTATGGAAAATAACTCAAAAGCTTCAAAAAAAGAGTGGTATTGTGCGTTGATCTCCTTTACCGATTGCAAGGCAATAGCCAGGGCATTAAGTGCAATTACCGTGGTTAAGAAGATATCAAAGTACCAGGAAACTCCTTTTCTCTTGCTGGCCACTTCAAGCGTGCTATAGACGTATGATCTGAGCGTTTTCATATTGGGAATTGAAAAATGATCACTCCCTTTAGGATGAAGGGCTGAGAATAAAATCCCGGATTGGTTCATCCAGGTTTACCGGAAGGTCAGCACGTTTCACCAGAATATTCTCTTTAGCCACCCCCATTTCCACCAGCCACTTTTGCCAATAAGCTCTCAGCACATCTTCTTCAAAGGGGTTATCCGCTGAAGGATTCAGGCCTAATACCAAAACTTTTAAACCTTCCAACTCTACCGGAGCGGCATAAAACCCCATATCCTTTTCCCTCATTTCAGATTGCCAATCCGGAGAGTTGAGTTTGAGCTTTTTAAAGGTGTTTTTATGAATTGTTGTGGTACGGCCACCTTCATTGATCATCGAGTTGGGGTGGTACATATAGCCATCAGTAAGAATAACTAAAACATTATGGGCTCCTTCCTTCAGGCAATAATCGCTGACACTGCTTTTAAAGAATCGCCAGGTATCGGAGCCTACGTAAATATTATCCTTAATGGCTTGCTGGTAAAGAGCGGAAGCGTTTCTTGTATAAGTTGTTGGCAGATTATACAATATCTCCTTAGAAGCATTGTTCCGGTTCAGTTCCACTTTTAATGCCTCCAGGTTTTTTACAATTTCAGGGTTTTGCGGCAGGGGATCAATGAAGGTCTGCAGGCGGTCATCGATCATGACAAGTTTTTTATTGACCACGTGCTGATCAAAAGCTTTTACTACAGAAGCGATATAACCCGTATCACGCTGGTAGTATTCCATAGTAGGGTTCGGATACTTCTGCGGGTCAATCCTGTCAGAGAGATCAATCAGTATGCTGATATTAAGATTAGTACGAGAATCCAAACCTGAGCTTTGACCAGTATGAGCAAGTGGTGAGTTTTTCTTTTTGTCCGCTTCGTTTTCGGGATCGGATTGACAGGCTCCTAAAAGGAATACCAATAGTATAGCTTTTCTAGTCATCGGTATCAGGATTGGTGTAAAACAATATGCTTTCTGCATTATCCACACCCAGACTGTATTTTCTGAGATGGGCTTTTTCTACTTCCTGGCAGGCATGGATCAATTGATCCTTTTCAGTAGCCGGAAGAGCTATTTCCTTTAAAATGGCTTTGATCCATCCCTTTGCGTAACGGGTGTGCAGTACCAGGTACTTTTGTTTTGGGAAAATGAAACCGTCAATTTTAGCCTGCAACTCTCTGGCCTTGCCTCTTAAACCCGTAATCTCTTCCGTTACCGTATTAGTAGAGATCCTTATTTCCTCGAGCCTTTTCAAGCGATGGCCTTTATCTTCCTTCAGCTTTTTAATGTGCTGTTGCACCCGATCCAGATTATCGTACTCCTTCATAATAAAATCGAATACCAGGCCCCAGATAATGTACACTACAAAACCGGCAAAAATGATCCCCCAAAAAGCCACACTTTGAAAGGCGTATTCGATATTGAAATCAGGTGAATTGAGCGTGCGGTTAAAGTCGTACACCTTCTTTTCGATCTGGTAGGCCAGTATAGCATCGAATAAGAAAGTGATGAGAAACAAGCCTATGATCTTGAAGGTAGCCTTACTCTTCTGAAACATATGGATCAGGTAACCGAGCCCCATAAATGCAAAGGGAATAGTGCACACGAAAATGAGCTCCATCACTCCATCCCTCAAGGCCTTGGAATAGGTTTGGGCATCAAAAATGGCAGCCGTAAGTGCATCGGTACTGAACTCCTTAAAGAAGGCTGAGTAAGATGCGGACATGTAAAACACCACCAGGTAGGCCGTGATGGGCAACAGGACGGATAAACCAATATAGAATTGTGCCTTAGGGCGCTTATCGGCCTTTACCCCAAATTTTGCAGGATTTATCTTTACTTCGGCAATATCACTCTCAATACGCTGAACCTGCTCATCCAGGTTTTTAGCTTCCTCTTTTTTCAGCTCCAGGAAGGTCTCTTTTCGCTCTATTTCTGTGAGCAAACTGTTCTGTTCTTCAACCATCGGTTGCTTCAGCAGGTGTTGTTCCCGGTCCGCCTCACGACACTTTTCCTTGTAGGATTCGTAGAGGTCGGCCAGGCCGGCTGCAAAACTGGAAGGATGACCCATGGAATCTTTAGAGTCGCCAAATCCCCTTTGAAAGTAGGTGACTTTAATGGTCTGAGTATCATTTTCATCCACTCCCGTTTCAGATTTATCCTTAACCGGCTTTATCCTGATCAGATCTTTGAGTAAGGTCATACTGCTTCTATTTAAGTTCGAGTAAAAGGTCTTCTTTACTGATACCATTCTTCACCTTTTGGATAAAGTAATCCGCCAATGGCACCACGGTATCGTCTTCAAACCGGAATTTTCGGATGTATTTAATAAGAGTTTCCCGTTCATCGGGCGTCACCTCTCCATCCGCCCATATCATGCGGGTAAGATCATAGAGGTACTCTACGCGGGTTTCTATAGCTTCGGGGATACCAATATGGTCCGCAGGTGACAAAAGCACCTGGTCCAGTTCGGGTTGTGAGATGCCGCGTTCCCGGGCAAATTCATACAGCATTTTCCACTCCGCTTTGGAAAAATTACCATCGGTCATGGCCATTTGATACAGGCGTAAAAAATGCCCTTTTACTTCTGAAGTGATGTTCATGGTTTGGTTTTAGAGGTTTTTTTTATTCAGCGTTTACACGAATTTCTTCATGATTAACAATCATCCTTTGTTTGTGGAGTGTTGTGTATTTGGGTTTAATGTTCCTTTCTGTATATTCTCTGTCTTCCCATTTTTTCTGTACCTGAACTAGCATCACTTTAATGGTTGTATTGATACCATCCTTGAAATTATCATTATACAGTTGAATGCTAATTGCCCCATGAAGAACTCTAGTATTTCGGCCTGAAGCACCTCGACCGTTACCCGAATCAATGATTTTTTTATGTCCGTTTTGAGAATAGCTTAACTCATAAGAAACATTGTCTCCTATAGGTGGCGGTGTGAAAAGTGAAACACCACTAACCGCCAATGCCGCTAAAGCTCCATTCCCCGTGATACTTCCTATGCCTAATATTCCATCTTTGAGCGACCTATTTGCCTTGTCATAATTCTCTAAAGCCTCATTACCCACTCCAATCCAGTAAGACCAAGCCAAAACCTCCGTTGATCTATACGGATTTATAAGGTTGGGGCGGTAAGTGTTATTCGGCAGAGAAAATGTGATATAGCTGTACTGAGTTTTACCGTAAGCGGTAGCGGAATGAACACGCTCATCTTTATTTAGTAGCTCAGTAAATAATGTATCTGTTTTTACTAATACTTTTTTCACCTTTTGAATGTAAACAGTATCGTACCCCACCAAACTATCTTCCGTATACGGCACAAAAGAAGTATCGTAACGCGTTTCCCACTGCCAATCGGTATTAAAAGCTATAAGTGCTTCGGAGGCTGGAATTCTCTGAATGTGCACTTTACAAACACGCTTACCCAAAGCTGAATTGGTAAACCGAAAACGATATATACCTTTTTTATAGACTTTGATTTTCTTCTGCTCCACTTTGGTGGATCTATAATCCATGAACTTAGAACTCCCCGGCAGTTCTATAATCTCAACTTCCTTCACCTTCTTACCCCTCTTCTCCTCAAATGAAAAAAGAATCTCATCGCCTTCGGCAAAACCATAATAGAATTCCTTGGCAGAGAGCCCCCCTACCTTTAGGGTAAGGTTGGCTACTTCTACCGGTGGTAACTTTTGCCCTCTAAGGATTAGTGAGTTCAACATTAACACAACCAGGAGTATCCACCATGGTGTCTTATCGAAAAAATCAGAATCAGTTAGTAAAGTCATGGGAATTTTAATGAGATATGGGCCTTAAATAAGGCTAGCTTACTTAATGCTTTCAATGTTCAACTGCTGCAAAGCAGCATTCTCAACCTGATTTATGAATTGGATTACTTCTATGGAAGATAAGCCTTGGGTACGAAAATGAATTTTACCTGTTCCGTCAGACTTGATAGTGATAAGATGTTTTTTGTTTTTATAGTACCCAATAAAGAAAATCAAGGCTACCACGATCAGAAGTAAAAACATCTCCACACTACCCACCATTAGACTGTATATACTGGCTAATCCTGCCAGGGCCGCCATTATCCACAGCAAGGGTATGCTCTGGCTATTCACTTCAATGGAGCTGATCTTTTTCAGGATCATAGAAACAATGTAAGATTGACCGGAATGAGTTCGCTCCAACCGTATGCGATGTGTGGTAAGAGTTACTAACCCTCCTTTGGAAATGGTGATCACTTCTTCACCCTCTAAAAAACTTTCTTTTCTCATAACTTATTTCTTAAATGCCCTTATTGTGTATCACACTCTTGGCTGCAATGCCTACACCCATTTACCTGTTTGTAATGAACTTTAGCTACAGTCACAGCCGACCAGCAATTGGGGTGTAAGCCCAGGAAGGTTGCTTCCGAAGGCAGATAGCGACAGTCTTCATGGTGCACTTCATGATCTCCATTAGCCTGGGCGCGATCGTTTACGTAGTACTTTTTCATAGTTATCCGGAATTTTGGAGTGAAATTCCTCGTTTAAACCATCTACAGGATTGAATATCTTCCCAAGGGTGAGAAACAGCTTCCGAAGATTCAGAAATTCATTCCTGGTAGTAATCCACCGCCTCTAATAACTGCTCCTCATAACCGTAAATATCTTCCAGCGATTCCAGTAAGTGGCGGGTTTCTCTTTTGTCGGGATCCAGCAAGCCCAGGTAGTTATTACTGCCGTTAAAATGAAAACGGCAAAGAGGTTTGCGGTTGTTGTCATCCAGCAACACCCCAAAATAGGATTGAGTATCCCGCATAGCAATACGATTTACGGGAATCTTCCGCCTGAGAATAGCTACGACAATGCGATAAGCTTCCAGTTCTTCATCCGTGGTCACTGTTTTACTTTCTTCCTCTTCCGGTTCTTGTTCTTCCTGCTGACGTACTTCCGCTTCCTTATTTAAAGCGGAATTCAGGCGGTCACTCACTTTTTCGCTAATGATCTGGGAAGCGGCTTTTTGGACCAGCTCTGTAAATTCAGCCATCACCTTTTCGGTAAGCCGGCCCGTATAAACCGGGGCGGCAAATAGTCGCACAAAATCCGGGGAGGGTTCTTTGAACTCTTTGCTTAAATGGCGTTTCAATTCCTTAATATATTTCAGAGAACTGGCGTTGCTCAGGATCTTATCCACATCAAAACCGGACTTATGAAATTTGGCAATTTCATGGATCGTATTTTCTTTTACCTGGCAGATATCGAATTCCAAAAAGGGCTTTTCATCCATTTTATTGGTGTTCTCCAGATCGGTATAAAAGCGGTACTCAATACCGTTAGTCAGCAGCGCGAAGCGGGTTTTGGTAACGTGGAAATAACGGAATAACTGAGAGTTGTGTACATTGAGGTCTTCTCTCCAGTTTTTACATTCTATAATTAATATGGGTTGATCCTCCTGAAAAATGGCATAGTCTACCTTCTCCCCTTTCTTTAACCCCAGGTCTGCCGTAAATTCAGGTACCACCTCAAGCGGATTATACGTATCATAACCCAACAGGGCGATAAAGGGCATGACAAAGGCATGCTTGGTGGATTCTTCGGTTTCAATGCGGTCTTTGAGCTTTTCTATTTTGCCGGCCAGGGCTTTTATCTGATTCTGTAAGTCCATCATTATGGGGTTTAAAATTTAGCAACAGGTTATTTGCACAGCCATACGTCTACACCACCATGCCGGGAACAAGTACCGGCACCGGTAGACGTACTCCTGCTGCCATCCTTGCACAGGGCTCCTATCCGGTTCGTTTCATTTTTCTGACACTCGTAGGAGCCTTCAAAATAATCGGGAGTCGTTTCCTTTTCACATCCCGGTAACAGACCCATTACGCCAAAGCACAGAATGGCCATTAATTTTTGATGTAGTTTCATAGTTTAATTGATTTTAATATTTACACAACCACACTTTTACCCCGCATGGTAGGAGCAGGCACCGGAACCCACCGCTTTACTGTAGGTGCTATCATTACAGAGGGCACCAATGCGCTGGTCAGATCCTTTACCACACGGAACGGCTCCCCGGAAATAACGGTCATCGGTGGGAGGAAGGCTTTTAGAGGCAGTGCAGACATGTGCCAGCAATCCAATAAGGATGAATGTGGATTGTCGCATAGTTCTCTCACATAACTATTAGAGGCAAATCGGCAGTATCTTATAAATTGGGAAGCACTATCTGTGCTTGTATTCTATTCTGATTTAACTTCGATTATTTGAAATTTAAAATCCTCCACCTTTCCGGGCACGTTTATCCTCTCCTTGAATTCAATTGTTTTTCCTGGCTCTACGAATTCATAAATTGTAATTTTCTGGTGACCCATTTTTGAACCTGTCTTGGAAAAGAAATCAATATTTAATATCACATCTTTGGCTGAGGCCAATGTGGCAGAGTTAGTAAGTTGACCACTGAAGTATTGAACATATTTTGATTTGAACCAAGACCCTTCATCAATCTTTTTAATACTCGCTTTTCCTTTCAAGTAAGAAGAGATGTCTTCCTCCTCTCGTGCTTTAAGCTCAACCTTAATTTCATCAACACTCCTAAACATCTGCACGTTTTCAGCCGACTGATAACCTTTTTTATAACCGCTATAGAAGCCTATCACTCCTAACACCAAGCCTATTAAAATCGATATAATTATATTCTTCATTATGAATAGTTTTCTAAAACAATTTTTTTAATTAAGATTAAAAACTTCTTTTAATCCTTCATAATCCGTTAGATCAATATCTGATTTAGTCAGGAATTCGGAGGATTCCATAGCTATTATTTTGAAGTTATTGATAAAGGGAACTCCCGGCTGTGTGAAGTTAGAATCAAACCAATAAACACCTATCCTACCTGGAGCACTCACAACTTCAATAGTGGTAGAATAATCCGGATACTGAAAAAAAGTTAGAGGAAGCTGAGAATATGAGTTTTCAGATGTTTTAGCGTACACAAGTACTGCTCCATTAGTAATAACATCCTCAGTAATAAAAGACACTTCTATTTCGCCTAAATAATGTGGTTCATCGTATAGCCACTCAGCAACCTGGTAAGTTCCCGATCTGATATTAGCATTTCCTGCCTCTCCCTGCGGTCCGGGTGGACCTTCAATGATCACTTCCTTTTCACAGGAGGTCAGGATCAATACCATACCCACTGCCACTAAAAAAAACTTCTTCATGCTATTACAGATTTATTTCGATTACGAAGAAAAAGATGGTGGCACCTATAGTATGGTGCTTCTTTCCCAAAGGATGCATTTTGTTTCCGAACGAAAACAAAATGCCTTTAACGGGTGCCAGCGATTTGCCAGCGGCCGTTAGCATAAATCGCCACAAATTCTTCAAAGGGACGCACGCCCACGTAGTAAGTAGCCTGTTCTTTCCTTCCCCCCGAAACCTTTCTGTACCGGGCTCCGGAATGAATGCTTTTCAACTCCTTACCGCTATCTGCATATTCAGGGATCACTTTTTTACTTTGCTCACTATTGAAATGGGCGAGAGTACGCACAAAGCGAATGTTATCCCTAAATGAGACTTTCATCAGCCATTGGTTATCGGCCAGCTTGTCTATGTCTTCAACCTGATACCTGGTTTTATCCAGGTTCAGCAAGGCAAAGTGGATGTTGCAGAAACGCTTGGTGTTTGTTCTTGAGGAGTCGAGTTGATACAGGTAGGCTTCATAATTGTTGAGATAATAGGCTCCATAAGGATTGAGTGGTTTAATGGGGATACGTGCCTGTACCAGGGCTTTTTGCGTAGAGAGTTGATCAAATCCATTTTCGAAAAACACTTCGTTTCTTTCACTATCGCATAGCTCTTCATGATATTTATAGACCCGGCAAAGATCTTTAAAGGCTTTTTTTTTACCCCCGTGTTTTAATAGGAACCCCAGGTGCATGGTCTCCAGTTTCTTTTGTTGCCTCTCCAGGTACTCCTCCACCAAACCCGAGGCTATAGAAAGAGAAAAAGTTGGTATCGTATCTTTTATATGGATCTGAATGACCTCTTTATCTCCGTATTCCTGAACCGCTACAAGGGTGTCGATACTCTTATATCTCAGTTGAATAATAAGAGGGGCTTTTAAATCTCCACGGTATGCCAGGTTAAAACAGCCGTTGCCATCGGTAAAATCGGTTTTATTCAAGGCGGTCACGTTTACCTCGGCTCCCCTTAAAGGAGTTCCTGCATACAGCACTTTGCCTTTTAAGTACTGATCTTCATCGCACGTATCTTTAATTACCATAGGAGCAGGATTGAAAAAATAAACCACCATGAAGACACCGAGGCCCGCCCCGAATTTCACAATGCCCGAAAGGCTTACACGAAAAAACTGTGGCAGGGAAGCAGCAAGGCTGGCTAACGCAAGCGGCAGGATTATACGAAAAATACCGAGCTGGCTGTTTGAGGGACATGGAACTATAATGCTCCATAGCAATATGAACAAGATCATACCAATACCTGCCCAAAAAGAATATTGAGCACCGGCATTCTTCTGTTGCCGGGAAATATTGACATTACCGCCTATAGACTGGTATTTACCTTTGTATTTATTCGAAGTCATAGATCATTTTAGGTTCGTTCTTTATAGTGTAGAGTTATCCGTAAAAATGATCCGTTCCGGGACCCACTGTACCTGTAAACCTTCCAGACTTCTCTCTTTCAGTACCACATCTTTTTCCATATAGGGCCGGTAAGTCATTTTAACCTTATGGCGTATTTTCTCACAGACGGGTATGGTACGTTCACAGCTGAGTGCTAGCCGGTGGAGCTCCTCACCAAAAATGTTAGAAAATATCACGTGCCCCTTCAGAGCACGTATATCCTTTTCAGACTGGTTGTGTAAAACAAAGTCAAAAATGAGGTAGTCGTGCCAGGCATCACTGTAAAACTCCTTATGTTCAAGGTGTACCCTTATGGCAGGTGGCTTTTTCGTGGCTGCATTACCTCCTGCGGTTGCAAAGTCTTCTTGTGGGTGCCACTGCTTTTCTTCAGATGGTAGCGGGGCATTACAGGAGTACAGCACCATAAGTGGTATACATAGAATAGCTTTTAATGTGAATCCGGATTTAAGCAATGAACTCAGGGTTTAGGCTTATTCTTGTTGATGGTAATGTTCATAGTGCCCACATTCTGGTATTTACCCTTGAATTTGTGTTTCCCTCCAACAATAGCTCCTGAGTTTTTTAAGTGGGGACCTGTAGGTCCTATGGTGGGTTCCGATTCCCTATCTTTTTTATCTTCTAACCCGACTTCAAAGAGAGTTAAGACCATATTTAAACGGGGCCTGTTCAGTAAAGGCTTCTCCTGCCATCGCACGGGCAGGCTTTTTTCCAGGGATGCATTACCGCCTAGACTATAAAGAAAAACGGGAGGGGGATTAGTGTGAGTTTCGCCTGGTAAAAAACTTTCGATTCGATCCAGGTCCTTCAGGTCACCTAAAGCACAAAGCACTAAGGAGGCATCTGATATTTGCTGCCGGATCTCTTCTTTACCCTCCATGCTTATCCATATCACTGGTACCTCTATCTGTTCGGTCAGCCGCTTTATCTCTTCCGGCTGATTCCGGTCTTTTCCACCGTGAATGACCAGTATTTTCCGATCTTCCGGTTTTGGGGATTGAACACCCGGTAGCCACTGCTGCAGGCTATTCTGGGCTTTTTGAAAAGCCGTAAAGCTGTTGAAGCCCAGAAAATGGCTGATACTATCTATATAGGCCTGGCTGAGATCAATGAGCGGCTGATCATCATCTACTGCTTGTTGTAACCGGTCACACAAGCGCTCTTTCAAGTACCGGGCTGATATTTTTACATCGTAAGGGTTTCCCTTAGCTCGTAACTGACGGCTAAGGATATCCAAACCACCTTTATCTAATTTTGGAACTCCGGCCTCTTTAGCAAGTGTTTCCAGCAATACGTTAACATCAAAAACGGGGTAATCGGGCATAGTATTTTTTAGTTACTAAGCCGAAATAAAAGAACGAAGAGACATTTCAGAGGGAAATAGTTCCCAGATCCAAAATTCTGTTTCCTAAGCCTGCGTTAAGTATTCCGAAAGTTTAGGCCGAAAACTTTTACTCACCGGAATAGCCTGGTTTCCAACTACTACGTCTCGATTGTCATAAGTACTGATCTTATGGATATTCACACAATAAGACCGATGGACCTGTAAGAACAAATGGGATGGTAATTTAGCCAGGGTGGCTCCCATATCCATGGAGAGTTCTAGTTTTCGAAACACACTCTCATCTTCCGGCAAGTAATACAAATGACAATAAGAGCGTTGTGCCTGGAGGTAATAGATCTTGTCAAACGGAATAGCCGTTTTATAGGTATCCGTAGTGCGCAGCTTAACAAAAAGGCATTGTGGAACAGCTGCTTCGGTATACTTAGACTGGCCCAATACCAGTTCCACTTGAGAAAGCAGAATAGCATCCTCAAAAGGTTTGGTCATATAATGAGCGGGGAGGATATTTCGGGCTCTTTCTACAATTCTACGGTCTCTTTTATCGGTGAGGTAGATCATGGGAATATTCGCATGTTTCTTATGGATCTTAGCTGCCAGTTCAATCCCATCCATATCCGAGTTCAGGTCAATATCCATCAGGATAAGCTCCGGAGCTTCAGTATTTAAAGTAGCTAATGCCTTTTCCGGTGATGATGCTTTCTCAACTGCATAACCTTCTGTTTTTAAAGCGTAAGCTATACTTTCAAGGGTAAAAAGGTCATCCTCTACTACTAATATTTTGGCACTCATGAGAAATTGTTTCAATTTGTATCAAAAATAGAGCTTTGCGCTTGTAATTTACAGTAACTCTATGGCAGCCTATTCCACCTATTCCATTGTTCTCTGGTTTAGCATTCTTATTTTTTTTACTCTAGACACTAGAGCTCAACCTGTTATGAAACATCAGAATAGGATTGAGGAGATAGAACTTTTAATAAAAAAAGAAGATCACGAGAAAGCCTTAAAAATGATTTCGGAATACACTAAAACGGCTTCCGAAAAACACCAGGGAAGGCTTGCATTTCTAAAAGGCAACCTTCTTTTTACTTTGACACAGCCTGATTCTGCTCTTAAAGCCTATAACCGAGCTTATGAATGGGCCCTGCTAGCAGGAAATAAAGAATTGCAATCCAGGATACTGATCAATTCAGGAGCGGTTTATTCTCAGACCGGACAGCACATTAAAGCTATTGAGAAGTTCAATGACGCTATCCCGATTTTAAAGGATCTGCAAAATGATGCGCTTTTGGCCTCTATTCAATTTAACCTGGCTCTTTCGTATAAAGAGATCGGGGCGTATGATAATGCGATCAGTCTGGCACTGGAAGCTTCTGAAAAATTTAAAACCTTAAATATCCAAAAGCTTCAGGCCAAATGCTATCAAACCATCGGAAATATACACAGAGAGATCCAAAAGGATTCTTTATCCCTTTACTTCCACAAAAAAGCCCTGAGCTATTATACGGAACAGGAAAACAGGACGGCTATGGCATCCGTGCTAAACGACATGGGCAATACCTATAAGCAATTGCTGGACTACGAGGAGGCCTTAAAGTATTATCGGCAATCCATGGTAGTGGGAGACTCCGCTTTTAACCCCGTTACTTTTGGCAACATGGCCGAGGTTTATCAAATGATGGAAGACTACGGTAAAGCTGAGGAATACTATCTCAAATCCATCAAATTACGCGAGGCCACTGGCGACCTTAAAGCTTTCGCCTATTCCTTAAACTCGTTGGGTGGATTATACGTTGAGCTTGAAAAATACGATAAGGCAAAAAGCTATTTAAAAGAGGCCGCTAAAATTGCCGGGCAGCAGGAGTACCTTGATATACAGCTCAAAGCTTTTGAATTACAATGGCAGCTGTACGAAAACCAGGGAAATCTGGATACGGCTTACCTTTTTCTGAAAGGCTTATCCGAACTAAAAGAGCGGTATTATAGCCGCGAGCGGCAGGAAATTATTGAACAAAAAACGGCTGAATTGGGATTGCTGGAATTACAGACGGCCATTACTAAACTAAGCCGGGAAAATGAGATTAGCCGTCTTTTGGCCCAAAAAGAACAAAGTGCAAAGCATGCCTACCTGGCTATAGCTTTATTGCTTTTTTCTACTCTTGGTATTTTTGTTTTTGCCTTTATTCAAAGCCGAAAGAATGTTCACCTGCAGCAAAAACTTATCCGCCTGGAACAAGCGCGCAAAACTGAAGTTTTGCATCGCACCAAAAATTTTCTCCAAACCCTGGTCAGCCTATTTAAATTTCAGCTAAGAAACATAGATGATCCCCGGGCATTAGCAGCTATTCGGCAAGCTCAGAATCGATTGAATGCCATGGTAACTATACATAGAATATTGGAGAATTCCGATGATAAGACCATCAACCTCTCTGTTTACCTGAAACAATTAGTAAGCCAGATTCAAAGAAGCTTTAAGGAGCATGTGCCGCATGCTGAAATTTACTGGAAGTTAGATAACGTAGTGATGGATGCTGATGAAATAACTCCTTTAGGGCTTGCTATTAATGAAATCGTTACCAATGCTTTCAAATATGGTTTATCCAATGAAGTAAAACCAAAATTACAAATAAGTACAAGTAAAGATGGAGAGATACTTTTCGTAACTATCGCAGACAACGGTCCCGGTATAAAAGAAGATACTACCCAAACAGAAAGTGATAAAGGCCTTGGACTGGTAAAAATGTTTATAGAACAGCTTAAAGGTTCTATTCAATTCAAAAACCAGGGAGGTACCCTGGTTAAGATTAAAGTTAAAATAAAACCGGCAGCCTGAGGCTGCCGGCCTGCCAACTCTACAGTTGGACCACAAAATAGGTGCTGTCTGTCACCTCAACAGTATCACTGGTGATGAGGAGTTGCTCATTCTGGAACAACTTCACATAGTAATAACCGGTATCAACGTTAAACTGAAACCCTCCGTTTACATCCGTGTTGGTATCCGCAATCATAGGTGCTTCGTTTACCTTATACAGTTCTACCGAAGCAGGATACAGAGGATCTTCCTGTGCATCTAATCCCAGCCCCACCATTATTGGGGTATCGGTATCTTCACCGCCTTTTTTCTCCAAAAAAGTATCTTTTTCAAAATGAGAATTTTCACAGCTGGAAAGGAAGGCTATCAAACCTATCAGACCCAACGATATTTTTAAAATATATGCTTTCATAGTATTTTCTTTAGAAATTTTTACTCAGTGAAAGCAGTTGACCTCCGGACATAGCTATCCCCCTGGATACCCGTTCATACAGGCTCTATCTTATCAGATCATGGATGTTAGTCGGGCAGGATCAACTGCCGAAACGAGGAAGGGGTGTCAGGGAGATCTCTTCAGGCCACACTCTTCCTCAAGGTGTGGTGAGAAGAGATTCCTTCTACCGGCTTTGTCATCCTGGGAAAAGCAGATCAGGCCTTTCATTTGTGGTATACCGTTTATCAGGTGTGTACAATTCCTGATAGTCCAGAGATGGCAGGTTTAGATTTAAAATCTGTGGCTAAAGTAAAGGCAGCGTTGAGGCGTGACTTGTTCCGGGAAATCATACTTTTCCCCTGATACGCACAGCATTGAAATTCAGGACCTTGGCCTTATTCATTACATGAGAATAAGTCTGTTCATCCTGCCTTTAAATGATTTTAATAAAGATTAAAGTAGAGGAATCTGGTTACCGTTCGAGACAATATGCACAGGTTGCTTTTTGGTATATGAGCTATGAAAATGGATCTCTGCTAACAGGATCTGTTACGCTGAGTAAAGGTGTTTTGACTTCAAAATGGAGGGCGGTAAACGAATTTAGTAGCCAAAGCGCTTAATCCTATTTTGAACCTATTTGATCAAGGATACAACTGAAGTAGTTGATGAAGGTATCCCATAAAAAAAGCCCCGCTACTAAGCGAGGCTTCTCCACCAACCTTAACCAAACAAAACTACTTTTCAATCACGATCTTAATTTGTTCCAGGGTCTCTTGGGTTTGTACTTCTGCGATATATACCCCGGCAGGTAAGGTGGCTACAGGTATAGGGGTACCCGTCCAGTTGTGCTGCAACACCAAGCCTCCGGCCAGATTGTACATTCTGATAGTAGAATGGTTATTCACGTTACCCGCAAACCAGACCTGAGCACAGGCGGGGTTGGGATAAGCGGTAACCGTATTTTTTGCCAATAGGCCGCTCGCTACTTTGGTTTTGGACAGACTCACCTGGGCAATATTCAGGTTAATATTCGCCTCAGCACTGACTGGTGTGAAGATGAGGCCCACTGCTTTGTCTGGATCGTAGCCCGTAAATTCTTCCAGGGCAAATTCTCTTTGCTTGGCGTTCACGACTACCGCAGGATAGTCTTTCCAATCCGTATCCTGAAGCATCAGCGTGATCCGCAGTTGATCACTTCCGCTATAATCCAGTTGCATGCTGTAATAAGCCGAAATATCCATGGGTTCCGCTCCGGGGCGGAAGAACCGGTATACCGAAATATAATCATCGGTAACAGCCGCCAGGCGGATAGAACGTTCTAAAGTAAGGGCATCCTCTTCCAGGGTAAAACCGGTTTCCCCTTCCACCTCAAATTGCGATACAGTGGTGCGATCCGCTTGAAAATCCAGACCCCAATTGCCATCGGCCTGGTAAATGAAATCGGTTGGGGAACCATCTACCGTAAAGGTGAGCCCCGCATCAAAGAGGTAGCCGGTTTCCAATTCCAACATCTGCTCTTCGCTGCCGGATAAGGCCACACTTTCATTAAAAGTCGTACGACCACCGGTTTCGGAAAGGGTGGTTGAGCCTTGTACTTCCATGCTCTGCGCACCTATTGTATTTTTAATATTCATCGTGATAAAGCCTTGGCTATAACGCGCTTTTTCTATGTATAAAGCTGGTTCCACCGGTAGCACAGGCTGACTAATACTGGTGATCGCTTTTACGCCTTCCAGGGTTTTGGTGATCATCTCCTGTATATAAGCAGGTGACTGCGACCACACCTGTACGTTGATAGCTTTTGTACCCGTACTGTACTCATCCAGGTTCCAGAAACTTTCCAAGAGTAAGGCCCCGTCCCTTTCAATAAGGGAAAAAGAAATAGCGTATTCCACCAAACCTGAGGAACGCTTAATGGTACTTTGTAAAAACGGGTGCCCGGCTATGCTTTTAATGCAAATGCCCAACAACTCTGCCCCGGTCAGGCGATCACAAATGGTCTTAGTATGATCGTACACCCCATTGCTGGTTACCGTACCTAAAAAGGCTGCTACGCGTTGATCTTCTTTAAAGTAGTCTACGGAAACCACTTCCTCGGCATTAGTGATCCCCAACAAATCTTCCGGAGAAGAAACGTAGGAAGAAGTACTGACCATCAGGTTTTCCGGAGCCATATCCACTAAAGCAAGGCTCGCTTTTTTGCCCATGTGGGTACGAGGGGCCGCATGCATTTCCTTATAATGGTCCAGTTCAAATTCCGGGGCACGGAAAGACTCCACACTATGGTTCGTTTGCTGTCTTATAAGATTCCGCTGCCCGATCAATTGCGATAAACCGCCATGACTTTCCAAACCACCGTTATTACCGCTGGACACACCCTGCCCGGCTTCAGTAATAGGAGGTATCCCCTGGGTTATAATAGCTTCTACCGGGTTGGACTTCACGTAAAATAGTGCATCGTTAAAATCATTATCACAGCTGCCGTAATCTCTGCGAATATCTTCAAAGCCAAGCACTACCAATTGGTGGTCGGTATCGTTGAGCAATACGTTGTGATATTGCAGAGCAGGGTTTGCCTCAGGGTTAAAAGCAGGATTGGAAAATAAGGTCCACAAACCCGAAGTAACACTACCGTTTTGATAGCCATTGGCCAGTAATACCCAGCCAATGCCGGTATTGGGCGGAAAACGCCCGATGTTCACCCGGTCGCCCAGTTGTAAACCTCCACCACTATACAAAGCAGATACATTGGGAAAGACAATGGTAATATCCTGTGGCTGTGGAGCCGTCTGAGGCGGATTGTTAATGTTATACGTATAATAACCCAGCACATTGCGGTATCCGGCTCCTTCTGCTACAAAGCTCACCCATACATCCGCTGTATCTTGTAAGATAATGTCAGTTTGTGTACCGGTAGTGATGTATTGTGGGTTGTAGACGGGCACGGGATAACCTTCCGGTAAACTGGCATCTACACGAGCCACCAGGTGGGGTGATACTACGTCCCGGCCATCCAGGTAATTCGGAGTTCCGTCCGTTTGAAAGGAACCGAGGTAGTTGTACGTCTGAGCGTGTATATCGAGAAACAGGCTCAGGGATAGGGTCAGAAAGTAAATGGATTTTTTCATGGTATTTACGTATTTGAGGTTCTTTAAAAAATTGAATGGGAAGTGGGTACTCATCGTTTTGTGGAGCCATCCTTCGATACATCCCATCCCGAGTTCTCGGGATTCGGGGCACTCAGGATGACACCCTCCCACTCCGGTGTATTATTCTACCGTTACAGATTTAGCGAGATTACGGGGTTGATCCACATCACAGCCTTTGAGCGTGGCAATATGGTAGGCCAGTAATTGTAAAGGAATGGTAGCTACCACCGCTGAAAGCTGCTCATTGGTGCGAGGGATATAGATCACCTTATCGGCTATCTCCTTCACCTTATGGTCGCCTTTAAAGGCCACCGCTACTACATAACCCTTACGGGCTTTGATCTCCTGCATATTGCTGATCACTTTGTCATAACCCTTATCCGTATTGGCGAGTACCAGGCAGGGCATTTGCTCATCTACCAGGGCAATCGGACCGTGCTTCATTTCGGCAGCGGGGTAGCCTTCGGCATGGATGTAGCTGATCTCTTTGAGCTTAAGAGCTCCTTCCAGGGCTACCGGGAAGTTATAGCCACGGCCCAGGTACATAAAATTGGTGCTGCCCATAAAGTACTCGGAAAGGGAGGCTATTTCTTCATTGAGTTCCAGGGTTTCTTCGATCTTCTGTTCGAGCAATACCAACTCACTCAGGTGATCCCAGTATTGGGTGTTGCTGATGCGGTTATTCAGTCGGCCCAATTCTACGGCCAGCATATACAGGCAAAGCAATTGAGTGGTGAAGGCCTTGGTGGAAGCTACCCCTATCTCCGGTCCGGCATGGGTGTACATTCCAGCATTGGCCTCGCGGGCAATGGCAGAACCTACTACGTTGCATACCCCGAAAACAAAGGCGCCTTTGCTCTTGGCCAGTTCTATGGCGGCCAGGGTGTCGGCTGTTTCCCCGGATTGGGAAATGGCGATCACTACATCATTGGGGCGAATGATAGGCTCGCGGTAACGGAACTCGGAGGCGTATTCTACTTCTACGGGAATGCCGGCCAGTTCTTCCAACCAGTATTCGCCTACTAAACCGGAATGCCAAGAGGTTCCACAACTGACAATGATGATACGGTTGGCATTTTGAAATACGGCTCCGTGTTCTTTTACAGCCTGTAGTTCTAAGGTCAATTCCTCACGGTTCAGGCGGCCTCTCAGGCAATTGGTAAGGGCATCGGGCTGCTCATAGATCTCCTTGAGCATATAATGATCAAACTCACCTTTTTCAAGGGTATCGAGGTTCAGGCTCAATTCTTCTATGAAAGGGTGTATGGGTTCATTCTCTATAGTGCGGATGGTCAGGTCACCATTGGTCCGTACGGTGGCAATCTCATGATCTTTCATATAGATTACCTTATTGGTGTGATTCAGGAAAGGCGTTACATCACTACCTATGAAAAATTCGCCTTTTTTCAATCCCAAAGCCAACGGGCTGCTCTTTTTTGCGGCTACTAGTTTTTCAGGGTCGTTTTTCGACATTACCACAATGGCGTACGCACCCACTACTTTCTTAAGGGCCAGTCGCACTGCATCTTCCAAAGAAAAATCACCTTTTTTCTGGATCTCTTCGATGAGATGAATGAGTACTTCGCTATCGGTTTCACTCTGAAAGTGATGACCGCGCATACGTAATTCGGTTTTCAGAGTGCTGTAATTCTCAATGATGCCGTTGTGCACCATGGCCAGGTTACCGTATTCGGTGGTATGCGGGTGGGCGTTCACCTGGTTGGCTTCACCGTGGGTAGCCCAGCGGGTGTGTCCGATGCCGATATGACCGGTTTTATCTTGTTTTTCGCAAAGGGCTTCCAGTTCGGCCACTTTCCCCTTTTGCTTATAAATGTTTAAAGTTTCTTCGTTCAGAAGGGCAATACCGGCACTATCGTAGCCGCGATATTCAAGGCGCTTAAGGCCATTCACTAAAATGGGGTACGCTTCTTTGGTTCCGAGGTATCCAACTATTCCACACATATCGTTTTGTTTATTTGTTTTTAATTGATGAAGCAAATAAATCGCAGATAGGAGGGGGAGTTGGGAAGTTTTAGGAGTTTGGGGGGGATGTTTCGGAGTTTGGCCCTTCGACAAGCTCAGTGTAACTCCTCCTGTGACTAGTCCTAAATAACCATCAAGGTTTAAACAAAGGGGTTTTTAATCTTTCCTGAAACACACATTGAAACCAAAGTATGGCTTGAGAGAGAGAAGCATTTACTCCGAAGGCCAAGGCTATTAGGTCGGGTGACCTGAACTTACTTCGGGTGTATCGAAACCCAGCCGGGGCAAAGAGTAAAAGTGGATAGGTCAGTCTTCAATACGTTACTCAGACTGTCAGGCAGCCTTTATGTATACAAACCCATATCGGCTTAAGTTTTTCTATCCCTCGTGTAAAGGATTGGAAAGTATCGAAGAGGAACATTGATAACTATAAACCGGAACAAACCTTCTAATAATGATACCTACACTGCATAATTCTGATCTCACCCTCCACTACCCGATATACTAAGCGATGTTCTAATGTAATGCGCCTGAACCAATACCCGGATAAATCGTGTTTTAAAGGTTCGAGAGACCCCAGGCCCTCGTAGACGTTACGGGCAATATCCTTGATCAGATGATTGATCTTCTTCAGGACTTTTTTATCATACTGCTGCCAATACAAATAGTCCTCCCAGGCCTGATCCATAAAGATCACCGTCATAGATCGGAAAGTTCCCGTGTGGTACCGCCCCCTTTCTTATCGTTTTCTATAGCTTGTAAAAGGCGTTTGGCATTCTTTGGACTGCGCAAGAGATGGAAGGTTTCCTGCATACTGTTGTATTCGGCCTTACTCAAAATTACGACATCCTCACCCTTGGGCCGGGTAATAAATAAAGGCTTGCCTGATTGTAAGATCTTATCAAAGTATGCCCGCATGTTTTTTCTGAAATCAGTCAAACTGGTAATTTCCATGGCCTTGAAATTTGAGCAATGATATGAAACGTACATTATCCTGTACATTCTGTAGCTGTGATTCAAAATTTATATCTCTAAGTATGTTTCGTTAGTCAGTCTTCGATACTTCGAAATCACAGGTTTCTCTTCAGTATGGTGAAAACCTGGAAGGTTTTGAAAATTGTTACTCCTTCTTTTGAAAACCGGCCCGTGTCATTTCGCCCCAACCGTTGTTTTTACCGGTAAAGAAATGCCAGTTGCCTTTGAGCGACCATTTTACCGTACGGGGGTGGTAGGTAAAGGCTTCCACAGCCGCGGTACCAAAGATCTTCAGCAGATCGCTAATACGGGTATAGCTGCCATAGGTACGCTCCTGGGTGAAGATGGCAAAGGCGCTGATGGACAAGGCCATGGCGTACACCAGGAAGATCATATAAAAGAAGAAATGCCAGTTGGCGAAACCAAATAATGCCATCAGGAAGAAAAAGATCAGGCCAAAGAACTCTACGTGGGGCGCCAACCACTCGGCAAACAACCAATAAGGGTAACTCAACCAGCCGAGAGCCCCGAACTTTTTATTAAAGAACATCTTTTTGTGAAAAAGGAGGCATTCAATGGTACCACGCGTCCAGCGGTTACGCTGACGGCCCAGGATCTTGTAATCTCCCGGGGCTTCGGTCCAGCATAATGGGTCAGGGATATAAGCTACACGGTACGCTTCCTTACGCTCGCGCATCAGGGCGTGCATACGCATCACCAGTTCCATATCTTCTCCTACCGTATCATGGCGATAGCCTCCGGCTTCGAGAACGATCTCCCGGTCAAAAATGCCGAAGGCACCGGAGATGAGCAGTAGCCCATTGAACTTGCTCCAGGCGGTACGGCCCAGTAAAAAGGCCCGGAAATATTCCAGTACCTGCATGCGGGGAATAAATTGCCGGGGCATCTTCAGGTCGATGAGTTTGCCTTGTTTCACTTCAGAATCATTAGTGAGCCAAACGATACCCCCCACAGCTACGATGCGTTCTTTGGTATTCCGCATAATGGGACGTACCAACTTTAAAAAAGCATCTTGTTCTATGATGCAGTCCACATCAATACAGGCAAAATACTGCGAACTACTCACGTTCACCCCTACATTGATGGCATCGGCCTTGCCCCCATTCTCCTTATCTACAAAAATGAGTTTGGAAAAAGAGGGGTTTTTGGACTTATAGATGCCACGTACGTTTTTGGTTTTTACTTTCATATCGTAAGCCCAGTTCACCTTTTCCAGGTCATAAGCATCAATGGCGGTTTGCAGGGTTTCATCTTTGGAGCCATCATTCACTACGATTACCGCGAGTTTGCTGTAGTGCAGGGATAATAGGCTACGGATATTGTCCACAATGGTCACCGACTCATTATAAGCTGGGGCAATGATGGAAATGGAAGGCAGGAAGGGTGAAGACAACAGCTCGTCAAAATGCTCGTTTTGGGTATCCTTACGGTATTTTTTTACTTCCTTAAAGGACACTATACTGATGATCCAGTACGACAATAAAATACCGTTGCAGTAAAAGAATACGCCCAGTTCAAAAAAATCGACTATGTAATTTAAGATATTCCAGATCATAATTGATGTATTGAGGCATCCAGGGCATGTTGGAGCCACTCCTCCTTTTCAGGAGAAATAGCCAGTGCCAGGTCTGCGTTTTCGTTAATGGTTTGTAAAAAGCGGGCTGCGGTGATCACCAGGTCACGATCATCAGCTGACAGTAATGCAAAGAGCCAATCAGTATCTTCTGTGTTTAACATGGATTCCAGGGCTTTTAACACCTGATGCTGTTCCCCGGCTTCGGTTGCCCCGTCAAAATGGAGCTGTAGTTTTTCTTTCACTACAGGTGAAGGAAATTGCCCCAGCACTTCAATAGCGCGGTAACGGATATCCCGGCTTTCTTCCTCTAATTTGGCCAATAGGATATCTACACAATCCGTCTGGTAAAACTTACCGGCCAACGTCATGGAAAAGAGTACGATATCTTCCCTTTCCGCATCCAGGTATTTTTGCAGGGAAGGCAGGTTTTCGCTGTGAAAGTGCACCAGGGCATTGTAAATAAAAGTTTGCTGCCAGGGCGAGAGGGAATGTTCCAGCTCGCTGAGCATACTGAGGGGTGCCACATCCAGTTGGGCACGGGCTTTAATGGCCTTATCCCGTACTACTTCAGTTTTATCATTAATCAGTTCGAATATATCCTGGTAGGCATCACGGATATCCATTTGGGCTAGTTCCCCTATGGCGGCTACTCTACGCTCGTATTGCTTAGCGTTCAGATCTTTCAGGGCTTCTTTGGCGTAGCCCCACATCAGGTATACTTCACGCAGCTTGCCTTTTTCTTCCCCGGCCAGGTGGCGGTGTAATTCCAATAAGTTGGTTTTTAAAACTTCACGGGGCAGGGCTTTGGCAATATCATCCTTATCCAGGCTCAGCGTAGTTTCGGATTGCAATCCTAATAGCCCGTGCATAGGATTGGCTGCCTCTCCACTGATCAGTTCGGAAAGGAATTGCAGGTATTTTTGATCGAGCACTTCTACCCGGGCCATTTTGATGTTCTTGATCTTACGGCTCACCAAAGTGGCGAGGAAGAAAAGAAGCGCCATTGCAAACAGACCGATTACGATACCGGTGATCCATAACAATAGCGTTTCTTCCTCTACCATATGGGTAATATTCTTATCCCGCATATCGCTGAGGCGCTCAGCCGTTTCCCGCACGGGGGCTACCTGGGTGCTGAGAAGAGTGATATAGGCGGGTGTAAGGCTCATTTCCGTTTGGTCCTTTGAAAATGATAGGTCACACTAAAGTTGGTCGAAAGCAGGTTACGGCTAAGGTCTTCACTCAGGGCCTGCTTTTCGGCTGCTAATACTACTTCGGCTGAAAAGAGCGGAGACAGGCGGTAGTGAAAACCTCCTCCGATGCGGTTGGAGGTTAATAACTGCCCGGAAATCCTGGACCGGTCTACCTCTGCGCCAAAGGCTCCGTTGAGCATAAAATACCCCCGCTGGTTGTGAAGGTACTGGCGCAGCCTGAATAAAAGGGCGTTGCTACTGCCGGAAGTGGTCCGCACGTTAAAATAGTGTACGAAGGCATACAGGTCGTTAACGTACCAGGTGGCGGACAAACCTATCATGTGCACCGGGTTGCCAGGAAAGGCGTGATAGCGATACGCCAGGGCTATTTCTTTTTTTTCAAAACCGGTATAGCTCCAGGTGGCGGCTCCTTTCCAGGCGGGAAAGAGCACCGCATCACTCACGGAAGCATTGAGATTGAAGTAGAATTTGGGATGGGCTACCCAATAATGGTCCCAATCAAATTGGTGGCTGTTTTGCCCGAAACGGGTGGCCCGGTAGCCGGAAAATACGGCTGTGTGTTTCTTTCTTTTTAAAGTAAGACCCACCTGAGTTTCACTCCAGGTTTGGTTGTCATCTACCCGGTCGGTTTGCTGACGAAAGGAAACACCATCATTCAGATGAGTTATGGCTATAGGGGTAAATAGCGGTTTCAGTTGGTTTTGCACGGCAGGTGCCTGGCTTTGGCTCCAGTTTTTGGTGTAGAAGTAGCCCTTATGTTCCAAGTGATGCTGCAGTGAGTCAGCCCAATTGGAAGACTGCGCATGAGTTGTACCCCATGCTAATAACACTATAAAAAAGATGCCTGTTTTCATCCGGCCTGACTCAGACGTTCAAATCTTTTCACACGGGCCACCAGCTCGGCAGGAAGAAAGGGCTTGGTCATATAATCGTCTGCTCCCAAATCAAAACATTTGACCTTGTCCCTTTCCACGCCTACCTGAGAAAGCACCATGATTGGTACCTTACTCTGCTGCTCCTCCCTAATGAAATGAATGAACTCTGGCCCGGTTACAAAGGGCATGAGTATATCGGTGATGACCATATCTGGTGTTTCGGACTGGAAAAAGTCTTTGGCTTGTTGACCGTCTACTACACCTTGCACATCATATCCTGCTTTTTTCAGCTTGTAGCTGATGCTGTGCAGGATAAGCGGCTGGTCCTCCGCTATTAGTATCTTCATGGTATCGTAATTTGATAGCAATAGTCCGAAGCCTGGTGTACTTTATTAAAGGGTTTTAGGAGTTTGGGGGGTATTTTTAGGAGTTTGGTTATTCGGTAAGCTCAATAGTACAGCCTGGCCAGGTTATAGGCCGGTTTTTGTTTAAGTTCAGAATGCAGTAAAAACCGGCAATTTTCAAAGGTTACTTTAAGCCCAACCTATCCTTCAATACAGGCCGAAAGGCACGGCTTACGGGAATCACTTCTTTTTCAATGACCACGGTGGTTTCATCTACATCCACAATTTTGGAGAGATTGATAAGGTAACTGCGGTGCACTTTCTGAAAGCGTTCCTGTGGTAAATCTTTTTCCAGTTTGGATAAGGTGGAATGGATAATGTGTTTACTCTTATCTTTCATATACAGACACATATAATCATCCATAGTTTGTGCGTATAAGAGATCATCAAAAGCAATCCGCACAAACTTCCCCTCAGAGCGGACGAACATATCCTCGCGGGTACTGGGTTCTCTGTTAAGACTTTCCTTATAGCGATCTAACGACTTGGAAAGGCGTGCAAAATTGATGGGCTTCGTGAGAAAATCCAGCACCTTATATTCAAAGGCCTCCACGGCATAATCGGGGTTATTGGTAGTCAGTATGATCTCGGGTAAGTTTCTGGCTGTAGCCAGAAACTCCATTCCGGTAAGGCCCGGCATTTCCACATCCAAAAAGATCAGGTCGGCACTGTTTTCATTAAGATATTTACGGGCCTCAATAGCCGATTCAAATACTTCGAGAACCTCCACGTCTTCAAACTTTTTGAGCAGGTAGTGCAGCGCTTCCCGCGCCATCGCTTCATCATCTACAATCAGGACTTTAATCATGTTTCAAAACTTTAATAATCTGGTTCTGCAGCAGCTGTATATCTTTTTTGGTTTGTTTTACCTCCTCCAAAATGCCTTGTATTTCCTCCACCTTATTTTCCAGGGTTTGTTGACTTTTTAATTCCGTCTCTAACCTTCGCATGCTTTGGCTAACATGAGGTAAACCCACCATAAAGAAGTTGGAACTCATCCGATGCACCCAGCTTACTGCTTCCTCATAATTATTTTTCTGCAGGTGATCCTGAGCTTTAAGCACTTCATCATCAATAATTTTCAGGTAAAAAGCTGTCATCTCCCTGGCATAATCCAGGTCATCCACGTAAAAAGCGTATAAGGTTTCCTGATCTATTTTAGCGGGAAGGTCCATGGCCTGAAAAGAGTTCAAATTTTCGGCTGTATTTGTTTCCTCCTGCATCAGGAGTTGATCTGAACCAAGATGTTGACTTAAAAAATTAAGCAACTGATCTGGAGTAAAGGGTTTAGTCAAATGGTCATCCATGCCAGCTTGCAGGGCCTTCTTCTTTTCATCAATTAAGGCAGAAGCGGTAAGTGCCAGTATTTTAGTTTGCTGATTGGGGTTTTCAGCATCTTCGCGAATAGCCAGTGTAGCCTCATAGCCATTCATCAACGGCATCTGCATGTCCATTAATATAAGATCGTAAAGGTGTTTGAGGGACTGCTGTACCGCTTCCTGCCCGTTATCTGCCAAATGATGGGCTACTCCCCATTGTTTCAACAAGGCACTTATGTATTTTTGGTTCAACTCATTATCTTCCGCTACCAGCAGCTTTAAGGTTGAAGGTGCTTTCAGGATATGCGTTAATTCTCCCAGGGATTGTCCGGAATCGGTTGTGGTAACAGCTCTTACCTTGAGTGAGAAAATGAATTGAGAACCTTTATCTTCCTCGCTATCCACGTAGATGGTTCCGCCATGCAGTTCCACTAAATGCCGGCAAATAGCCAGTCCTAAACCGGTACCTCCGTAAATCTTGCGTGTTTCGGCTTTTTCCTGCTTAAAGCGTTCAAAAATAGTATGCATCTTTTCCGGACCAATACCAATGCCCGTATCGGATACTGTAAATTTTAATAAAAGTCCTTCCTTAATTTTACCGGCCACTTCCACATCTATACTAATAGTTCCATTCTCGGTAAATTTTAAAGCATTACCCAATAAGTTAAGTAATATTTGGTTTAGAAAATTACGATCGGCCTGTATAATCGAGGGTACTGCCGGACTGATCGTATAGGTAAGGGTGTTCCTTTTTTCGCGTGCCCGGTAATCCAGCGTTTTGCATAACATGGCAATTGTCTGCTCCAGGTGTAACTCACTTTCCAGCATTTCTACTTCACCGGCTTCTATCTTGGAAATATCAAGCACATCGCTGATCAGGCCATGCAATACATCTGCGGCATATTTGATGTCCTGTACATAATCTTTTTGAGCCTTTGAAAGTTCGGTAGAGGCCAACAGGTTTGTCATCCCCACCACCGCATTGAGGGGGGTGCGGATCTCATGACTCATATGAGCTAAAAATTCCTTTTCAGCCTGGCGGGCATTTTCTGCTTCCTCCCGGGCCAGTTCCAGTTGTTCCTGTAATTTTTTCTGATGGGTAATATCGAGATGGATACCGATGGAACCGATCATACGCCCTTTAGTGTCATAAAAAGGGGCTCCGCTAATCGCCACCCATATATAGGTCCCATTCTTTTTCCGTATTCGCACTTCGTATACACCGGCCTGTCCTCGCTTACGATTTGCATCTTGTTGATGCATAACCTCCACTTCATCCGGATGCATAAGAATGGGGATAGGGTCTTTGCCTACCAGCTCTTCAGCTGTATAACCCGTCATATCACAAAACCAGTCGTAGGCTTTGATCACAATGCCCTCACGACTTACTTCCAGCAGGCCTAATTCCATGCTGTTTATAATACCACGGTATTTTTTCTCGCTAGCTTCCAGAGCATTACGAACCTCTACCAGCGCACTTATATCTCTTGCTACAGCTGTAATCTCATGGGCCTCATCCTTTTTAAATGCGATCTGTACTCTTTGGCCCAACCACAATTCTGTTCCATCTTTACAAACCACCGGGAATTCGTAATAGCTCGTTTCTTTTTTTTCCTTAAGTATTTGCAAGTAAAAAGCCCGCACTGCCTCTGCCTTATCCGACCGGACTAATTCGGTGTAGTGCCGACCCAGCAACTCTTGCTTTTTGTACCCCAGAAGTTCTTCGGCAATAGGGTTTACATAGGTGAAGAATCCCCGGGCATCCGCATTGTAAATAATATCTCCGGCTGATTCAACCAAGGACTTAAACTGCTTCTGACTTTCGGCTAATTCACGGGTACGTTTCTCAACAGTTTCTTCCAGAGAATGGTTTAGGCTTTTGAGTTGCTCATTACTTTGATACAACTCTAAGGCCTTTTCTTCCAGTATTTGTTCAGCCTGCTTACGGGCTTTAATTTCCCGTTCCAACCGCCTTTTTAAAACATCCTGATCGCTCAAGCCTATTTATTTGATAGTAAACTTTACGTGGCTACCGTCTGCAGCAAGTATTTCTTTACTTATACTCTTGGTTTCTTTAAAATGTTCCAGCGTTTTTTCAATGAGTCCGTAAGCGAGGTCAGCCATTTTACGTTCGGAAATGTAGGTCATCACCAATATACCCGGCTCCGGTTCTTCTGTTTCAAAGCGAGGCAGCTGGGCATCCGGATACAATTTAGCCACTTCAATATGAATATATCCATCAATAGACCGCAGAAACTCAAAAGCGGTTTGATCGGGAGGAAAAAAAGCTTGGTAGTTATTATAAAAAACGTCAAATAAATACCGGCCGAATTTGTGTAGGGCTGTGTCAACCGGTATTCCTGCCTTTTGAGCATACGCCACCACCAGGTTTACCATCTCTGTATGACTGTAGGTTCCTACGGCTGTATAACTTCCTCCTGATTCGGGTTGTACCTCTTCCAGAATGCTATCTACCATTTCGTAATCATTCTCTTCTTCGATCATTTCAAAAAACTTGGTAAATACAATGCCTTTCATGTGTGGTTTGAATTTAAGGTGAAATTAGCCGAATTGGATCAAAATATACGTGAATTATTCATATTAAAGTCCGGATTTCTCTATTGTTAGTATTTAGCAACCTCCTCGCAAAAGGGTTTCGGGTTTATTGCTAAATTAAAGGATCGTTAATTAACAAAATAAGGTTATGACAGACCTGGATACCAAATCTACCCTTCCTCCTATTGATATTTCAAAAGCTTACTGTAAAAAGGGTTTGCGAAAATTGCGAAAAGAACTTTTTGAATTGCAAAACAAGTTCTATGCTGATGGCCGCTACAGCTTACTGATTATACTGCAGGGTTTGGATGCTTCCGGAAAGGACGGCATCATAAGGCATGCCTTTAGTGGCATGAATCCGCAGGGTGTATTGGTCAAATCATTTAAAAAACCTACGGAAGATGAAAAAAAGCATGATTTTTTATGGAGGATATACCCGCATTTTCCGTCTAAGGGAATGATTCAGATTTTTAACCGCTCTTATTACGAGGATATTTTGGTACCTATGGTAAGCGGAACACTTGAAAAAGAAAGACTACAGCACCGGACTAATCTCATCAATGAATTGGAACATCACCTTTCAGCTAACCACACTTTCATCCTGAAGTTTTACCTCCATATTTCTGCTGAAGAACAACTCAAACGAATCAACGAACGTAAAACAAAGCCCCATAAACGATGGAAATACACCAAAGAAGATGATTTAGTAATCCAGCAATGGGACCTGTATCGTAAAGCTTATCATACGCTTCTTAACCAGTGCAATCAGTTACCCTGGCATATAATTCCAGCTGATAAACGCTGGTACCGAAATTATGCTGTAGCGGAAATTCTCAAAAACTTTTTTGAAACTGTTGATATAGAATATCCATCTTATTAAGAACACTAAAATCAAACAGTTATGTTTTAATCAATTTAGGAAAGCCTACTCAAAAAAGATCAGAAATACTTTGCGTTTAAGACGGGTCAGAGAGGAAATTAGTATGACCCATTGTAAGGTAAGCTCCTAAAGAAATACCCAAAGACCTTCTTCCGAAGTCATACGTCTCTAAAGCAAGATTGAGCTTTTCGCAATCAAAAAGCCCTGAATCGCATTTACAATTCAGGGCTTTTCTTTGCGGAGAGAGAGGGATTCGAACCCCCGGACCCGTGAAGGTCAATGGTTTTCAAGACCACCGCATTCGACCACTCTGCCATCTCTCCCGAGGGCTGCAAAAGTAATAATATTTTTTGCTCAGCAAACAACCTCTCACCATCTTTGGTGTCAAATTTGTAACTTTACGTGAAACGATAAAACATAATGAAAAAAGCAGCTTTTTTCCTGGCCGCTACTTGCCTGTTAATAAACCATTTATTTGCCAGCGGTTTAGGTCTTGATGTTTCTTACGCCCAGTATCAATCGGATGACAACCTGCCTTACCTGGAACTTTATTTTGCGCTGAACGGTCAAACGCTCACTTTTATAAAGCAAGCCAATGAATCTAAATTTACGGGAGGAGTAGAAGTGACAGTGGTTTTTAAAAAGGATTCTACCATTCAGGCGGCTGATCGTTTTCGAATACTAGCCTCTTCTGATGATACCAGTAAAGTGCAAAATGTTTTTATTCAACAGGAACGCTTTTTATTAGATCCCGGCACTTATACACTGGTCATGGAATTAGAAGATATTCATGACTCTACCGAACATTATACTATTGATCATGAAATAAAAGTGCGGCCCATCACAGAAAAAGCTTCGGCTTCTGATTTTCTGATGTTGGATAGTTACAAACCAGCCAGTGAAAAAAATAAATATGCTAAATCAGGTTACGAACTGATACCCATGGTAAGTTCAGGGTCCTATTACTTTCCTGAAAATATAGACAAGCTTTCTTTTTACCTGGAACTCTATAATCTGGATCAAAGCCTGGGAGAAGGAGAATCTTACCTTTTGAAATACTACATTGAAAGTAGTGATAATGGGCAGGCCCTTGATAAATATGCTTCTTTTGCCAAGAAACAAGCCAGTGGTGTACAACCGATACTCGCTAGTTTTAGCATTGGGGAATTACCTACCGGAAATTACAATTTGGTGGTAGAGGCTTTAAACCGTCAAAGTGAAACCGTGATCCAAAAGAAAGAGTTCTTTTTCCGCAGGAATGGCAGCGTTAAACCTTTGCTTTTAAGCCAGGCTGGTGATCTTGATATAACAGGCACTTTTGTAGACGGTATAGATGATTTTGATTCTATATATACTTATATGACTTATCTGCAACCCATCAGCAATGATGCAGAACGCAACTATCAAAAATCACTTTTAGAAAGCCGCGATAAAAGTCAAATGAAGCGTTATTTCTATGTATTCTGGCAAAACATAAATTCCAATGACCCAGCCGGAGAGTGGAACCGCTATCATACAGAAGTGAAAATTGCCAATAAACTTTATGGCACCCGTATTCAAAAAGGCTATAAAACCAGCCGGGGAAGAGTTTATCTCCAATATGGCCGCCCGGATATGGTGGATGACCGCAGGTTTGAACCAGCTTTACCTCCGTATCAAATATGGCAGTATAATCAGGTAGATAGTAAATATGTGATCAATCAAACCAATCGCTTTTTTGTATTTGCCGAATTTGACCGTTCTACCAATGATTATGAACTCATCCACTCTACAGCATTAGGTGAGTTATTTGACAGCCGATGGAAATACACTATGGCTAATCGCGGAGCCGGTGGCGTAGGGCCGGATATTGATTCACGAAGTGATGATATCTCTCAGGATTCACCCGGTTCACGCCTCAATAACAACATGATCTTTAAGTCGCGTAGTAATTCCAACCCAAACTGGTAAATTCGCGGCATGATTGCCTATTATCTGGCCATTGGTATAGGAAGGCTTATTTCCTTCCTGCCCTTCCGCCTGCTGTACGTGTTCAGCGATTTTTTACGTTTCATAGTAGCCGATGTGGTTCAATATCGCAAGGAGGTGATCAATTCCAATTTAAGAAAATCATTCCCCGAAAAAAGTGAAAGGGAAATCAATTCTATCCGTCAGGGTTTTTACGCCAATTTCACGGACCTCATTGTAGAATCCTTCAAGTCGTTGAATGTCAGCGCCAAAACCATGCGCAAGCGTTTTAAACTTTTAAACCCGGAAGTATTCCAGAAATTATACGATCAGGATAAGGGTGTGATCATGGTAATGGGGCACTATACCAATTTTGAATGGACCGCTATGAGCATTCCCCTATGGGTACCCAATCCCTGCTTTGCAGTATACCATCCCCTTACCAATACCTACTTCAGCCGCAAGATTGTGGCCATACGGGAACAGTTTGGATTGAAGCTCTTCCCCATGGAAGAGACCTACCCCTTTATGTTGAATAATCCGGCTAAGTCTCCACTATATGTGTTTATGGCAGATCAAAGCCCTCACAAAGGTAAGATCAAGTACCGCACTGATTTTCTGAACCAAAGCACACCTGTACACCTGGGGGTGGAAAATCTTTCCAAAAAATGTGACCTGGGTGTAGTATTTATTGATATTCAACGTGTGAAAAGAGGGCATTACGAGGTAAGTGCAAAATTGTTATTTGAAGATGTGCAGGCCACTGAGCCTTATGAAGTAACCAATGCCCACGTAAAAGCACTAGAAGATGTAATCCGCAAAACACCGGAAAACTGGCTTTGGAGCCACAAACGTTGGAAATATGCCTGATTCTGCTGCCATAGCTATATTAAACTGGAACGGAGCCGCCCTGCTGCAACGTTTTTTACCTTCAGTACTTAAGTATACAGAAGACTTAGCCACTATTTACGTAATAGACAATGACTCTTCAGACCAAAGTATTGAATTGTTGCAAAAAGAATTCCCCATTGTTAAGGTGATTTGTAACGATGGTAATTATGGTTATGCGGGTGGGTATAATAAAGGTTTACAATCCATTCCTGAGGAATATGTAGTGTTATTAAACAGTGATGTGGAAGTAACTGAAAACTGGTTACAACCACTTTTGCAACGCATGAAAGAAAACCCGGGCTTAGGGGCACTGCAACCCAAAATAAAGGACTTAAAGCAGCCCGATCATTTTGAATACGCAGGCGCTTCAGGGGGATGGATAGATGTATTGGGATATCCTTTTTGCCGTGGCCGTATTTTTTATGAGTATGAAGAAGACCGTGGCCAATATGATGATTACCAAGAAGTTTTCTGGGCCTCTGGAGCTTGTCTCGTGATAAGGCATGAAGCTTTTAAAAAGGCTGGTGGGCTTGATGAATCTCTTTTTGCTCATATGGAAGAGATTGATCTTTGCTGGCGGATGCATTTAAATGATTACAAGGTAGCTTGTGAGCCTGCCTCCGTGATATATCATTTAGGTGGAGCCACGCTGAATAAAATCTCTCCGCAAAAAACCTATCTCAATTTCCGGAACAGCCTTATCATTCTATACCTGAATTTACCCGCCTGGGAAGGTTTTACCCGTATTATGCAGCGATTGGTACTGGACGGTATAGCCGGGGTCAAATTCATTACAGAAGGAAAACCCAGGCATTGCTGGGCCGTACTTCGTGCCCATTTTGCTTTTTACCGCAGGTTTAACCGTATGGCGCGAGCCAGAGTCAACCGCCCTTCCCGCTCTATTCATGATCTTCCGGGTGTATATTCGGGCAGTATTGTAAAAGCCTTTTATGTGAGTAAGAAAAGACGGTTTTCGGATCTCTTTAATGAATCATAGCAGACTCTCCACAGCCAGCCTATAGCCACGTAAACCAAAACCTGCTATAAGGCCTTTAGCATGAGAAGAAACGTATGAACTCTTCCGGAAAATCTCTCTTTGGTATACATTGGAAATGTGCACCTCAACCACCTGAGTATCTATAGCGGCTACTGCATCGCCCAAAGCTATGGAGGTATGGGTATAAGCCGCACCATTAAGAATAATGCCGTCCGTGTTTTCACCCATCCGGTGTAACTGATTCACCAGTTCACCTTCAGTATTACTCTGAATGTATTCAAACTCTATATGAGGGTAATCTTTTTTCAGTACATCCAGGAAACTATCAAAATCCTGTGTACCATAGGTTTCAGGCTCTCTTTTGCCCAACAAATTCAGATTAGGTCCGTTAATAATCCCGATGCGCATTTCCTTATTTTTGAGTTTTAAAAGTAAAGTAAAGCTATGAACTGGTTGCAGGCCCTTCGTGATTTTCAGCACTACCTTAAACTGGAGCGGGGGCTATCGGAAAACACTATTACTTCCTACACACTCGATCTCGAGAAAATAGCAGGATTTTCTGAAGAAGCGGACTGGCGGCCTTTGCAACTTACACCTGACGATCTGCAACAGTTCATTAATGCTCAGGCTAAGTCAGGTATCAGCGCCAGATCACAAGCCCGGCTGGTTTCCACACTTCGGGCTTTTTACAAATACCTCCTCCTGGAAGATTACCTGGACGAAAATCCTGCCGAATTACTGGAGAGCCCTAAAATGGGCCGTAAACTACCTGAAGTACTGAGCAGAGATGAGATTGATAAACTCATTAATTCCATTGATATGAGCAAGGCGGAGGGGCATAGGAACAAGGCTGTTTTTGAGGTTTTATATGGCTGCGGTTTACGGGTTTCCGAATTAACGGGTTTACGCATCTCTGATCTGTTTTTGAAAGATCAGCTTATTCGTGTTACAGGTAAAGGTGATAAAGAAAGACTGGTACCTATTAATAAAATGGCCATTAAATTCCTGAATATCTACATCCGGCAGAGCCGGGTACACCTGGATATTCAGAAGGGCTATGAGGATTTTGTATTTCTGAACCGCAGAGGAAAAAAACTTAGCCGGGCCATGATCTTTACTTTAACCCGGAACCTGGCCGAAACGGCCGGTATATCCAAAACGGTTAGTCCACATACATTTCGCCATAGTTTTGCCACCCATCTGGTAGAAGGTGGGGCCGATTTACGGGCGGTGCAGGAAATGCTGGGCCATGAAAGCATCACTACCACTGAGATATACACACATCTGGATCAGAGTTCATTACACAAAACCATTATGGATTTTCACCCACGCAGCGGTAAAAGCTAACTAATAATCCAGCAGTTCCCGCAGGGCTTCAGCAAAGCGTTTTTCAGGTAAAAAGTGATCTTCCAGCTCTTTGGCAAAAGGCACCGGGGTATCTAAACTGCCCACCCTCTTTACCGGAGCATCCAAATGCGTAAAACAGTTTTCATTGATCATGGCTGCAATATCAGATGCGATTCCTCCAAACAGGCAGTCTTCCTGAAGAATAAGAGCCCGACCGGTCTTTTTTACCGAATCATAGATCAACTCCTCATCCAAAGGCATCAGTGAGCGGAGGTCAATAAGATCAGCGGATACTTCCGGGTTTTGATCCAGGTATTCCAGCGCCCAATGTACTCCCTGTCCATAAGTTATGATGCTCAGCTTTTCGCCTTCACGTAACAAATTCCCCTTTCCGATGGGTAAATTAAAATAGCCTTCGGAAACTTCGCCATACACACTGCGGTAAAGGGCTTTATGTTCAAAAAACATAACCGGGTTCGGTTCTTCAATGGCACTTATAAGTAAACCCTTGGCGTCCTGAGGAAAGGCAGGATACACCACTTTTAAACCGGGTGTATGCGTAAACCAGGCCTCATTACTTTGAGAATGGAACGGGCCGGCACCCACTCCGGCACCGGTTGGCATACGGATTACCACATCAGCCTTTTGTCCCCAGCGCCAATGGATCTTGGCCAGGTTATTTATGATCTGGTTAAAACCCTCAGTCACAAAATCTGCAAACTGCATTTCCATAACTGCTTTAAAACCCTTTATCGAAAGACCAAGAGCACTTCCTACAATAGCCGCTTCACAAAGTGGGGTATTTCGTACCCGCTCCTTACCAAACTCTTTTACAAAGCCATCGGTAATTTTAAACACTCCTCCGTATTCAGCAATGTCCTGCCCCATCAAAATCAGATTGGGATGATGGTGCATGGCTTCTTTTAAGCCATCACTCAAGGCATCTACGATCCTGATCTCTTTCTTTTTCTCCGAAGGAGGCTGTACCTCTGCTTCAAATGCCGCAAAACGATCGGTTAATTCCCGGTTCAGATCAAATGAAATAGGTTCTTCTGCTAAAGCGGTTTCAAAAGCACCGCTTATTTCTTTTTTGATCTCCTCCACCATGCTCCCATTCAGCTCTGGCGATAAGATGCCTTTATTTATCAGGAAAGCCCGGTAGTTTTCCACCGGATCTTTTTTAGCCCACTTATCCTGTAATCCATCCGGATAGTATTTAGTACCGGAAGCTTCTTCGTGGCCACGCATTCGGAAAGTACGGCACTCCAAGAGGAAAGGTCCGGGATTAACACGCATATCTTCGGCTATTTTCTGCACTTCATGGTATACTTCCAGAACATTGTTCCCGTCAATACTATTTCCTTTTATACCGTAACCTATAGCCTTGTATACAAAGCTCTTGAACCGGAATTGCTCCTCGGAAGGTGTGGAAAGACCCCAATGATTATTCTCTACTAAAAAGATAACAGGCAGATCCCACACGGCCGCCACATTAATAGCTTCATGAAAATCACCCTGACTAGCTCCGCCATCTCCGGTTATCACCAGCGTGGCTTTATTTTCTCCTTTCAGCTTAGTAGCCAAGGCTATTCCATCTGCAATACCCATTTGCGGGCCCAGGTGAGAGATCATACCCACCAGGTGATGCTCATTACTTCCAAAGTGAAACGAGCGGTCCCGGCCTTTGGTAAAACCTTTGGCCTTACCCTGAAACTGGGAAAACAAGCGCTCCAGGGGTACTTCGCGGCTGGTAAATATTCCCAGGTTACGATGCATAGGTAAAATGTACTCATCATTGTGAAGAGCCAAAGTTGCACCTACCGAGATAGCCTCTTGTCCGTAGCCCGAAAACCATTTGGAAATACGCCCTTGCCGCAGGGCGATAAGCATCTTCTCTTCAATAAGGCGTGGTTTGAGCAGAGCCTTATATATATCGATCAATTCTTCGTTGGATAATCCTTTCCGCTGAAATCGCATAAACCGTTTGTATTGGGTGCCCAAAAATACCCATATTTCATAATGATTAGTTAACAAGCAAAGAATACTTTAGCCACCGATGAATCCACAGAAAACGCTTTTTATTGTTAACCCCATCAGCGGTACTCGTGATAAGGCCAAATTGATTGAACAACTGAAAAGTGAAGTATCCAGAGCTCAGTTTGATTATCACATTGAATTTACCAAAGGGCCTTCGCATGCCACAGATATTGCCATGGAGGCGGCTGAAAATAAAATGGATCTGGTAGTAGCCGTTGGCGGAGATGGTACGGTAAATGAAACGGCCTGTGGTCTTATTCATACGGATACTACCCTGGGGATTATTCCCATAGGTTCAGGAAACGGCCTGGGCCGGCACCTGCAGATCCCCACTAATCCGTTGAAAGCTATTCATAGTTTACACGAAAGCAAGAAAGTCCAAATAGACGTATGCACCGCCAATAACATCCCCTTCTTTAACGTGGCGGGTGTAGGTTATGACGCCAGGGTGGCACATGACTTTGCTCAAAAACCCACCCGTGGATTTTTAACTTATGTGCAAAGCGTACTAAGCCAATGGCACCGTTACAAACCCAAAAAATACAAATTACAAACGCCTACCGGTTCTTTTAAAAAGCGGGCTTTACTCATCAGTTTTGCCAATGGATCTCAGTTTGGCAACAATGCTTTTATAGCACCTAAAGCTTCAATCTCCGATGGGCTTATGGATGTAAGCATTCTGGATAAATTCCCCGGTTTTGCTGTCCCTATGGTCGCTATGCAACTCTTCAGTAAAAATATTGAGGACTCTCGCTACTCCGATATTTTTCGTACCAATGAGGTAATTGTAAAACAAAAAAGTAAGAAAGTACACCTGGATGGTGAACCCTTTAAACTTGGAAAAAAGATTCACTTTAAGGTTTTGCCGGGCGCATTGAATATCTTAGCGCCCAAAGTTTTTGAAGATGGATTCCACTCATAATATTCCTTCGGTTGACCTTTCTGATTTTCTTTCCGGAGATACATCCCGTAAACGTGCCTTTGTTGAAAAGCTGGGTAAGGCCTATGAGGAAATTGGTTTTGTAGCCGTTAAGAATCATGGCTTAAGTGAAACGCTTTCCAATCAATTATACCAGCAGGTACAGGCCTTTTTTGAGTTACCTGCTACCCTGAAAAATCAATATGAAATTGACGGGCTGGCCGGACAGCGTGGGTATACTTCCTTTGGAAAGGAGCATGCCAAGGGACGTAATACGGGCGACCTGAAAGAATTCTGGCACTTTGGCCAGTACGTGGAAGATGAAGACCCCATCCAAGAAGAATACCCGGCTAACATTATAGTCAAAGAGCTGCCTGAATTCAATGCTGTGGGTAAGGAAGCTTATCAGACTCTGGAGCATGCCGGACGGAATATGTTGCGGGCGATAGCGCTATACCTTGGGTTGGAAGAAAACTATTTTGACAGCCGTATACATAATGGGAACAGCATTTTACGCCCTATCCATTACCCACCTATTACTGGTGAACCCCAAGACGCGGTCCGGGCTGCTGAACATGAAGACATAAACCTCATTACCCTTTTAATGGGTGCCAGTGCGGAGGGCCTGGAGGTAATGAATAAAAAAGGTGCCTATGTACCAGTAACAGCATTACCAGAACAGATTATTGTGAATGTGGGTGATATGCTGCAACGCTTAACCAATAATAAACTGCGCAGCACCACGCACCGTGTGGTGAACCCACCTCGTGAGAAATGGGGAAAGTCGCGTTACTCCATTCCTTTTTTCCTGCACCCTCGTTCTGAAATGCTATTAAATTGCCTGCATGAATGTGTGGATGCGGAACACCCTATACAATATGAAGACATTACAGCAGGCGAATACCTAAATGAGAGACTGGCTGAAATAGGATTGAAAAAATGAGTAAGAAGAAATTAAATAGTCTTGAAGACCTGGGTGGTTTGGTATACAGTACCGGCTCCGTGCCTGAAGCCGATGAGGATCATGAAAATGAAAGCCTCTCCCCTTCAGAACAATACCTGGAGGCTCATATTGAGAAAAAAGGACGTGGTGGTAAAACTGCGGTTTTAATAAAGGGCTTTGAAGGGCCTGATGAAGACCTTAAAGATTTGGCTAAAGACCTTAAAAGCCATTGTGCCGTAGGTGGTTCCAGTAAAGATGGTGAGATTATCATTCAGGGTGATGTGCGTGATAAAGCTATGGACTACCTTAAAAAACAAGGGTATCATGTAAAACGTGTGGGCGGATAAAGTCTTTCGTTTAAGCGGGTAAAACGGAACCGGAAGAACTGGCTACCGCTTCTTTGTACAAATTAAAGTAGAGCGGCCCGATACGCTCCAGTGAAAACTTTTCGGCTTGTTTGCGCGCGTTCCCGCTGAACTCGGCAAAACGTGCTTCATTTTCCAGTATATACAGCGCTCTTTCTGCCATTCTTTCCACGTCACCCACTTCAGCCGTAAAACCGGTAATTCCATCAAAATTCACTTCCGGCACACCACCTGTGTTGGATGAAATAACGGGTACACCTGCCGCCATAGCCTCTAAAGCGGCCAACCCGAAACTTTCTTTTTCGGAAGGAAGCAGGAACAAATCTGAAATACAAAGGACGCGGACCACTTCAGAGGTTTTGCCTAAAAACTTCACTTTATCGGCAATACCCAATTCCTGCGCCTGCTGGCGGGCTCTCTCTTTTTCAGGACCTTCGCCCAGCATTAAGAGCACGGCATCTTCTTTTTGCTGGATGCGGTAAAATATCTCCACTACATCTGAAATACGTTTCACCTTACGGAAGTTGGAGATATGGGTAATAACCCGCTCCCCTTCCGGAGCAAAAGCATTTTTACAATTATCATCCGACTTGTATGTCTCCAGGTCCACAAAATTATGGATCACCTTAATATCACGGGTAATGTCAAAAAGATCCAGCGTATCCTGACGCAAGCTTTCAGACACTGAGGTAACCACATCCGAATTATTGATACTGAAGGTTACAGCCGGCTTATACGATGGGTTTTTACCTACCAGGGTTATATCGGTACCATGCAGCGTTGTAATAATGGGTATCTCCACACCTTCGGCTTTCAGAATCTGCTTGGCCATAAAACCGGCATACGCATGGGGAATAGCATAATGAACGTGCAGTATATCCAGCTTATATTTAAGAGTAACCCGCACCATTTTACTGGACAAGGCCAACTCATAAGGCTGGTATTGAAAAAGGGGGTAATCCTGAACGTTTACCTCATGGTAATAAATGTTTTCCTCCAGTATATCCAGTCGTACTGGTTGGCTGTAGGTTATAAAGTGGACCTTATGCCCCTGCCGGGCCAGGTACTTTCCTAATTCAGTTGCCAACACTCCACTTCCGCCAAAGGTTGGATAACACACTATACCTATATTCACCTTAGTTCTCCCTTTTTATACCTGTCTTCCTTAGCTACATTACCTTCCTCATCATAAATTTTCCACCTGCCGGTTTTAAGATCATCCTTATACTTACCTTCTACTCTTATTTTACCGGATTTATAAAACTCGCGGTATACGCCATTACGCTCATTGTCTTCATACAGGTATATACCTTTTATGGAGCCATCCACATAATACGTCTTACTTTCTCCTTCAATTGATCCGTTTGTATAGGTATACTCCGTAACCTTATTACCGTTTTGATAATACCACAGGGCCGGCCCGTCTTTTATACCATAGGTGTAGTTGGTGCGTTCCTGTATATCTCCGCTTACGTAGTATTTAAGGTGCTGCCCATGCAACTTACCGTTTTGGTAGTTGCTCTCTTCCAACACCTCTCCGGATTGCATAAACACTCTCACGGCACCGTGAAACTGACCTTCTTTAAAATTCTCCTCACGGATAATGTTCCCACTTGAACTAACGATTATGGATACTCCATTTTTCCGGTCATTCCTGAAATGGGTCATAGACTTGATCATCCCGGAGGGATAACGGCTTATAATGGCAGTATCTACTGCCATAGTTGTTACGGCTGAATCTTCCTGGGCTAAAAGACTAAGGCTGAATATCACTGATAAGAGTGCGAACCGGATTTTCATTTTCAATGGAATTATAAATTACTTCTTGAATTCGGGTACGGGTAGACAAAGAAAGTAATTTTCGGTTTTCAGCATTGGGATGCACCCGGTTTGATAGAAAGATATAGATAATTTCTTCAGAGGGGTCAGCCCATGCTATAGTACCTGTAAAACCTGTATGTCCAAAACTTAGTGGTGATACGCAACCGCAAGTAGGGCCAGGACCACTGATCTGTGGTTTATCAAAGCCGATACCACGCCTGTTGTCATCATCACAATACTGGCAGCGGGTAAATTCCTTTACGGTAACGGAATCAAAATACTCCGTACCTCCATATGTTCCGTATTGCAAATACATTTGCATAAGCTTAGCCAAATCATTAGCATTAGAGAATAAGCCGGCATGGCCGGCTACACCACCCAGCATAGCCGCTCCCTGATCATGTACATAGCCTCTCAACTCCTGCTTCCTGAAAATCTTGTCATTTTCAGTGGGTACAATTTCTCTTTTCGGAAATTTCTCCAATGGGCGATATGTCATAGTATAAGCGCCCAATGGCTGGTAAAAGTTTTTACTTACCAACACATCCAGAGATTCACCTTCCATTTCTTCAATCAGCTCCATAAAAAGGTAATAGCCCAAGTCACTGTATTTATATTCTTTTTGAGACAGCAGTTGAGAGTCATAAATACGGGCCAGTACAGTATCCCGCACCGAGCGGGTGCTGTAAAGTTCAGAAGCCACCGTATTGGGAAAGTTAAAATCACGCTGGCCTGAATAATATTCCGGTAATTGTGCGCCTTTGCTCAGGGTCTCAATATAAAAGGGTATCCAGGGCCGTAAGCGTGCCTGGTGCGATAGCATTTCACGGATAACCAGGTTCTCCTTATTGGTTCCTCTTACTTGTGGCAAATACTCTCCCAGCGTTTTATCCAGGTCTATTTTATTTTCTTCCACCAACTTCATGATCATGGGCAGGCTGGCCGCCATTTTGGTAATTGAGGCCAGGTCATATAAATCAAACTCTGATACAGCTTGTTTTTTGGAGTAAGTATGATGGCCGTAAGTACGGTGAAAAACAACTTTTCCCTTTCGAGCTACTAAAAGCTGACATCCGGGTGTAGCCCGGTTTCGAATAGCTTCATCCACTAGCAGATCTATCTTCTCCAGTTCATCCCTGTTCAAACCCACCTCACCGGGTAAACCGTAACCAAGGCGGTGCAGAGAAGGAGTGGATATGCCAAAACCCTCACCAAAAAGAGCAGTAGTACTTACGGGTAAACGTCCTTCTGCTCCTTCTGCTCCAAAAATGATCTGGGCGGCAATACTTTCTGCATCAGGGTCATTCTGGTAGCTTACCAGTAAAGCATTGGCATACTCAGTTTCGTCAAAAAAGCGCAAGGTATAGGGGTTAGCAAACAGATTCAGGATAATTTTATTCTGTAGTGAAAGCCTTTTGACAAATGTTTTAATGGATGAGGAAATTTTATAACTCTTCCAGGGGTTGGCGTTGGAAGTGTACACACCCATAATAACCAGATCGTATTGTGAAAGCTTATTGATCAGCTCGGTCTCATTATTATCTTTTAAACGGAAATGATCTACTTTGGTATAGTACTTCAGAGTTTGAGCAAATTCATCACCGGCATCTACTCCGGCTGTAACACAGGCTATTTTTTTATTCTTAAGATCAGTAACGGGTACCATCTTTTCGCGGTTCATCAATACGGTAACCGCCTTACGGTATATATCACGGTTCAGGATCTGCGATGATTCCGGGTTCAGGTCTTTGATGAGATCTTTAGACTCCACATGCTCTTTTTGCTGTAGCCCCATCCAGCTTTTCGCCATCAGAATGCGTAGTACACGGTCGTCAATTTCAGCTTCGGTAATTCTTTCTTCTTTTATAGCCAACCTGATCTTTTCCTTAGCCGTTTTTACATCCTCAGAAAAAAGCAACACATCGTTTCCGGCCAGCAAGGCCCTTACGTCTACCTCACCGGGTGGATAGAGGCCGGATACCCCTTTCATATTTAAAGCATCGGTAAAAACAAGTCCTGAAAATTTCATCTGCTTTTTAAGGTAGTCATTGATCACTTTACCAGATAAGGATGTAGGGGTTCCTGAATTGTCCATAGCCGGCACATTGAGGTGCGCGGCCATTACCGCTCCCAAACCTGTCTTTACCAGATCCGCATACGGTTTTAATTCTATGGAGTCCAGCCGTTGCATACTGTGCGCTACCGTAGGCAGGGTTTTATGTGAATCGGAGTCTGTATCTCCATGCCCGGGGAAATGTTTGGCACAGGCCAGCACCCTCTGATCCTGCATTCCCTTCATATACGCCTCGCTCAGACGGGTTACATTCTCCGGATCTTCACCAAAAGACCGGGCATTGATGATTGGATTTTGGGGGTTGGTATTAATATCGGTTACCGGTCCAAAGTTGATATGCACACCCAGTCTGCGGCAGTGTTTGGCAATTTCCGCACCCATACGGTATGCCAGGGCGGAATCACGGGTGGCTCCTACGGTAAGAGGCCAGGGAAATTTAAAAGTACTATCCAGCCGCATAGCTAAGCCCCATTCAGCGTCCATCGCTATCATGAGGGGAATTTTAGCGCCCTGCTGGTAAATATTAGTGAGATTGGCTTGCCGGTAAGGTCCACCCTGAAAAAAAATAAGCCCTCCAATATGTTCGTTTTTCACCAGGTTTATGATTTCATCCTGATGCGCTTTACCTTTATTGGAATAAGCGGCAATCATAAACAACTGGCCCAGCTTTTCATCCAGGCTCATTCCCGCCAGCTTTTCACTGGCCCAGGTCGTATCGCCCTCCCATATAATTGAGGGTTTGACGTTCTGGGCAAATGCTGTGGCATAACTCAGACACCAAAAAATAATGAGAAAGGAGCGTGGGATCAGCTTCATAAATATCAATTCTAATACAAGCTTAAAAATAAAGAGTTTAATTCGGGAGTTTTAGTATTGTTCAAATAGTATTCCATACTGGGCTGTTAATAGGAATCATATTTGTGTCTTGTTGACGGAATGCCGTATATTAAATCTTAAATTTGTGCTCATGGAACCACCTAAGCTTCCCACTATTTTCAAACAGGGTAATGCCCGGAATTTTAATTATCAACCTCTTTACTATGATGAAGAGAAGGAACGCAGGAATGAGCTGAAACGCAAGTATGCCGGTGAGCCGGAAAAGCTTACCCGCGAAGATTTCCGTTCTCAGCTTCGCCAGGACTGGCAGAAGACCAGGGGGAAACAGGTAGGTTCTTCCAACATACGCCTGGTGATCATTGCCATTGCATTGTTTTTAATTACCTACTTAATTATAGCTTCTTAATGCCCGATGTTATTCACCTCTTACCCGACAGCGTAGCCAACCAGATCGCTGCCGGAGAAGTGGTACAAAGACCCGCTTCAGCGGTAAAAGAATTACTTGAAAATGCTATTGATGCCGGTGCCGATGAAATTACACTTGTAATTAAAGAAGCCGGTAAAACTTATATCCAGATTATTGACAACGGCAAGGGTATGAGCGAAACAGACACCCGTATGTCTTTTGAGCGCCATGCTACTTCCAAAATCAAATCTGCAGAGGATATATTTTCCATTCACACCAAAGGGTTTCGCGGTGAAGCATTAGCTTCTATAGCTGCGGTAGCCCAGGTAGAACTTCGCACCCGCCAGGAAAAGGAAGAATTAGGTACTTGCCTTAAAATTGAAGGGAGCACCGTAAAATCGCAGGAGTTTTGTAATACCCCAAGGGGCACTCAAATAGAGGTGAAAAACCTTTTCTATAATATTCCAGCCAGGCGTAACTTTCTGAAATCGGACAATGTAGAGCTGCGGCATATTATTGATGAATTTCAACGGGTAGCCATCCCACATGCACACATACAGTTTACTTTTGTTAATGGTAAAAGTGAATTATTTGACCTGCCCAAAGCAGGTTTGAGGCAACGTATTGTAAATATCTTCGGGAAAAAGTTTAATGAGAAACTGGTGCCGGTTGATGAAAAAACACCCATTCTGAAGTTGCACGGGTTTATCGGTAAACCTGAATTTGCAAGGAAAACCCGGGGTGAGCAGTTCTTTTTTACCAATGACAGATTTATCAAAAACGGCTACCTGCACAAAGCCGTTTGCAACGCTTTTGAAGGTTTGTTACAGGATGGCAGTCATCCTACCTACTTTCTTTTTTTGGAAATAGATCCCGCTCGCATTGATGTCAACATTCATCCCACTAAAACAGAGATCAAGTTTGAGGATGAAAAAGCCATCCATATCATTATCCGTACTGCCGTAAAGCATGCCTTAGGTCAATATAATATTGCCCCCACCCTTGATTTTGAAACGGATCAGCAATTCAATATGCCTTCTTTACCCAAAGGCACCCGGGTAGAGGCACCCGGTATAACCGTTGATCCTACTTTTAATCCTTTTGAAGACCGCAGAAAAGGTCAGCGTATTGCCGCTATTACTCCCAATCGGGATAGGCCGGCTACGCAGGATTGGGAAAGTTTGATGAATGATCTGCCCGAAATTGAGAATACACAACAGCAGGAACAACTGGCTGTGGAAGAGTTACCAGTCCGTAAATATTTTACACAAGTAGGTAAAAAATATATACTGACTTCACACGGTAGTGGCATGATCATGATCCACCAGCAAAGGGCTCATGAGCGTATCTCCTTTGAAAGGCTCATGGTTTCTTTGGAAAATAAGAACATCCCGAGTCAGCAGTTGCTCTTTCCTCAAAACCTGAGTTTTACTTCTTCAGATTTTCAGGTAATGCAAGCCCTGATGCCTCAATTGCGCGAAATGGGTTTTGACATAGATGAATTTGGAAGTCAGGAGGTTGTGGTAAATGGCATTCCCCTGGCATTGGAAAGCAACAATATTCAATTGGTTTTTGAGGAACTTATTGAAAATGAGAAGGACTTCAGGGGTAATGAAAGGCAGGACCATCTTCAAAAAATGGCACGGATACTCGCCAAAGTGTCAGCTATAAAAGTTGGCAAGAAAATGGAACAGGAAGAAATGCACCATTTGGTAGACGAACTATTTGCGTGCAGCTCACCTTATGTAAGCCTTACTGGCAAACCGGTGATCGTGAATTTAAATCTTGAGGATATCGACAAATCTTTTAATTAGATGTATCAAAGACCATTACGCTTTAACCTCCTACCGGATGTAATTAAGAATCTGCTTATAATCAACGGTTTATTTTTTATAGCCATGCTGGTTATTGGCAGCACTTTCGGAAATGACTTGGGTCAGATCTTAGGACTTTATTTACCGGGTTCTCCCCATTTTAAGCCCTACCAGCTTATCACCCACATGTTTATGCATGCCAACCTCTCTCATATATTCTTCAATATGTTTGCCTTGTGGATGTTTGGCTATACTCTTGAAAACATATGGGGTAGTAAACGCTTTCTTATTTATTACATAATTACCGGTTTAGGGGCGGCCTTTATCCATCTTGGTATTAATTACTGGGAGGCTATGGATCTTAGAAACACCCTCATGAATGCCGGTTTTTCCGAGTCAGAACTGGTAAACCTCATTAATACCGGAAGCTGGAATGATGCTTACGGAGTAAGCCGGGAGGTGATTGAGCAATATTATATGAAGTACAATATGCCTACGGTTGGAGCCTCAGGAGCGGTGTTTGGTGTGCTCCTGGCTTTTGGTATGATGTTCCCCAATATGTACATTTACGTATACTTTGCTATACCCGTTAAAGCCAAATATTTTGTAGCCATTTATGGTGCACTGGAGCTATACAGCGGAATACAGAATGATCCGGATAGTAATGTGGCGCATTTTGCACACTTAGGTGGAATGTTATTCGGATATTTATTGATCCGCTACTGGCGTAAAAAAGGTATAAGTCATTACTGATAAAAGGCGATGGCCGGAATTCGCGATGAAATAAAAAGATATTTTCATGAGGGAGACGCCCTGGCGAAACTCATCCTCATTAATCTGGGTGTATATGTAACTTATATCCTGCTGCGCATTATTGGTACACTTACCCAAACGGATATTCATGGCGGCTTTATAAACTGGATGGCGCTGCCCAGTGACCTGGGCCGCTTGCTTACCCGCCCCTGGACTCTGGTGACCTATATGTTTACACACCAGGACTTTTTCCATATCCTGTTCAACCTTCTTTACCTGTATTTTGCGGGTACGCTTTTTATGCAATACCTGGGTGGGCGTAAACTACTCAGTATTTACCTTATGGGCGGACTTATTGGAGGTGCGCTCTACGTTATTTCCTACAATGTATTTCCGTTTTTCAGCGAAGCTGTGGCAGGTTCCGATAACCGTGGTGCTTCAGCCGGAGTAATGGCAATTATTGTTGCTATTGCCACTTACGCACCAGACTTCAGGGTGCGTCTCTTCTTTGTTTTGGATGTAAAACTTTGGGTAGTGGCGGTGGTAGCTGTACTGCTTGATCTGGTATACTTACCAGATAGCAATGCCGGTGGACATATCGCTCACCTGGGAGGTGCTTTGTTCGGTTATATAGCCATACGACAATTGAAAAACGGCAAGGATATTACCGAGGGTTTTAGCCGTTTTATGGATAATATGGTCAACTTCTTCAGGCCAAAGCCTAAGGTCCGCAAGGTATACAGCAGCACCCGTAATGATTATAAATACAATCAACGTAAAGCCCAAACACAGGAGCGTATTGACGAAATACTGGACAAGATCAACCGCTCCGGGTATGACAGCCTTTCAAGAGAAGAACGCGATTTTCTGTTTAAAGTAGGTAAAGATTAGATTAATGGCTGGCGGCAAGCACTCATTTCTGGACAGTGTTCTGTATTTTATAAACGTATTAGCCGCCCTGGGTTTACTGGCCTCATACCTGGCCTATTACTTTAACCCCAACTGGTTTACTTTCTTTTCTTTTGCCGGACTTGCGTATCCGGTATTATTATTCATCAACCTGATCTTCATTATTTACTGGATGCTGCGCTTTAAAGTGAAGCTGGTCCTTCCGGTTATTTGCATTGCCATCGGATATCTGCACCTGAGCCGTTTATACCAATGGGGGTCGCCCAATAAAGTGGTAAACCCTGGAGAAAGCTTTAAGGTGATGACTTACAATGTACGGATGTTCAATGCGTATAAATGGATAGCTGAAGATGATATTCCTCAGCGTATCCAACAACTTATTTTAACCGAAGCTCCGGACATATTGATGCTACAGGAATTTTATCAATCTGATAAAACACCGGAGCTGAATTACCCTTACGATTTTACCAAACTTACCAATGACGGCAGGAATTATGGACTAACCATTCTTTCTAAATTTCCCATTACCGGCACGGGTACATTACGGTACAGCGAGCCCAAAGAAGGTGAGCCTACCGTGAATAATGAGTTTATTTATGCGGACGTGAAATGGAAAAATGAAACCATTCGCTTCATAAATATTCACTTGGCCTCGGTAGGTTTGGGTGTAAATGATTATAAACGCCTGGAAAATCCCAACGAGGGCAGCCAGGAAGATATTACCAATGGTTTTTTAAAGATCATTAAACGTTTGCACTGGGCTTTTCAAAGACGTGGTGAGCAGATTGGTGCCCTGGAAAAGGCCATAGCAGATAGTCCACACCCGGTGGTGCTATGTGGTGATTTTAATGATACCCCGCAATCCTATACTTATCATAGAGTTGATTTAGCCTTAAATGACAGCTTTATGGAGGCCGGTAATGGGTTCAGTAAAACCTACGCCCGTGGCCCGGTACCTTTTCGTATTGACTATGTTTTTCATTCGGATGAATTACGGGTAAACAGCTATAAAGTGATTTCCCAAAAACTTTCCGACCACTATCCCGTCATTACCGAATTAGAGTTCTAACCTTTCCTTTAAGAGTAAAAGCCTGTACAGTACAAATGATCACTACCGGCCAAACTGCCAGCATAAAACGGGAGGCATTAATAGGACCTGTGATCAGTACCACATAAAATACAATTCCGGTTAAAGCCCATCTCCAATTTGGATCTATGCCGGGTTTTAAAATAAAGAACAGAAACCCCAGCAATAACAAAACTTTATTTAATAAGCTTATTAAAAGTAACAGCAGATAAAGCCATGGCATGGCGTTCAGAATTTCAGGAATTCCCTGCCAGCCTTTTTCGTTAAGGGTTTTGAGGAATCCTACTGAATTATCTGCATTAAAAAAAGTCCGCAGATCAAAGTTCCCCGGATCTACCATTCCCCGGAAGGCTCCCTTAAGGTGAAACCAAAAATAAGCGGGCCAATCCCGCCCTATTTCCTGTATGGCTATAGACTGCATATACCCTGCCTTTTCCGGAAAACCGCTTGTTTTATTAAGAACTGCATGGGTGTTGTCTCCCACACTATCAGCATACGCCACGCCTTTAGTTTCCACATTGAAGTAATACGCATTATAGTCCAACAAGTTGATATAGGCAATACTGGAAAAGTGCGGCTTACCAGTAACCTCCGTATTACGCCAGAAAAACAAGGCAACCAATACTATAGGCAGTAGTGTAGACATCGCATATTTGCTGTGCAAAATCAACCAAAAAAGTGCGTTGATCACTACAAAGGGAAAAAATACCGGCTTGGTAAATACCACCGCTGCCAGCATTAAATTAAAAAGCCATGCCGCCCTTCCTTTTTTAAGTTTCAGAAAATTATGGTAGTGGTATAACATAGCCGTAACTCCCGCTACCAGTATTACTTCTGACATAATACTATTTACATAAATAAAATAAGGGATGCTGCTACTGACCAGGACACCAAACCAAAGTGGATTATAGAACCCGCGATTTTGCAATACGTTTCGAAGAAAATAAATGGTGAGTAGTGAAAGTGAATTCTGAAAAAACAAAATTCCCCACCAGAATGAGGTTGTCCCACACAACCAAAGTATGAGTGGGTAAAGCGGAGGTCTTTTACTAAAGTCAAAGTAATCCAGAGGGGACGAAGGATCTCCGCAGTAAGCGAAATAACCTTCATTTAAATTACCGGCCTGTAAAAGGTACTCCTGCGAATCATTAAGCAGATTAGGCCCCTGAACAAGGGCGTAAAGAAAATAGACGGCATGCAAACCTATAGCCCACAGCCAAAAATTGCGTGTTGATACCCTTCCCATTTAATAAGGTCAGTGCTTGTTGATCACTGCCGCTAACATACAAAAAAGCCCTGCTCCGAAAATCGGGCAGGGCTTTTACACTATACCAAGAGGTTCTTAGTTTTGGCTCAGGTAAGAAGCTACGCCATCATGAGTAGCATTCATACCAGATTTTCCTTCATCCCAGTTTGCAGGGCATACTTCACCTTTTTCTTCTACAAACTGTAAAGCTTTTACCATGCGGATAGCTTCATCCACATTACGACCAAGGGGCAGGTCATTTACGATCTGGTGGCGTACTACTCCTTCCTTATCAATTAAGAAAAGACCACGGTAAGCTACCATTTCACCTTCAGCTTTCAACTCATCATTCTCATCGTAGTAATAGCTGCCAGCCAATACATCATAATTGGCAGAAATGGTTTTGTTGGTATCAGCTACCAATGGATAAGTGATGCCTTCAATCCCTCCTTTGTCTTTGGGAACTTGTAACCATCCCCAATGCGATTGTTCCGTATCAGTAGACACAGCTACTATTTCCACACCCAGCTTTTCAAATTCTGCTTTTTTAGCCTGGAAAGCGTGTAATTCGGTTGGACATACAAAGGTGAAATCCTTTGGATAGAAGAAAAGGATCACATGTTTCTTCCCTACGTACTGATCCAGTGAAAAACCTTCAACTATCTCTTCACCATTAACTACTGCTGCTGCTTTGAATTGTGGGGCTTTTCTGCCTACGAGTACTCCCATTTTAATTTCTTTTTAATTTATGATTATTTGATTTGACTATTCAATTTTTATTTTAATAGCGATTGCAAATTTATGTAAAGAGATGGCGCTTTAAAATCAATTGGTATTAGTTCTTTCTATGAAGTTATCAGGTATCTGCAATAACCAGCTTATATACTCAGCCAAGCCAGTAATACGGCTACTAATGTGATAAAAAGCTTGGCAAAATTAAAGCGGTGCGATTGGGTGGATTCAAAGAGTATGGTGGTGGATATGTGTAGAAATATACCCAACACCAGGGCCGTAATCTCCCGGTTGTAATTGGCCAGAAATTGCAGGTTTTCGCCCATAAACACGCCCAAAGGAGCTACCAGGGCAAAGCCCAGCATAAAGAGAAGTATCTTCCAGGTGTGCTTAAAAACTTCGCCTACCATTACATAAAGTATAAGGCTTACAGGAACTTTATGGATCACTATGGCCCATAATAAAGTATGATCATCATGCCCTGCATGTGCTCCCACCGGCAAGCTTTCCAATAAAGCATGAAGGTAAAGGCTCGCTATTATGGATAAAGGGATTCCCTTATTCCGGAACATTTCCATATGGCTGTGCCCATGCTCTACTCCCTTAGAGAAAAACTCCAGTATAAGTTGCAGAAAAAACCCGCCCATAATAAAAAGGCCTATTTCACCATTCCCTTCACTGTATATCTCGGGTATCAGATGAAATACACCAATACTAAGCAAGTAAGCCCCGCTGAAAGTGAGCAGCATTTTAACCGGAGCCGTTTTAGGGTTCCGTATCATAGCAGCTATAAGGCTGCCCAGTGCCACAGAGGCTATGAGATAAATGTAATTTAACATGACGGACAAAGTGAGGCAAATAAAATCAATCGTTCGGAATTCCGAAAATTAAAAGGATTAAGGCTGAAGTCGCCATAACATTTATCTATTTGTAAACCACTTTGCGCGAAGAGTTCCTCAAAATCCTTTTTTTCCAGTAACTGCACTTTTTCTTCATATAAATGATCACTTTCCTGATCGGTAAAAGAAATTTTCTTGATCACCATGCCATCGCGTATAAACCGCTCCATGTGAAATTCAATGCCTTCCACCGTTTTAACTTCTTCTTTAACCAAGCCTAAGTGCACCTTATTTACATTCATAAAATCAAGCACCAGCTTTCCCCCGGGCTTAAGGCTTTTAGCTATAGCCCTGCATACTTTGAGGTGATCCTCCCGTTTCTCAAAATAACCAAAGCTGGTGAACAAATTAAAAATGTAATCAAAACGATTTTCGCCAAGGTCAGTGCGCATATCCCCCACCTCAAAGTCCAGCCGGGCCCCGGCATACGATTGGGCAAACCGTATACTGGACTCTGCCAGATCAATCCCGGTTACTTTACAACCCAATTGATTGAGCATAATGGCATGACGCCCTCTCCCACAGGCCAGGTCCAGCACTTCACTGCCTTCTGATATACGCAATTCGTCCACCAGGTTCTCAATGAAAAACCGCGCTTCTGTTTTATCACGATGTGCATAGAGCTTATGATAATAGGGTGAATCAAACCACGATTCAAACCATTGTTCTTCCTTTTTCATAACTCAAGAAAATTACGGATGATTTCAGGAACACCCAGTAACACGGTAGCCGATATGAATAGTATCACGATGAGTAACCAACGTACATACTTATTGGCTTTAGGCATATACAGAATGTAGCGGGCTCCTATTACGGCTCCCACGCCTTGCCCCAGTGCGATGACTATGCCCGGCTCCCAGCGCATATCACCATTAAGCCAAAAAACAAAAAAGGCCGGGACTACAAAAATAAAAGTGAGCACCAGTTTAATAATATTAGCATCCCGCAGGCTGTACTCTGCTAAAAGAACTAATACACTTAATAGAATAATACCAATACCCATCTGAATAAAACCACCGTATACGGCTGTAAGAAAAATGATGATCCAATTAAGCCTGGTTTTATGGCTTTTGGATACGTCTGTAGCCTTCAGCCATTTTTTAGGGCGGTTCAATAAAGTAATGAGCAGAAGTACCATAATCCCTCCTATGGCATAGCGTAGTAAGTCAGGGTCAATATCAACCGCCAGGCAAGCACCAATAACAGAACCCAGAATAGAAGGGATAATAAACCATACACTATCACGAAAAAGCAGTTGGGTACGCTTGGTGCGTCTTAAGCTTATCACAGCGGTTAAGGTTTGCAGTGTAGCACCAATACGATTGGTAGCATTGGCAATATTGGCCGGGAGCCCCATAAAAATGAGCAAGCTTAATGTTATGGCTGATCCATTTCCAGCCAGGGTGTTAATGACCCCGGCCAAAAGGCCTCCTCCAAAAAGTAACAGGTATTCCGCAACTGACAAGCTCCCGAATTTTCAGCGAAGATACTGATTTGAGAGAGCCTTCAGTTTTTTAGCGATTAAACTCTGCCCGGTTCATACCCCAGCGTAAAATAATGAAACTGAGAATGAATACCCCACTCCATATGGTAAAGGGAGTCCAGTTTTGAAAGATAAGATAACCGATCAAAAAGAGCGCTGAATACACCATGGCCACTCCGGAAAGCCAACACACGAATAAATAGGAAACCTTTACCGGCTGATCTTTTGTGCCACGCACCGGCTTCCACCAACCGCCTGGTTTCACCTTCTTATAAAAAGACTGCAGGGTATCGGCATCCGTAGGCGGAGTGCTATAAGTAGCTATTAACCAAACCACTGTAGTAAATACTACGGTAAAGATGAAGGTTCCGTTTTGGGCAAAGAATTCTTCGGGTAACCAAAGCGGCAAAAGGTAATTGGCAATGAGTAAACCCAATACGGGAGCCAAAGTAGCCACCAGTTCACTCCAGGCATTAATTCGCCACCAATACCAACGCAGTATCAGCACCATACCCAGGCCAGCTCCGCTGGCAATGAGAAATTGTGCAGCGGTATCTATCATAGTGATCTGCGAGGTAACCACTAAGCCGACCAACATTATAATTACAGTAAGTACTCTCCCTGCTTTTACATAAGACTTTTGGGCCTTTTCAGGACTATCAAATTCTTCTTCTTTCTTAATAAAGCGCTTATAAAGATCATTGGTAAGGTAACTGGCTCCCCAGTTTAACTGTGTGGAAATAGTACTCATATAGGCTGAGAAAAAACCTACCAGCAACAAACCTTTTACCCCAGCCGGAAGGTAATCACGCATGGCCATTATAAACCCTTTACGGGATTCTTCCACGGGTAAATCCGGATAGAGTACTAATGCACATAAACCCACAATAATCCAGGGCCAGGGGCGCAAACAATAATGTGCAATTTGAAAGAACAGGCTGGAATACACGGCATTTTTTTCATCCTTGGCACTCATCATGCGCTGTGAAATATAACCGCCTCCCCCCGGCTCATTACCCGGGTACCAACTGGCCCACCACTGCATTACTATATAAGAAAAGAAAGCTCCGGCTGAGAGTGAAAAAGTGCCAACTGCTACATCAGAAATTCCGGAAATAGTAGGGAAAAGATCCAGTCGCCAGGCCGGAAGTTTGGCTTTAAGGCCCGCCACACCTCCTACTTCGGGTGTATTTAATACTATAACCGCCAATACAATACAGCCAACCATAGCGATGATGAACTGTACAAAATCCGTCATAGCAATACCCAGTAAGCCGGCTATAGAACTATATACAGCCACCAGAACCATGGCCAGGGCTACTACCCAAAAAGCCGTTTCATAGGGTATTTCAAAAAATACCTCCAGTATAGAAATCAGGGCCGCATTTACCCATCCTATAATAATGGTATTCATAAAAAGCCCCAGATATATGGACTTTACCCCCCGTAACAAAAGTGCAACCGGTCCGCTGTAGCGCAGCTCTAAAAACTCCAGTTCAGTCAGTATCTCGGCTCTGCGCCACAGGCGGGCAAAAAAGAAAGTGGTAAGCATCCCCCCGATCAGCATATTCCACCACAGCCAATTGCCGGAGATACCGTGTTGTGCAATTTTTTCCGTTACCCAAAGAGGGGTATCAGCCGCAAAAGTGGTAGCCACCATACTTACCCCGGCAATATACCAGGGCAAATTACGACCTCCCAGAAAAAAGTCACTAAGACTATTACCGGCTTTTCCCCTAAAACTGATTCCAATAATGATAAAACCTGCCAAGCATACAATGAGAATGACCCAGTCCAGAAGTTCAAGATTTGCCATACAACAAGAATAAAAAGAAATTTAATACCCTCTGCTTTATCTAAAAGTAGCTTGGTAACCCTTACATGGGTTTTCAATTTGTAATTTTACCGCTTAAACTATACGTGTCATGAAAAAAATACTGGCCGCCACACTATTAATGGCATTTATGGCCTGTACTTCAGAAAATACCGGCTCCTCAGATCCTTATATAGCAAACTCGGAAGTATTCACCACTGAATTGGGTAGCCGAAAGGCATACGGTGTCCGTTTGTTTTTATACAGTCCTGATGGTCAACCCAAAAACCTGGGCTACCAGGTAAGCTTTTATCAAAGTGATAAACTGTGGATGGATACTATTTACGCTGAGATCAGCCCCGGTGACACCTTGGAAGGGGAAGTCATATTCACAGAATCACGTGTGAAAAAAGATGAAGATGTAAGCTTTAAAACTCAGTCCTTTGAAATTGAATAATAATTCCATGCCCATGCTGGCCAAAACGTATTTTGGCCTGGAAGATGTACTTGCTAAAGAATTGCAGGTTTTAGGGGCGCAAAATGTAAAGACCATTACCCGGGGCGTAACCTTTGAAGGAGACCTTGGTTTTTTATATAAGGCTAATTTATGGACCCGCACCGCTCTCCGGATAATGGTACCGATAGCTCGCTTTAAGATCCGGAATGAAGAAGAGTTGTACAAAAAAATTAAAGGCATTGAGTGGGAAGCGTATTTTGATGTACAAAAGACTTTTGTTATTGACGCCAATGTATTTGCCCGGCAATACAAGAACAGTTTATTCATTGCCCAGCGCTCTAAGGATGGCTTGGTAGATCGTTTCAGGGAAAAAACCGGGCAAAGACCTTCGGTACATACCCGTGAACCGGATATCCGTATTAACGTGCATATTTCCAATGAAAATGTAACCGTATCCTTAGACAGTTCCGGTGATTCACTTCACAAAAGAGGGTATCGCTCTGAGGCAGATCGCGCCCCTATAAGTGAGGTTTTGGCAGCCGGCATTCTCAAACTCACCGGCTGGGATGGACTTCAGGATTTTATTGATCCCATGTGTGGCTCAGGAACCTTCCTGATAGAAGCCGCGCTTATAGCGCATAATATTCCTCCCAATATTTTCAGAAAGAACTTTGCCTTCAAAAACTGGAAAAACTTTGATCAGGAATTATTCGGTTTATTGTTCGACAAAGCTCTCGAAAAGGAAAAAAACTTCCATTTTGCGATCTATGGTTATGACAAGGTGCCTTTTGTACTGCGAAAAGCAGAGAAGAACCTTCGTAATGCCCTAATGCATGATCAGGTGAAAATCGAACAGGCAGATTTTTTAACTTTTAAAAAACCTGCAGCTTTCAGAGGATCAGGCCTGGTGGTTTTTAACCCACCCTATGGTGAAAAGATGGAAGCTGATATACCTGAACTCTACAAAGGCATTGGAGACACTTTTAAGCGGGAATTTGCCGGCTTTAATGTATGGCTGTTCACCTCTTCGTCTGAGGGACTTAAAAATGTAGGTTTAAAGCCTTCCCGAAAAATTCAGCTATACAATGGAAAGCTGGAAAGCTGGTTGGTTAATTATGAAATTTATCAAGGTAGTAGAAAACATGCTTAAAAAAATTAGCAAGACCACCATTTTGGTGTTAACGTTGATAGTCTTACAAGCCTGTAGTGGAGATGCAACAGACCGTATAAAGATCAAAAGCCTGGATATTGAGGCTCCTGAAATAGTAAAAACAGGGGATGCCCTCACTTTGCAAATTGCCAATAATCTGGATATCGACTCATTACAGATAGAAGGATCACAACCAGCTTCTGTTTCTGATGACAAACGGAACTTCACATACAGTTTCAGCTCTGCTGGTGTAAAGAAAATCCAACTAAAAGCTTTTGCCGATGGTGAGGAATGGCAAAAAACCATCAGCTTAAAGGTAATTCCACCAAGAGCTCCCGAAAAACTAGACTATGAAATTGTAAAGACGCTGGACCATGCCCGTGATTCCTATACACAGGGTTTGGAATTTTACAATGGTAAACTTTATGAAAGTAAAGGTCAGTATGGTACTTCTTCAATTCGCAAGCTGGATTTTCCTTCCATGCAGGTAGTTAAAGATGTGGCTTTGGGTTCTGATTTTTTCGGAGAAGGTTTAACCATTCTGAACGATACAGTTTACCAGATCACCTGGCGCGAAAAGCTTTGTTTTCTTTACGATACCGACCTTAGAGGCAAAGGCACTATGCCCTTACCGGTGCCTGAAGGCTGGGGTATCAGTAATGATGGTTCTTTTTTGTTTATTTCAGATGGAAGCAACCGCCTGTACCGTTTAGATAAAAAAATGAAGTACCTGGATAACCGTGAAATATATGCAGGCACATCCCCATTATCACGCTTAAACGAGCTGGAACGGGTAAAAGATCGTTTTTATGCCAATGTATATCAATCCGATCAGGTATTCAGGATTGATTACGAAACCGGAACCGCAGACGCCATGCTGGACCTTTCTGAACTACGTACTCAACTGAGTAACCCACAGGCTGAAGTATTGAACGGTATTGCTTATATACCAGAGCGCGAACTTTTTCTGGTTACCGGTAAGTACTGGGATAAGGCTTTCCTGATCCGTGTGATTGGAAATTAACCGGTTTTTTCATTTCTGAAAACACCGGAAAGATCAGGATCATCAATATGTTTTAGGGGGAGATCATTTCGTGCACTCAAGGCTTGAAAAAAATGTCCATTTTTGCGGTAATGCACTCGTACGCTGATGTTATACTTCCACTGGCTCTGCCTCAGAATTACACCTATCACATTCCTGAGATCATTCTTCCGGATGTAAAACCCGGTATCCGGGTGGTGGTACAATTAGGCAAGCGTAAGTTATATACCGCCCTGGTATACCGCGTACACCAGGAGGCTCCGGAAGGTTATACTCCAAAAGATATTATAGAGGTTGAAGACCCTGCACCTATTGTAACCAGCTTACAGTTTCGCTTATGGAACTGGATGGCTGACTATTATATGTGTACCATGGGAGAGGTAATGATGGCGGCTTTACCTTCCGGTTTAAAACTGGAAAGTGAGTCCATAGTTACTCCTAATCACCTCAAACAGCTCATTGATGAAGAGCTAAATGATTACGAGTACCTGATTGTAGAAGCCTTACAAAGCCAGCACGCATTAAGTGTTAAAGAGATCAGTGAGATCATAGGCATCAGTAATCCTCTAAAGGTTATACAAAATCTATTAGGCAAGCGATATATTCTACTGGAAGAAGAACTTAAAACCGGTTACCGCCCCAGGCAGAAGCGCTATGTGAAATTAAGAGACAACCTGCCTGAGGACAGGCTATCCTCTTTATTTGACGAATTGGAACGCGCTCCTAAACAACGGGAACTTCTTCTGCAATTTTTTCAGCTGCAAGGGCAGCTGGGTAAGGAAAAGAGGATTACAGCCGCACGCCTTTTAAAGGAAAGCGGAGCTTCTGATGGAAGTTTAAAAAGCCTGCACGAAAAAGAGATACTTGAACTCTATTACGATACGGAAAGTTCACTTCCTTCAGGGGGTGCAGGGGTTAACGCCTTTAAAACCCTGAATGAAAATCAAAGCCGTGCGCTGAAAGAAGTGCAAAGCTTGTTTAAAACCCATGAAACCGTATTACTGCATGGTGTTACCTCATCCGGCAAAACGGAGATCTATGTGCAATTAATAGAAGAAGTACTCCAGAAGAATCAACAGGTGCTTTACCTCGTACCAGAAATTGCTTTAACTACCCAGTTGATCACGCGCCTGAAAAATTATTTTGGCGACAAAGTATTAGTGTTCCATTCCCGTTTTAGCGATCGGGAACGGGTGGAAACCTGGCTTGAATTAGTTGAAAGTCCGGAAAAACCCTATGTGGTTATCGGGGCAAGAAGCAGCATATTCCTGCCTTTTAATCAACTGGGTTTAATTATAGTAGACGAAGAGCACGAAACAAGCTTTAAGCAATTTGATCCTGCTCCGCGTTATCATGCCCGGGACACTGCCATTGTAATAGCACTTATGCATCAGGCAAAAATACTACTGGGTTCTGCCACACCTTCATTTGAAACCTACTACAATGCGCAAATCGGTAAGTTTGGCCTGGTAGAACTGATGCAGCGCCACGGCAACCTTCCCTTACCGGAGATACTTTGTATTGATCTGAAAAAGGCTCGTTCTAAAAAAGAATTGCAAGGCCACTTTAGTCAGGATCTGATGAAAGAGATCAAAGAAGTTTTAAGCCGGAAAAAACAGGTAATCCTTTTTCAGAACCGCAGAGGTTTTACCACTACCGTGCAATGCAATAACTGCGGGCATGTTACCCAATGTAAAAATTGTGATATCACTCTCACCTACCATAAGTACATTGATCAGTTGAGGTGTCATTACTGCGGTTATTCCCGGCAGGTACCTCAACGTTGTCCTGCCTGCAACAGCCCTGAGGTATCATCATTTGGCTTTGGTACTGAAAAACTGGAAGACGACCTGAAACTGATGTTGGATAAAGCTGAGGTACAACGCATGGACCTGGACAGTACCCGCAAGAAAAATGCTTATGAGAATATTATTAATGATTTTGAAGAGGGAGCTGTTGACATATTGGTAGGTACACAAATGGTAACCAAGGGGCTGGATTTTGAAAATGTAGCCCTTGTGGGTATCATGAACGCAGATACCTTATTAAACTTTCCTGATTTCCGCAGCCATGAAAGAGCTTTTCAGCTTATGGCGCAGGTAGCTGGCCGCTCCGGACGTAAAGGGGAGCGTGGTAAAGTTCTTATCCAAACCAGCGATCCTTATCACAATGTGATCCGTAAGGTAATGGATAATGATTACCTCGGTATGTATAAAGATGAGATCTACGAAAGAAAGAATTTTAAATATCCTCCGTTTTACCGGTTCATTCGCATTACATTAAAACATCGTGATAAAAGTAAGCTCGCCACATCAGCAAACCTTATTGGCAAAGAGCTTCGCCAATTGTTTGGTGAACGTATTTTAGGGCCTGAGTTTCCTATGATTGCCCGGCTCAGGAACCGTTATCACATGGAGATACTCATAAAACTGGAGGAAAAAATATCTCTTAAAAAAGCTAAGCTGCGTTTACGGGAAGCTATTGAAGAATTTTTTAAAGAGCATGAAGACCATAAGGTACAAGTGATCTATGATGTAGACCCTTATTAGACCATTCGGGTAAATAATTTAAACAGGATTTGCCGTTTTTATTCCTCAATTCGGTTTAGAACTCCTGCTATTATCAGAAACTGCGCAGATCCATAAAGCGTCATAACACCCATTTCAAGAAATTTATCAGGCTGGTTTAAATTGAATTTTTGATACGCTAATAGTATATCAGAAAGAATAAAAAGCAAAACCCCGGATGGTATGAGTGGTGCTTTTCTATTTCCCGAAATATGATATTGTACCGCTGCTATTAAGTTAAGCCCAAGTATAACTCCATAGGCATTTACCGGAAGCCTTAAGGTTTCAGTCAGAGTGATCCAATGGTTTAAGGCGAAAATGCTAAAACCCACCACAATGATACTCCCTATAAAGCCAGGTATTGACGAAGCTCCTTTGCGCTCTTTTAAAAAATACGAGATATAAGCCAAGTGAGCCAGGGCAAAAGCACCCATACCACCCAAAAAAAAGATTTCACCATTCCACATCAGTAAAGTATCTCCTACCAAGGAAAAAAGCAATGCCAGCGCTACCCACCATTGGGAGAAGGTCTTTACCTGCCCGGTTTTTGAAATAAAAAAAACAAGTAGGGAAACTATGAGCAAAGGCTTGCTCAAAGTAGCTAAGAGTTCACTTTCAGGCTGGTAAATAGTAGCCAGATGTAATAGGAGAAAAACAAAATATAACTTGGAAAAATCGCGTACTTTCAAAGTCTTTAGGTTTGAACGGGCGCTAAGATAAAGTCTTTTAATTAGCAGCAGGCTGGTAATACTTTAAAGCCTCCGGCATCCATTTATTGAGATTGTTAATGCGCGTGGTATGACTGGGGTGTGTAGACAAAAACTCGGGGGGCTGACCACCTCCTGATCGAGCCTCCATACGTTGCCAGAACTTTGGCGCTTCACGGGGGTCATAACCAGCCATGGCCATGAAAATTAAACCGAGATGATCTGCTTCGCTTTCATGTGTACGGCTAAAAGGCAATAATATTCCAACCTGAGAAGCCACACCATAAGCACCCATAAAAAGAGCCTGGGTTTCAGCTGGCTTATCCTTTAAAGCTACCGCCAGGGCCACACCTCCTAATTGCTGCACCAGTCCCTGAGACATACGTTCATTGCCATGTCTTGCAATAGCATGTGCTACTTCGTGCCCCATAACTACAGCCACGCCCTGTTTAGTTTCACATATGGGCAGTATTCCGGTATAAAAAGCCACTTTACCTCCGGGCATGGCCCAGGCATTAATGGTTTGATCCTCTTTAATAAGGTTAAATTCCCAATGGTAATCTTCTATTAATTCTGAATGCTTTTCCTGACGCAAATATTCTTCTACTCCATTTTTTATATCATTCCCCACGGTACTCACCCAATTGCTCCATTCTGCATTAGAACTTAGCTGACTTCCGCTGATCACCTGGCGATATTGATCATTACTAAGCGACTGCACCTGATCCGAAGGAATAAGGTTAAGCTGTTTTCTTCCTGTCAGAGGCACAGTCTTACAACTTCCAATAAGAAAGAGGAAAGCAATGAAGAAGTATTTTTTCATAAATAGAGAATTTGATCAGAGCAACAAACAATGACAAAAAGTGTTTGCTAAATCTCAAAAATAAGACTTTATGTCATTAAATAAAAGTAGGTGCTGTCATTTTTTCAGTTTTAATATTGATTTTAATAGGTAATGATCGCTGGCATTTAATTTGACCTGAGAAAAATCGTAATTAAAAAACTAATAGAACTATGAAACTTATAAAGAAACAACCCACACAAGCAGCAAGTCTGAATAATGTATTTGATCATTTTTTTAACGATGACTTTTTGAATTGGCCTACACAAACTGTCAATAAAAAATGGGGCAATATCCCACCAGCAAACATTTTAGAAGATGATGACGCTTATAAGGTGGAACTTGCAGTACCGGGAATGCAGAAAGGAGATTTCAAGATCTCTCTTGATGAAAACACCCTTACCGTTGCTACCGACAAAAAGCAGGAGGAAAGAAAAGAGAATATTAATTTCTCACATGTAGAATTCAGAAGTCATTCTTTCACCCGTACTTTCCATCTTCCTGAAAACCGTATAGTCGAAGAGGAAATTAAGGCCGTGTATGAAAATGGTGTACTATCCATTGAGCTTCCTAAAAAAGCAGAAGCTAAAAAGCAAGCGCCCAAAATGATTGAGATAGCTTAAGCGAGCAGATTTGATGTATGAATTGTTAATGCCCTGCCTTTTTTGGCGGGGCTTTTTTCAGGCTGTTTATAAAACTAACCTTGTCACCCCCTAGCTTTTGGGTAAGAAGTGTATCGCCAGAAACAAAAGCAATGGCAAACTCATCGCCTGCCTGAACCGTAATATCCACTACCTCACTAAGCTTGTTCTTCTTTAATTTACCAGGAGATAATCGCCACTCTATTTCATCCCCGCTTTTTAAGGCATAAACCTGATACTGAGTATATAATATAGCACTTGCTATTATTATTGATGACAAAACAAGCCAACCACGCACCTTGGTAGTATCAAAGCCCTTCCATTCATCATAGTATTCTTCAAAGAAAAAGCTGAGTCCGTCATGCTGCATCCGGGAATTCATCCAACGCGCTGAAAAAGTCCCCGCTAAAAAACCTAATACCGTGGAAGGTAACAGCAACGCAGCTCTTTCAATGATAAGAATATGCCCTTCTACCCCGCTGGCATGTAACTGAAAAAAAAGTTCATAAAGACCTATGCTAAAAAGCAGTGACAAAAGAATACCAAAGGTCCAAAATAAAACCAGGTAACGCCTGCGATATTTCCGAAGTGCCTTTTTTGAATCATCACTTATAGGTAAGCCTACCGCATGAACTGGAAAAGCCTTTACAACCGCCTGGCGGAATAAGAGAAAAATTAAAAATAAAGTGGCAATTTCCAGAACTAACTGCATAGTTATTTAGGTTTATCTGTATCCAATTTGCTAAAGTACTTCCATACTTTATCACCATGTGGCAAAGGAGCGGAAATGAAAACATCTTCACCACTTACCGGGTGTATAAAGGATATACTGCGAGCATGTAATGAAATGCTTGCATCATGATTACTGCGTGGAAAGCCATACTTCAAATCACCTTTAATAGGCATTCCCTCTGAAGCCAACTGAACCCTGATCTGGTGATGACGCCCGGTTTCCAGTTCAACCTCCAGCAAACTGTAACTTTCAGACTGCATTATGCAGCGATACGTGAGAATGGCTTTCCTGGCTTGTGCATCTTTTTTAGATACCGGGAACGATTTATTTTTTTTCTGATCTTTTTTAAGGTAGTGAACCAGCCGGTTACTTTCACTTTGTGGCTTACCTTTTACCAGAGCCCAATAAGTTTTGGCTACTTCCCGCTTTTCAAAAATGGCATTCATGCGGGCCAGTGATTTAGAGGTCTTGGCAAATACAACTATGCCCGAAGTTGGTCTATCCAGACGATGGATTAAACCAGCAAACACATTACCCGGTTTATCATAAGCTATCCTGATGTACTCTCTCACCATTTCCAGTAAGGGAATATCTCCCGTATAATCCCCCTGTACTAATTCTCCCGGAAGCTTGGAAACAATTAAAAGGTGATTATCCTCAAAAAGAACCCGTTCCTTATCCAGTGCTATACTCAATACTGCTCCTTCTTATTGGGAAAGTCTACAGACTTTACATCTTTCACATAATTTTGAACTGCTCCGGTAATATCCTCAAATAAATTAAGATATCTGCGTAAAAACCGGGGATGAAATTCATGAGTCATACCCAACATATCATGTAATACCAATACCTGACCATCCACACCAGGACCTGCTCCTATACCTATTACAGGAATACTAAGACTCTCTGCCACTCTTTGTGCCAGCCTGGCCGGTATTTTTTCCAGCACCAAGGCAAAACAACCCGCTTCTTCCAGTTGCCTGGCGTCTGCAATTAACTTATCGGCTTCTTCCTCTTCCTTGGCCCGTACGGTATAAGTTCCAAACTTATAGATGGATTGCGGTGTAAGCCCCAAGTGCCCCATAACCGGTATACCTGCCGTGAGAATGCGTTGTACTGAAGTCAGGATTTCAATACCCCCTTCCAGTTTAACAGCATGTCCCCCGCTCTCTTTCATTATTTTAATAGCAGAGCTCAGGGCCTCCTTACTATTACCCTGATAACTTCCAAAAGGAAGATCAACCACCACCAAAGCACGTTCCACTGCACGCACTACTGCACCGGCATGGTATATCATCTGATCCAGTGTAATAGGTAAAGTGGTTTCATGCCCTGCCATCACATTAGATGCCGAATCACCCACCAATATTACATCAATCCCGGCTGAGTCAATAATCTTGGCCAGCGTATAATCATAAGCTGTAAGCATAGATATTTTTTCACCATTCCGTTTCATTTCCTGAACGGAGTTGGTTGTCACTTTCTTAAAATCAGATTTTGCTACGGACATAAATAGATTATAATAGGATCAAAGCTACAAAGTTATACTTTTGCCCTGTTTAAAGCACTTTTGCTGATGAACAACCTTTTTGCAAAAAAGGGTCTAATGAATTTGAAATACCTTTTTAATGAAACTAAGGAACATCTTAACACTGGTTGTGGCTTTATTCATCTTCTCTTGTGATAATGAGTTAAGTATTAATTCAGAATGGAAAGATATCACTGTAGTGTACGGGCTGCTGGACCCTACTCTTGATACTAACTTTATACGTATTGAGCGTGGTTACCTGGGGTCTGAACCTGCCCGGAACTCTTATGACAAGCCCGATTCACTATACTACGATGAAAATGAGATAACCGTTACTCTCAATTGGTATAATATAGATGATAACAATAACCGGGGAGAACTGGTAAGCTCCCGCGAACTTAAACCCGATTATACCATCAGAAGCTTAAATGATGATGGCCCCTTTACCACAGAAGGCTATCGTGTGTATCCGGTAATTTCGCCTGACATTCCGGTGTCAAATGAATTTGAGTACGAACTGATTGTGGATAAGGCCAATGGCAGTCCACAGGTTACAGCTACTACACGGGTATTGGAAACATTTGAAATTAACATTCCCCGTGATTTAGTCGATGGAATTAATTTTAGAGGCACTCTGGGTTGGGAAAACTCTGAAGGACGTATATTCTTATACCAACCTCGCTATTATTTCTACTATAAGGAGTTCAATCTTACCACTAAAGAATCTGAGATCAAAGAAATATTATATAAGTACCAGGATGTACCCCGAAAGAATACAGACATAGACTTCGAACTAGCATTAGGTACCGATGCATTCTATTCTTACATCGCCAACCGGATAGATACTGATCCCGATGTATTACGCTTTTTTGAATCCATGCGTTTTGAAGTGTGGGCAGCAGATGAAAACCTGACCACCTATATGAATCTGAAAAAGCCTTCTTCGGGCATCAATCAAAACCGACCTGATTTCACCAATGTAGAAAATGGGGCTGGAATTTTTGCCTCTCGCTTAAAAGTTTCCATTGAAGGTGCAAAGTTAGATGACAGAGGTACCCCTTCTTTTTTGGATAACCTATACCAGAAGCAGTCTATCTGTGCTAAACGATTTGCCTTTATTGAAGCTGCCACAGCTGACACTTGCATTTGTGACGACCTGCCGGGAACAGGTGGAAACGGCCGTCAATGTCCTTATGACAACTGACATATAGACACAAACTATACAGTTTTAAGACTTTAACATCAGCTAGTCCTGTCAAATTTGACAGGACTTTTGCTTTTTAGCCCACTGGCATAGAGATTGACCTTTAGTTTGCCGAGAAATTTTGCCAATACTTAATTACTAAATAAAGATATAATGGGAAAGATCATTGGAATTGACTTAGGAACCACCAACTCCTGCGTAGCGGTAATGGAGGGTAATGAGGCGGTAGTGATCCCTAATAGTGAAGGGAAACGCACTACTCCATCTATCGTTGCTTTTGTAGAAGGCGGTGAGAGAAAAGTTGGTGATCCTGCCAAACGCCAGGCCATCACTAACCCAACCAAAACAATATATTCAATAAAGCGCTTTATTGGCTCCTCTTTTTCTGAAGTAGAAAAAGAAGTTGGCCGGGTACCTTATAAAGTGGTAAAAGGTGATAATAATACGCCCCGTGTGGATATTGACGGGCGTATGTATACGCCACAGGAAATTTCGGCAATGGTACTTCAGAAAATGAAAAAAACCGCTGAAGATTACCTGGGTCAGGAAGTATCTGAAGCGGTAATTACCGTTCCTGCTTATTTTAATGACTCACAGCGTCAGGCCACTAAAGAAGCTGGTGAAGTAGCGGGCCTAAAAGTTCGAAGAATTATCAATGAGCCTACTGCTGCCTCTTTGGCGTATGGGATTGATAAAAAAGGAGAAGACAAAAAGATCGTAGTATTTGACTGCGGTGGAGGTACACATGATGTATCTATCCTTGAGTTGGGTGACGGTGTATTTGAAGTACGCTCTACTGATGGTGATACTCACCTTGGTGGTGATGACTTTGATGAAGTGCTGATCGATTGGTTGGCAGATGAATTTAAAAGTGAAGAAGATGTAGACCTTAAACAGGATCCTATGGCCCTGCAACGGCTTAAGGAAGCAGCTGAAAAGGCCAAGATCGAATTATCCTCTTCATCTTCAACAGAGATCAACCTGCCTTACATTACAGCTACAGCCAGTGGCCCTAAACACCTGGTAAAAACTTTATCACGTGCCAAGTTTGAGCAATTGGCCGACAGTCTGATCAAACGAACCATTGAGCCTTGTAAGTCAGCATTGAAAGCTGCAGGTCTTGAAAAATCAGATATTGATGAGATCATTCTTGTAGGTGGTAGTACCCGTATTCCTGCTATACAGGAAGCGGTAAAATCTTTCTTCGGTAAAGATCCTTCCAAAGGTGTAAACCCTGACGAAGTAGTAGCACTGGGTGCAGCTATACAAGGTGGAGTTTTAGCTGGTGATGTAAAAGATGTACTTCTTCTGGATGTAACACCTCTTTCACTGGGTATTGAAACTATGGGTGGTGTAATGACACGCCTGATTGATGCCAACACTACTATTCCTACTAAAAAGTCAGAGACCTTCTCTACTGCCAGTGATAATCAGCCTTCGGTTGAGATCCACGTACTACAGGGAGAGCGTCCTATGGCTCAGGATAACAAAACCATCGGCCGTTTCCATTTGAGTGATATTCCACCTGCCCCGCGCGGTGTGCCTCAAATTGAAGTAACCTTTGATATTGATGCGAATGGTATTCTAAACGTTTCTGCCAAGGATAAGGCTACCGGTAAAGAACAAAGTATCCGTATCGAAGCTTCTTCCGGATTAAGCCAGGATGAAATCGAAAAGATGAAGCGTGAAGCCGAAGCTAATGCTGATACGGATAAGCAAGCCAAAGAGAAAGTAGAGAAGATCAATGCTGCTGACGGTATGGTTTTCCAGACGGAGAAACAATTGAAGGAATTTGGCGATAAGCTTTCTGATGATAAGAAAGGGCCTATTGAAAGTGCTTTGACCGAGCTTAAAGCCGCTCATCAAAGTAAGGATGTGGAAGCTATTGATGCAGCCATGGAAAAGATCAATGAGGCCTGGAAAAATGCTTCAGAAGAACTCTACAAAGCTCAACAGGAAGGTGGTGCTGAAGGCCAGCCTGCCGATGGAGCTGCACAAGGTGCTGAAGGTGGTGGTTCTGCTGAAGATGTAACCGATGTGGAATACGAAGAAGTAGAAGAAGACGATAAAAAATAATTCGTCTTTCCCTATAAAATCAAAAGCCCGGCAAAGTTGCCGGGCTTTTTTATGATTATGATTTTAGACTATTTTTCAAAGGGCTGGCATAAGCCAGGTTTAAAAGTTTATTTTAAACTCTTCAATACGTCCTGGGCATTTGTATTTTCAGGATTAAGAGCCAGCGATTTTTCATAAGCTTCCCTGGCTTCCCTTTTACGATCCAGCTTTAACAAAACCTCACCATAACTATCCCATGGATTATAGGCATTTGGATGAAGATCCACATTAAGCTTAAACACTTTTAGAGCTTCCGGATATTTTCCGCTACCCATCAGCATATAACCAAAGTTGTTCACCGCAGCTTCTGACAGATCATACCCTGAATCCTTATCATGATTATCCTTCACAAAAGCCACTACCTCGTCCACAGTATTGCCGGACTCATATAGCTCCATGAGTTGTTTAGCGTTCATACGCTCCAGGCGGGCATAGGTTTGGGCCAATGTCGGGACATCGTATTCCCTGCGCTCCGCATCAGTAACCGCGTCTTCATCCATATGGTAAAGTATCCATTCGCCTTCTCCTTCCCTGCGGTATTGGGTTCCGTAAATCTGCGGTTTATTCCTTCTCATGAGGTCGCGATCAATGGCCGCTGCCAAAAGCCATTTATTACGTGCGGGGTTTAACTCCACAGCCTTTCGCATCATTTTTACCGCCATACCCGATGCAACAGTATCTTCACCGTGCTGAAAGATCATCGCTGCATTGGCATAATCATTCGAAGTTTTAACAAGCCCCTGGCCCAACATCTCTTTCACTCTCTTCTCACGCTGGCGATCCCTTTCGGAAATCTTTCCCCAATCCAACTGGGTGCCTGCCGTACGGTCGGCTTGGTCTTCCTTATACATTTGGGCTAATTCTGCATTATCACCTGAAGAATCATTCTGAGCAGATGTACTTACACCAAGCATAAAAATCAATAAACAAACTAAAAGAATTCGCATAGAGAAAGGTTTTGCATAAATATATGAAAGCCTTTTCTGTATTATTGTGTGTTATGAAGAAGTTTATCCTTTTCCCGCTTTGTCTTTGCTTTGCTGCTCTTTACGGACAGCCGGATATCTATTCTCGCGCTTATGGTTCCCCGGAAGATCCACCCGTGCTATTTCTGCACGGAGGGCCGGGTTACAATTCATTCTCCTTTGAACAAGCGATGGCGGATAGTTTGGTACAACAGGGCTATTACTTTATCACTTTTGATCAAAGAGGTTGTGGCCGTTCAAGTGAAGTCAAAAATCCGGAATATACTTTTGAGGAGGCTTTCACTGACCTGGATAATATTTATTTGAAATACGGCATTGAAAAAGCGGCTCTTATAGGCCACAGCTGGGGCGGCACATTAGGTATTAAATATACCCGCTCTCACCCGGATAAGGTAACTACACTAATCCTTACAGATTCTCCCCTTTCCTATCAGCAATCTTTCAAAACCATCATCAGACGCTGTAAAAAGATATATTCTGAAAAAGGGTCTTCTCAACAACTGAAATATTTACAAGCGCTGGAGAAAATGGATACTACCAGCCTTAACTATAGTGGTTTCTGTTTTATGCATGCTATGGGTAGTGGTTTATACAATGCTTCTGACCCAAGCCCGGAAAGGACGGCACTTATGAAAAAAGCAGGTGCTCATGAGCAAGCAGGTCTTCTTCAAAATATGACACGTTCCCCTGTGTCCGGCTTCTATAAAAATGAGCATTACACCACCCTTGACCTGGGCGATGATCTAAGAAAAATAAAAGACAAGACACCGGTTTTCGGAATTTATGGGGAAGATGATGGGCTTTTTGACCAGGAACACTTTAATCGTTTCCGATCCATTATAGGTGCTGGTAATTTTTACATCGTACAAAATGCCGGACATAGCGTTTTTATCGACCAACAACCCCGCTTTCTGGATTTACTGAACCACATTTTAAAAGAAAAGTAGGTCTATAGAAATTTCTGCAAACGCCTTTTAATAAAAGGACTTTTTACACAGACGTAACCTACCGCATTCAAAACCCAGTTTTTATCGGCAAAAGTGTTAACCAACCAGGATTTCATCTTCATTTCTGTCCAATACTTGCCATGTAAGCTATTGGAATATGCTTGATTAAAATCAGCATCAAAACAATCCTTTTCAAAGGCCTTACGTATATGCTCTGCCGCCATCCTTCCACTGGTAATAGCCTGCATTATGCCTTCTCCATTAGAAGGGTCAACCAAGGAGGCTGCATCACCAGTAAGAATAAAACGATTACCGGAAACCGTGTGCTTTTTTGAATAAAACGGCAGACCAAAACCTTCCAGTTTACTTTCTATTTGGGCATTACCTAACTTACTTTGCAGTACAGGTGATTGATCAATAAAGCGGTAAAAAAGCTCTTTCAGGTTTATTTTATGTGCAGTGATATGTCGTGATTGCATACCCACCCCAACATTGGCTTCAGTAGAAGAGATAGGGAACAACCAGAAATAACCAGGCAAAACATCTTTGTGTGCGTAGATTTCATTTATAGCCGGGTCAATGTTTTCAACCCCGCTGTAATAGGCCCGTACTGACCCCCCGAAATGATTGCGATCTACTTTATAGCCTGCAAGTATTTTGGCCACCGGAGAATGAGCACCGTCAGCACCAACTATCATTTTTGCTTTAAAAACCTCTCCTTTTAGAGTGGTGGCCGTTACTTCCTGATCATTAACCTCTATATCTTTTACAGCGTGTTCTGGAAAAAAATCTATTTCACCGGTTTCCAAAATAGATTGAACCAATTCATTGTCAAAAAGCTCACGTTTTATAGTGTAAGATTTCAAAACCCAATCTATCTGGATTGGATTCATTTTACCTACATATAGCTGAGTACTGCGGCCAATAACCTTATGCGGAAACTTTTCAAAACGTTCCTTCAGATCGGGTTTAATATTGACCAGTTCACGCACACCATTAGCGGTAATAAAATCACCACAAATTTTATCGCGGGGAAAATTATGCCTATCCAGAAGTGCTACCTTAAGCCCACTGTTCTCCAGTGCCATTGCACATGAAGCTCCGGCCGGACCGGCTCCGGAAATAATCAGATCATAATGATGGATTGCCATAATTCAGCTTACGCTGGCGAATATAGAAAAATGGCAGACTCTGATTCTAAAAAACTGATGAAATGATTGAACAGCAGCAGCACCTAACAGTTACCTTTACTAAAATCAATATAAAAATGGCAGACATCTTGTTCAAGGGAAACCTTATCAAAACTGCGGGTGAAATTCCACAAGTTGGCGATGTGGCTCCCGAATTTAAACTAACCGCTACAGATATGCAGGATAAGCATCTCAGCGATTATCGTGGCAAAAAACTTATTCTTAACATATTTCCAAGTATTGACACGGGTATTTGTGCTGCTTCCGTTCGCAAATTCAATAAGGAGGCTTCCAATCTTAGCGATACTATGGTACTATGTATTAGCAAAGACCTTCCCTTTGCCCAAAAGCGTTTTTGTGGTGCTGAAGGCATTGAAAATGTAGTGATGCTCTCCGAGTTCAAGGATCAGAATTTTTCAAGGGAATATCATGTTACCATGACTGAAGGTCCTCTGGCAGGTTTAATGTCCCGTGCCATTGTAGTGCTTGATCCTGACGGAAGTGTGATTTATAGCGAACAAGTACCTGAAATTACCCAGGAACCGGATTATGACAAAGCTTTACAAAGCATTTAAAAAATAAGCCCTGCAATTTTGCAGGGCTTATTTTTTTGGGGTCCTATTACTACTAATTAATTGAAGTTCTCACTTTATCCATAAAGGCTCGTAAAGCTTCTTTCTCATTCATGGCTCCACTGGCTACCTGCTCTTTAATCCAGATGGCTCCGAAAACATGAGTCAACTTTTCGCCTTCATCTTCTCCTTCAATCTCAATTTCCGGAGAGCGTTCTTCAGACAAATCTTCTTCTGCTTTACGAAGAACATCCAACTCTGTTTTTAAAAGCTTACGTACAGCCGGAACTTTCATTTTATTTTACTTTTTCAATCAAACTTCTTAAATATTCTTCTTTGCTACTGGAGCTACCCTCTACCCTTTCTCCTTTATGAAAAACAGCCAGGTAAGGAAGATTGTCAACCCCTGCTTTTTTACGGGCCTCAGGATTCTTTTCTGCATCCACCTCAAGAAACACAAGGTCTTGCTGATCCTCCTCATTACTCACCCTTTTATACTTAGGAGCAAAAAGCCGACAACTTCCGCACCAGTCAGCATAATATTTTACCACTACCTTATCGTTGTTTCCAAGGTGATCAAAAAAATCGGTATCCGTTGATGTTAATACAGCCATAAAATTATTTTGATGCAAATATAAAATGTGTTTTCATTATTGAAATAAATAATCAATAGTATTTATTTATATGATGTTAACGAAGTACATGCTCCCGGAAGAGATAGCGTACAATTCCATCAGCCAAACCTTTTTTTGGCACCAACATACGTTCAGCCCGGGCCCAGTTCATAGCCGATTTGTAGATTTTAAGCGCATGAGTAATTACATCTGCCCTATCAGGGTTAAGATCAAATTTCATCATCCGTTCTTCAGGAGTAAATTTCTGAAGCATACTATAGGTGTTTTCAATATAGCCAATGTTCAGAGACTGTCCTGCCTTACGATCTGACATTTTGAAAGTCCGGTTGATGTTACCGCCCGAGCCTACCATTAATACCTCTCCCATATCACTGGTTTCCGCTTTGATCCACTGCTTCATTTCATCCCAGTCTTCCTTCTTCACCATACCCTTCAATAACCGGATGGTCCCGATCTTAAAGGAACGACTGGCTTTGATCACATCGCCATAAAACAAAGTAAACTCCGTACTACCACCACCTACATCCATATATAAGAAACTATCTTCCTGATCCCGGATGCTGTCGATCATCTCAGAATTAAAGATCATTTTCGCCTCTTCCTTACCGTCAATTAGCTCAATGTTGATCCCCGTTTCCCGGAAAACTTTTTCGCAAACCTGTGGTCCGTTTGCGGCCTCACGCAAGGCTGAAGTAGCACAAGCCCGGTAGTTTTCCACACCGTGTACTTCCATAATATTGGAATAGGCACGCATACCGGTAACCAAACGGTCAATGTTTTTTTTGGATATTTCACCTTTTCCAAAGGCATCCGCACCCAGGCGAATAGGTAAACGGGTAAGCGATGATTTTTTAAACAAGGTGTCTTTCCGATCGGTAATAACATTGCTTACCAGCAACCTTACTGAGTTGGAGCCTATATCAATACCGGCCAGTTTATGAACTTTCACCTTCCTCTTTTTAATTGATTCTTAACATAATCATATAAAGCATACTGCGAACGTATTTTAGGACCTTTAATAGTGCGATAGGCATTATCCTGTTCTTCGTTATGCCAGCGCGACTTTACATTATCCTTCCATATAATCTCCAGGTGATCACGCAACTGCCGTTTGATCACATCATCATAAATAGGTACGGTAACTTCCACGCGGTAATCCAGATTTCGCGGCATCCAGTCTGCTGAAGAGATAAAATACTTCGGAGCTCCACCATTTTCAAACACCATAATGCGGGAGTGTTCTAAAAAGCGATCCAATATAGATATGGCCTCAATATTTTCACTCATTCCTTTTACACCCGGCACCAATGAACATATACCACGAATAACCATTCTTATCTTTACACCGTAACTGCTGGCCTCGTATAATTTTTCAATGATCTTCACATCACAAAGGCTGTTGAGTTTTAAGGTAATGCCTGAAGGGTTCCCTTTTTTGGCGTTTTCGATCTCGTTTTCAATGAGCTGTATAAAGGACTTGCGGGTGTAATGTGGAGAAACAATAAGGTGTTTGTATTTATTAACCTTATAGTTGCGCTGGAGAAAATCAAATACTTTATCTACCTCAGTTGTAATATCCTTATCAGCAGTAAGTAAATGATAATCTGTATAGAGCCTGGAAGTAGACTCGTTATAATTTCCGGTTCCGATAGAAACAAAACGTTCCAGCCTGCCCTCTTCCTTACGGGTTATGAGGAACATCTTACTGTGCACCTTTAAACCGGGTACACCAAATACTACATGCACACCTTCAGCCTGTAACTCTTGTGTCCATTTAATGTTAGCCTCTTCATCAAAGCGGGCACGCAGTTCAATTAATACGGTTACCTGCTTACCATTTTTAGCTGCATTAATGAGCGCGCTGATCATCCGGCTTTTATCGGCTACACGATACAGGGTGGTTTGTATACTTTGCACATAAGGATCTAAGGCGGCTTCACGCAGCATACGGATCAGGTATGAAAAGCTATGGAAAGGTGTAAACAGCAATATATCTTTTTGGCGAACTACATTCAGGATACTCCGGTCCATATCAAGATCCGGATGTTGCAGAGGCGGCAAAGAGTCAAACTCCAGCTCAGGCATACTAAGATCCGGGAATTTGATGTAATCTTTTTTGTTGTGGTAACGCCCTCCGGGAATCAATGTATCATAACTATCCAGATCCATTCGCTGCATAAGGAACTGCAGGATATCTCCTGAAATCTCTTTATCATAAACAAAACGTACCGGATCTCCTGTTCTTCGGTTTTTCACCGATTTGCTCATCTTCTCCAAAAACCCTTTAGACACATCATCATCCAGGTCTAGCTCTGCATCGCGGGTTATTTTAACGGTATGAGCTTCTATCCGGTCAAAATCATAAATAAACAGGATGTATTCCAGGTTATAGCGGATCAGATCCTCCAGGTACATTACATATTGCTTCCCATATTTGGGTAACACTACAAAACGACCTACCAAATCAGAAGGTACTTCTATCAAAGCATACTCAGGATCATCCGGAGTCTCCTTCTTCACCATTTTTATGGCCAGGTAAATAGACTTATCACGTAAATGCGGTACTCGTTCCTTATCGGCTAGCAGTAGCGTAAACACAGCCGCGCTTACCTTATCCACAAAGTATTTATGCACATAATCCTGCTGGCCAGCGGTAAGGTTTTTTTCGTTTACGAAGGATATATTCTTCTCTTCTAGCTCCTGCAGCAATTGATCGTTTACCTTTTGGGCACGGGTTTGCATCTGCATGGATTTCTCCGAAATCTCAGCCAAAAGTTCGGCCGGAGATTGTCCGCCCAGCCTTTTCTTTGGCGATTCGCTGATCTGACTCAACCGTTTTATACTGGCATAACGGACCCGGAAAAACTCGTCCATATTACTGGAAAAGATACCCAGGAAGCGCAGGCGTTCTACAATAGGGTTGTTGTGATCCAAAGCCTCCTGTAATACGCGCTCATTAAAGAGCAACCAGCTGATGTCTCGGGCTATAAATGAATTTCGGGCTTTTAGTTTCAACTGGATTTTCTACGTTTAGGATAATCAAAAAATACCAACTCGGCTTTCTTATCAATGTTCGCCCAGCTTTCTTCTTCAAACCTGAGGCAGGCTACCCCGGTGGTGGGTACATTATCAATCCTGTGATCTATACAGCGATTTACAAAATCAGTAATAGTGGGATTATGTCCAAACAGCATGATCGAATTAAAATCATCCTTCAGGCCCCGAACCAGGCGCAAAAGATCTTTAGTGCTGGCGTGGTATATTTTCTTTTCAATTTGTATATCGCTAAAGGAATACTCCAGGTTTTTGGAAAAAATAAGTGCGGTGTGTAAAGCCCTTGTTGCGGGACTGGAAATTATAAATTCAGGTTTATCGCCTTGCTCCTGCAACCATTGAGAGGTATTGTAGGCATCACGAACGCCCCTTCCTTTCAGGGGCCGATCCATATCATGTACGCCTTCTTCTTTCCAGGAAGACTTAGCATGACGAACCAAATACAGTTTTTTCATAGAGCCAGGGTCAGCGTTTTATGTCAAATTTTCCCGAAAATTAAAGAAATGCCTTTAGCCAAAAAAAATCTTAAGCTTAATTTAACCTGAAAATGACATTGGAAAAACACGAAATTCAGCCGGCTAAAGCTTTTTAGCCTCTTCCCATATTTCATCCATTTCAGTCAGGGTCATATCGGACAGCTGACGGCCAGCCTCTGCGCTCTTTTCTTCGAGATAAGTGAAGCGTTTGATGAATTTTTTATTGGTCCGTTCCAGAGCAGACTCCGGGTCAACCTTAAGGTAGCGACTTACATTGATCAATGAAAAGATGAGATCACCAAATTCCTGTTCCGTCTTTTTAGCATCCCCTTTTTCTACCTCTTCCCGCAATTCTGTGAGTTCCTCCTGCACTTTATCCCAAACCTGAGAAGTTTCTTCCCAATCAAAGCCTATACCCCTTGCTTTTTCTTGTATACGGGTAGCTTTTACCATGGCAGGGAGAGAACGGGGAACTCCTTCTAAAACAGACTTTTTGCCTTCTTTGAGTTTGATCTTCTCCCAGTTTGATTTTACTTCTTCCTCTCCGCTCACTTTTACATCTCCATAAATATGGGGATGACGAGTAATTAGTTTTTCGCAAATACCGTTCAAGACATCGGCAATATCAAAAGCTTTTTTCTCAGCACCTATTTTGGCATAAAAAACCATATGCAGTAAAATATCACCCAGCTCTTTTTTCACCTCTTCCAGGTCCCCATCCAGGATAGCATCACCCAGCTCATAAGTCTCTTCAATGGTAAGCGGACGCAGGGTTTCCATGGTCTGTTTACGGTCCCAGGGACATTTTTCACGAAGGTCATCCATAATGTCCAATAACCTTCCAAAGGCCTGCAGCTGTTGTTCCCGGGTATTCATTATCTATTCTTCTTCGCTGGTGGTACTTTCCTTCTCAGCTTTGGTTTCTTCGCTACTTTCTTCTTCTGTATCCGGAGTTATTAAACCCTGGTCATGCAACATATTATACCACATGAAAAGCTTTTTAAGGTCAGACTGGTACACCCGTTCCTGATCATAATCAGGCAATACTTCACTCATATAAGCCTGCAGTTCAACCGGCTTGGATTTATGATCAATCGCTTTACCATACTCTTCCTTCTCTGCTATTTTCACAAATACCTCTTTCAGCGGTACTTCTTCACTATAGGTGTATATAGCTATATCTTCCAAAGCGCTCACATTGTTAGCCGATGAAACGGGAAAACGTTTGTTATCGGTAAGCGACTCTACAATTACACCTCCGCGGCTCTGAGCCATCAACTTATATAAACCAGGTTTACCACCAATGGCTAAAATTCCTTCTAAATTCATTCTTGAGATTTAAGTTTTGTACTATCAGTTTGCTGCATCCAGCGTTTTACCTGATCCAGTTCTGTATCTGAAGTATCTTGTAAAAGTGCCAGCAAGTTACGGGCATCATCTGCTAATTCATGCTTCGGATATTGTTCTAAAAAGAAAGTATAGGAACGTGTGGCCCTTTCGCGATCATGGTATTTTTCGTCAAATACAAAGCCTATCATAAATACAGCCCGTGGTGCCAGCGGATGATCGGGGTATTCTACATAAAGCTTATTATAGGTGTTCACCGCTTTCAATCCCTCTGATGGAATCTCTTTATAAATGTCAGCTGCTTTGCTCAGGTAATGAGGGCTAATGGAATCCTCCGGATTTTCCTTTACATATTGCTGATAGGCACGGGTAATTTCCCAGGCTTTAGCCGTATCCAGGCTAATGTCTTCTTCAAGTCCTGCCTCCATCTCACTGATCTTGGCCTTAAGACTTGGTTCTGCCGGCTGGCAGGCTACCATACTCCACAAGAGGGTACACCAGATTATCTTCTTCATCGATTTATATTTTAGGGAAACGCATTTTGTAACCTACGTTAAGCTTGCCTTTGGAAATATTGTTGAGGCGGCTTTTGAGGATACGTTTCCGTAAGGGAGACAGGTGATCTGTAAAAAGGATGCCTTCAATATGATCATATTCGTGTTGAATGACACGGGCCTTTAAGCCTTCAAATACCTTCTCTTGTTTATTAAAGTCACGATCATAATACTCAATACGGATTTGCTCCTGGCGGTTTACATCCTCACGCACATCAGGTATACTAAGGCAGCCTTCGTTAAAAGCCCACTCCTCTCCATCTTCTTCCACAATCTGCGCATTGATAAACACTTCTCTGAAATCTTTCAGTTCTTCTTCATCCTCTTCTCCTTCTTCCACAAAAGAGTTGGTGTCAATAACAAACAGCCGTATAGGGCGACCGATCTGCGGTGCGGCTAACCCCACACCACTGGCGTTGTACATGGTTTCAAACATATTGTCTATCAGTTCCTGCAAACCGGGGTAGTCCTGATCAATGTCTTCACCCTTTTTTCGCAAAACCGGATCTCCATAAGCCACAATCGGTAATATCATCATCTTTATTTAGGGGCACAAAAGTAAGAAATGCACACATAGATAAAAGCTTTGGAGTGGCTATCTTCTGTTTAGATAAGATTGGAGGATTATGGCTGCGCTCACTTTATCCACCTCTCCTTTTTGTCTTCTCTGTTTTTTCTTCATGCCGCCTTCTACCATAAACCCCATGGCCATTTTAGAACTAAAACGCTCGTCTTCCAGCTCAACAGACACATTTGGGAAAACCCGTTTAAGCTTTTTTACCCACTCGCGCACCCGTTCAGAATTATCAGAATCACCACCATCCAGGTTTTTAGGCTCCCCTACTACAATAGCCTCAAAACTCTCTTCACCGGCCATTGCTTTAAGGTGTTCTATTAGTGTATCTGTAGTTACCGTTTCGCGAGGAGAAGCCACCATTTGCAGAAAATCAGTTTCTGCAATACCCGTTCTCTTCCCTCCAATATCTAATGCTATAAGCTTTGCCAAAATGGTTTTTTAATTTTGACGAAATTAATTGATTCAAACGCATTAAAAGCAAGAAGCCTTTATGGATGAAGCACAGCATATTATTGAACAAGCCTGGGAAGATCGCAGCAAGCTGAATGAAAAAGTAGTACTGGAGACCATTGAGTACATTATTGAGGAGATTGACAAAGGCCGCCTGCGTTGTGCAGAGCCCACTGATAATGGCTGGTTGGTAAATGAATGGGTAAAGAAAGCAGTTATACTTTATTTTCCTACTCGTAAAATGGAGACCCTGGAAGCCGGCCCTTTAGAGTTTCATGACAAAATACCTCTTAAAAAGGGCTATGAAGAATTAGGTATACGGGTAGTACCTCACGCGGTGGCACGTTATGGTGCTTATGTTTCCAAAGGTGTAATACTAATGCCATCTTATGTAAATATTGGCGCCTACGTAGATGAGGGCACTATGGTAGATACCTGGGCTACGGTAGGAAGCTGCGCCCAGATCGGCAAGAATGTGCACCTCAGCGGAGGAGTAGGTATTGGTGGTGTACTGGAACCCGTACAGGCTGCACCTGTAATTATTGAAGATAATTGTTTTTTAGGGTCAAGAAGTATTGTGGTAGAGGGTATCCGTATTGAAAAAGAAGCGGTGCTTGGTGCCAATGTGGTATTAACCGGTTCTACTAAAATTATAGATGTTACAGGTAATGAACCAAAAGAAATCAAGGGTTATATCCCTGCCCGATCTGTAGTAATACCGGGCAGCTATACCAAGAAATTTCCGGCCGGTGAATTCAATGTACCCTGTGCCCTTATCATTGGTCAGCGCAAGGAAAGCACCAATAAAAAGACCTCATTGAATGAAGCCCTTAGGGAATACGGAGTTTCCGTATAGGTTACAATTCTAGTACCAGCTTATCGTAAGCCAGGTGCACCCTTTTGGGAAGTTCCTGGCTTACGTCTTTATGAAGCCCCATTTGGTGACTGATATGTGTAAGGTAAGTTTGCTCTGCACCTAACTCATTTGCCAACTCAATAGCTTCTGGTAAACTAAAATGTGAATGATGGGGTGTTCTTCGCAAGGCATTTAATACCAGATACCGGCTGCCCTGTACCTTGATCTTTTCTTCCGGGGCTATATAATTGGCGTCCGTGATATAGGTAAAGTCACCCATGCGAAACCCCAGTACCGGCATTTGACCGTGTAAAAGTTTGACAGGTTCAAAATGGATATCACCCACCTGAAAAGCCTTATCCTTAATGGTAATGAGTTCAATTTGCGGTATACCCGGATAGTCCGGGTTGTTGAAAATATAAGAGTACTGTTCCTTCAAACGTAGTTGAACCTGCTCAGTGGCGTAAACCGTCATTGGCTGCTGCTGAAAATAATTGAAAGCACGTACCTCATCCAGGCCTGCCAGATGATCCATATGTTCATGGGTAAGTACAATAGCATCCAGTTTTTTAATCCCACTGCACAATACCTGCTGCCTGAAGTCCGGACCAATATCAATAATCACATTCACCTTTTTACTTTGCACCAGCAGAGAACAACGTAAACGTTTATCTGTTTCATCAGAGGAATTACAAACCGGACAAGGACAGGTAATAACCGGAATGCCCTGCGAAGTACCCGTTCCTAAAAATGTAAATTGCATCAAACCAAAAACACTTTAATCTCGTTTAAAAATAAAGGCTCTTTTTCATGGCTAAGCCTTGTATCTTTATAATTTTGTAGCCGTTACTAACTTAAAAAGTTATCATGGAACGTATTGTTCTGACCACTACCCAAAAGGCCTTAAAAATAAACCTTAACGAAAACATCTATGGCACCTTTGCTGAAATAGGGGCTGGCCAGGAGGTGGTTCGTCATTTTTTCAGGGCCGGAGGTGCATCAGGTACCGTAGCAAAAACCATGAGCGCTTATGATAAAGATTTTAGTGACGCTATTTATGGTAAAGAAGTAGACGGGCGTTATGTGACTGAACAACGCCTGCGTAAAATGCTGGAGCATGAATATGGTTTGATAGAGCAACGTATAAGCCGTGATAAGTTTCCCAATAAATGCTATTTTGCTTTTGCCAATACCATAGCCACCATCAACTTTACCAAAAAGTTTAAAGGCCATGGCTGGATGGGACTACGTTTTCAGTTGGACCCCGATCAGGAGCCCAATGATGTGATCTTCCATATTCGAATGAAAGAGGAAGAGGCTTATCTGCAGCAGGAAACCGTTGGAACCATGGGTGTCAACCTCATCTACGGATGTTTTCATATCCGGAACAATCCTGAAGAGTTACTGCGTTCACTTTACGATAATATCGCCAAGTATAAGATCGAGATTGACATGATTCACTTTGAAGGGCCCGAGTTCCAAAAGGTGGATAACCGTCTGATGTCTTTGCAGCTGATTAAGAATGGTATGACGGATGCCGTTATTTTCGGCCCTGAAGGAAATAATATTCTGCCGGCTGCTCTTTTGTACAAAAAAAATATCCTGGCCCTGCGTGGAAGTTTTCGTCCCGCTACCAAGGTGAACATCGACATGATCAAAAAAGGCTTTGGTTATTTTGTAGATGAACGCAAAGTAGACCGGGAAAACCTGGTGGTACTGTTTGAGATAACCCTGAATAATTTAAAGGCGGAGGGAGAAATTGATGAACAGGACTTTTTAGACCGGGCCGAAATACTTTGCTCACTTGGTCAAACCGTGCTTATCTCCAACTACCAGCAGTATTATAAACTGGTGGAATATTTTACCCGCTATACAGAAGAGCGCATGGGGCTTATCATGGGGGTTACTAACCTTGAAGATATTTTTGACGAGCGTTATTACCGCGATCTGAAGGGAGGTATCCTTGAGGCTTTTGGTATCCTTTACTCTACAGACCTTAAAATTTACATTTATCCTTCACAACCTTCTGGAGAAGATGAGATATCCACCAGTAAAACAGTGAATATACATCCACGTTTACGGCCGCTTTACGAATACCTGTCCTTTAATAGAAGAGTTATTGATATTGAGAATTACGATCCGGAAATTCTCCAGATATTCTCAAGGGATGTTCTGCAAAAGATCCGTAATGGTGAAAGCGGTTGGGAAAAGGCACTTCCGGCTTATGTAGACAATATTATCCGCGATAAGAAACTTTTTGGCTACGATCCTGATAACGGAAAAGAAGACGACACCAAAAAGAAAGTAAAGGAAGAGGCGAATTAATCTTTCCCACTTACTTCTTTCAAAATTTTGATCACCTGATCAATTTCTTCCCGTGTATTGTTCTTGCTCAGCGAAAAGCGGACTACCGGATAATTGGGATTACCCAGGGCTTCAATAACATGAGACGGTTTCTGGCTTCCTGAGGCACAGGCACTTCCTCCTGATACAGCCAGTCCCCTCATATCCAGGTTGAAAAGGAACAAACTATCATTGAGCATATCAGGAAAACCTACGTTTAGCACCGTATACAAACTCTTGTCCATCTCTCCGCTATGCCCATTGAATTCAAGGCTTGGAAAATTGGCTTGCAGACTACTCTTTAGATATTTCTTTAACTCCTTGATGTAAGCCGACTCTGAAACGAGATTATCATGACACGCTTTTAAAGCAGTATGCATGGCAGCAATACTAAAACCATTCTCCGTTCCGGAACGCATGCCTCTTTCCTGTCCTCCCCCATAAAGCACAGGGCCCACTTTTACTGTATTGCGTATATAAAGAAAGCCAACCCCCTTTGGACCGTAAAACTTATGGGCGGAAGCAGCTATAAAGTCTACCGGCAGTTCGTCCAGGTGAAGGTTAAAATGTCCAACGGTCTGCACGGTATCCGAATGAAAATAGGCACCATAGCTCTTTACCAGTTTCCCTACCTGTACAATATCTAAAAGGTTACCTACTTCATTATTGCCATGCATTAATGAAACCAGGGTAGTATGTGTGTTTTTCAACAGCTCTTCCAGATGATCAAGATCTATCGCGCCCCTTTCATCTATGCGCACCAAATCCAATTGAATTCCATCCTTTTCAGCTAAAGCTTCGGCTGTACGAAGTACGGCAGGGTGCTCTATGGGTGAGGTGATGATACGTTTAACACCCAGATCACGTACGGAGACTGTAAGGGCCATATTATCAGCTTCTGTACCACCTGAGGTGAAGATGATTTCGTGTGGCGTACAATGCAGGCTTTTAGCAATATACCTTCGTGCATCTTCTACCAAAGCACGAGACTTTCGTCCAAACTGATGAGTGGAGGAAGGATTGCCGAAAGGACCTTCCAGCAAACTCATCATACAATCTTTTACTTCCTTGCGTAATGGAGTGGTTGCTGCATTATCCAGATAAATGGCCATATTTTATTTTTTAAAGACCTGGCTCTGCCTCAAAGCTTGAACATATTACCGATCAGAACGGCATCATCCTGCCTGAACGTCTTGTGAAAGAACTCATTACATTTGGGATCATACTGGTAATCATCTGACATTTCACGATAATTCTTTGCAATGTCTTCAATAGCATCGCAAACCGTTACCGCCTCTTCATTGGTCATGGTAGGATGAACGGACAGCCTTATCCAGCCCGGTTTATGTGAGAGATCTCCGGTATCAATAAGGTCCGTGATCTGCTTGCTGTAGTCAGGATCTACGTTTAAGAGATAATGGCCATACGTTCCTGCGCAGCTGCACCCGCCTCTTACCTGCACCCCGTAACGATCATTCAGTAGCTTTACGCAAAGGTTATAATGCAGATCTTCAATGTAAAATGAGATAGCACCCAAGCGTATTTTAATATTATCCGCAAGTACATGTACACCGGGAATACGCGCAAAGCGTTCAAAAATGTAGCTTACCAATTCTTCTTCCCTGCGATGGATCTTCTCCACCTGCATTTCTTCCTTTAGACGAATGGACATAGCAGCTTTTATAGTTTGCAGAAAACCGGGTGTTCCACCATCTTCCCGAACTTCGATATCGTCAAAGTAGCGGTGTCCGCCCCAGGGGTTTGTCCAGCTTACCGTGCCCCCACCGGGGTGATCAGGTACGGTATTGGTATACAGTTTAGAACTGAATATTAAAATACCCGGTGTTCCGGGACCTCCCAGGAATTTATGAGGTGAAAAGAAAACAGCGTCCAGATGTGCTCCTTCTTCTTCAGGATGCATATCAATAGATACATAGGGTGCACTACAGGCAAAATCCACAAAACACAGTCCGTTATGGCGATGCATCACTTTAGCAATGCCGTGATAGTCTGTTTCAATACCGGTTACGTTACTGCACCCTGTTACTGAAGCTATTTTCATCGGACGGTCAGCATACTCCTTATTCAACTGCTCCAGGTGTTCGAGATCAACCAAACCCCGATTATCAGAGTTCACCATTACAACCTCAGCTAAAGTTTCCAACCATGAAGTATGATTAGAGTGATGCTCCATATGTGTGGTAAAGATCACCGGCTTTTCCTGTTCACTAATGGTCAGACGGTTACGCACCTGCTCCGGCACTTTAAGACCCAGTATACGCTGGAATTTTAAAATTGCCCCGGTCATACCAGTTCCGGTAGGGATCAAAACATCATCGGATGCAGCGTTCACATGCTTCTTGATGATTTGGCGGGCTTCATCATAAGCATGGGTCATTACCGTGCCTGTAAAGGAGGTTTCAGTATGGGTATTGGCCACATAAATACCTACCTCTTGCAACATTTTTTGTTCTATGGGGCCGTAAAGCCGGCCTGAAGCTATCCAATCCGCATAAATGATCTTCTTTTCTCCGTAAGGACCAATAAAAGATTGATCAACACCAACAATATTCTGGCGGAAACGGTCAAAATACCTTTCCAGTTCAGTTCCTAAGGTTGATTTTGGGCGATCTATAACTTCCATATTACTAAACTTGATGTTTATATTTTTTTCAGGCTAGGGCCATAAGCTGCATCTCTTTCACAAATTTTTCGCCCAGCTCAGTAGCTCTTTCCTGGCTGGAGGCTTCGGTATATACCCTTACTATGGGTTCCGTATTGGACTTACGTAAATGTACCCACTCTTCAGCAAAGTCTATTTTCACACCGTCTATAGTGCTGATATTCTCAGAGCTGTACTTTTCATGAACCTGATCTAATAGCCCGTCCACATCCATACCTGCTTCCAGCTGGATTTTATTTTTTGCCATATAATACTCCGGGTATGAAGCGCGAAGCTCACTCATTTTTTTGCCACTGCTGGCCAGATGAGATAATACGAGGGCAATGCCCACTAATGAATCGCGTCCGTAATGAAGATCCGGAAGAATAACCCCTCCGTTTCCTTCACCACCTAATACTGCTCCTTTCTCTTTCATGGTGGTCACTACATTTACCTCTCCTACCGCGCTGGCAAAGTACTCATATCCTTTAGATTGTGCCAGATCACGCAGCGCACGACTGCTGGACAGGTTACTAACCACCGGTCCTTCCAGCTTACCCAGCAAGTAATCTGCACAAGCTACCAAAGTATATTCTTCTCCAAACATTTCTCCGTTTTCAGAGATCATAGCCAGACGATCCACATCCGGGTCTACTACAACCCCAAGATCACAATTTTCTTCCTTCACCTTTTTCATAATATCACCCAGATGCTCCTTTAAGGGTTCCGGGTTATGGGGAAAGAGACCGTTGGGTTCACAGTAAAGCAACACTTTTTGCTGTACGCCAAGCCTGTCCAGTAGTATAGGAATAGCCAGTCCTCCAGTAGAGTTTACCGCATCAACTGCTACTTTCAGGTTTGCCTTACGAATGGCTTCCACATCTATATAAGGTAAATCAAGAATAGCATCAATATGCTTTTCGATCATACCTTGCATTGGAGTTACTGTGCCCAGTTTATCAACTTCTACAAAATCATATTCATCTGCCTCGGCAATCGCCAGAATGTTTTTTCCATCATCTCCACTCAAAAACTCTCCTCTGCCATTCAAAAGCTTAAGAGCATTCCACTGTACCGGGTTATGGGAAGCTGTCAAAATGATTCCTCCATGTGCTTTTTCAAAAACCACCGCCATTTCGACAGTTGGTGTGGTAGAAAGACCAAGGTCTATCACGTCAATTCCCAAGCCAATCAATGTGTTTTGAACCAACGCCTGGATCATGGCTCCACTGGGTCTTGCATCCCTGCCTATAACCACCTTAAGGCGTTCGCCAGAATTTGCAGTTTGCAACCACTGCCCATAGGCCGCAGCAAATTTTACGGCATCAAGAGGTGTTAAGTTGTCACCAGTATTTCCCCCGATGGTACCACGAATGCCTGAAATGGACTTTATTAAAGTCATGAAGTTGTTTTTAAAATTAAGGAATGCAAAGATAATAATCCCACAGCCTTACTGCTTTTGCCACTCTAAAACTTTCCGCTGTTCATTATTTTGTGTAAAACGGCAAAACTGGCCTTACTTTTGCCCTCCTATTTTAGATAATTTTAAGTGTATCAAAGCCCTCAACTATGTTTGAAGAAGATGAAGAAGCAATAGATCTCACTCCTATAGTGAATCGTTTTGAGGAGATGCTACGGGATAATACCGAGTTTTTCTTTGACGTTCAGGAGTTTGAAGCACTTTCTGATTATTATTACGACAGCGGCAAACTGAACAAGGCGATCAGAGTAGTGGAGTTTGCAGAAAATCAACACCCCTACTGCGCTTCTTTCCTAGTTAAAAAAGCGCAGTATTTTACTGCCACGGATCAACTGGAGGAGGCTGAAAACGAATTACAAAAGCTGGAATCTTTAAGCCCGGGAAGTTTTGACCTTTTTATGGCACGTGCTGCTGTACAAAGTAAACAGGGTCAACATAAAAAAGCCATTCAATTCTTTAAGGATGCTTTAAAACGTGCTGATTTTCCTGAGGATGTATGGCCACTTATTGCCATAGAGTACCAGATGTTGGGCAATTACGAATTATCTTGTAAGTACCTCAAACTTACGCTGGAAGAAAACCCCAATGACGAAATTGCCATTTACAATATTGCCTTGTGCTTTGATCTTCTGGAGAAAACCAGTGATGGAATCACCTACTTCAACCGTTTTATTGATCGTGAACCGTATTCCGAAATAGGATGGTATCACCTGGGGATTCTTCACGCCAAGAATAAGGAGTTTGACCATGCTATCCGCGCGGTTGATTTTGCCTTGCTGATTGATGAAACTTTTATGGCGGCTTATTACGAAAAAGCACGCATGCTGGAACGTACCTTCCGCTATCAGGAAGCTGCGGATACCTACAAAGCCAGTTTTGAGTTTGACGGACCTACGGGATTTTCCTATTATAAAATTGCCTTGTGCTATCTTAAAATGCATAAACCGCTAAAGGCTAAATCATATCTCACCAAGGCCATCCATGAAGATGAGGATCTGGATGAAGCTTTTTATGAGTTAGCACTTCTTAACGATGAGCGAAAAGAAAAGCAGGAAGCTATTTTCAATATAAAAAAAGCCATTGAGCTTGATCCGGATAACTGGGATTACCTATTCACCAGTGCCGAGATCCATAAACGTTCCGGCCTGCTGAATGAAGCTGAAGTGATCTATAAGAAGTTGATTGAGGATGGTTACATGGATCCCGATGTTTTTATTGATTATGCAGAACTTCTCTTTGACCTTTGTGAATTTGAGGAAGGGATGGATATTCTTTACAAAGGCGTACAACTAAACCCTGACTCTGCAGATATGCAGTACCGCCTTAGCGGATATCTTTACACTTTGCAGGAGAGTGATGAGGCCAATATTTATTTTGAAAAGGCACTTCATATTGACCCGGACCGCAGAATGTTTTTCTTCGAATTATTTCCAAAGCTCCGTCAAAACGCGGCTATCCGTAATATGCTAACCAAATTCGGCAAGGTCTAAAAGTAAATTTTGGTTTCCTTTGCGGAAAATTTACCGCAACAGATGTCTCAACTTTCACTTGTTTTTAAAGGAATGGCCATGGGAATGGCCGAAGTAGTACCCGGTGTTTCAGGTGGTACCATAGCATTTATAACCGGTATTTACGAACGATTGATCTTTGCTATAAAGTCAGTAGACACCGAGTTTATCAAGTTACTTTTTAGCGGTAAGATCAAACAAGCCTGGGAAAAAATTGACGGGAATTTTCTCCTATTCCTCATCGGTGGGATGGCGCTTGGTATTGGTATAGGTGTGTTTGCCATAACCTGGCTGCTGGAGCATCATCCGCTTTTGATCTGGGCCTTTTTCTTTGGGCTTATCCTCGCCTCGGTATATGTAGTAGGCAGGGACATTAAAAGCTGGAGTGCAATTCCGGTTATGGCTCTTATAGCAGGAGCGGTATTGGTGTATTATGTAACCATTGCCGTACCCAGTTCACCTAATACAGCATTGTGGTTTGTTTTTATTTGTGGGGCAGTGGCCATCTCAGCCCTTCTGCTTCCCGGACTTTCAGGAAGCTTTATTTTGCTTCTGTTGGGTATGTACACTTATATTATCCCTAAGGTTAAAGACATTCTCTCCGGTGACCTGTCGGGCCTGGTGGTAATTGGTGTGTTTGCAGCCGGTTGCCTTACCGGCTTGCTCAGTTTTTCAAGGGTTCTTACCTGGGCGTTCAAACATTACAAGAATATTACATTGGCCTTTCTAACCGGTTTAATGATTGGTTCACTTAACAAAGTGTGGCCCTGGCAACAGGTACTAAGTACCCGACTTAATTCACATGGTGAGGAATCCGTGGCTTTTACCAAAAGCGTACTTCCCTCCACCTTTGGTCAGCTGGAAAGTAATTTCCTGTACGGTACCGATCCGCAACTGGCTGCCGTTATGGGTTGTATGGCTGGTGGGCTTGTTTTGGTTTTAGGCCTTTTTGCAATGGGTAAAAAGTCGGCTTAACACATTTCAGTTTACCTTTAAGAAAAATTCAATTTCATGCGGTTTGGCCTGATCGGAAGATCATTGCAACACTCATTTTCCAAAGATTACTTTACCAGTAAGTTCAAAGCCATCGGAGCCAATCACTCCTATTCCAATTTTGAGCTTGAAAAGATCAGTGTATTTCCGGAATTACTGAAACAGTACCCTGACCTGGGTGGGCTTAATGTTACCATTCCCTACAAAGAGAAAATAATTCCTTTTCTCTCATCCGTGTCTGACGAAGCATCCGAAATTGGTGCTGTAAATACCATTGTTATCCGAAATGGAGAAAGCCGGGGTTATAATACCGATGTGTATGGATTTGAAGAAAGCCTGAAGCCATTACTTCAGTCGCATCATACCAAAGCTTTAGTATTGGGGACCGGAGGAGCCTCAAAAGCGGTGACCTATGTGCTTGAAAAACTGGGCATAACCGTATTAAAAGTAAGCCGGAAGCCTGCGGCTGATCAAGTAAGTTACCACGAAGCGGCCGGTTTACTGATGGATCATCTATTGATCATTAACACCACTCCGCTAGGCACTTTTCCAGAGGTTCAAAAAATGCCCCCACTGGATGTGCATGTATTGACCCCACGGCATTTATGCTATGACCTCATCTACAATCCGCCTCAAACTCTTTTTTTGCAAAAAGCCGCTGAGAATGGCAGTGGTATCAGCAATGGCAGAGAAATGCTGGAACTACAAGCGGAAAAAGCGTGGGAAATATGGAATGAATTTTAAATTTGTAGTTCAAGTTCATAGATCATGACCGATATACAAGATAACCTGCCTCAGGCAGAAGGAAGTAATGAAAATGCCGGTAAGGCTTCTACGGAAACCTCTAAAAAACCTGACCAGGCTGAACAGGAACGCCAGGAAGAACTGGCAGAGTTAAAGGAACCCGAAACTCAGGAAAACCCTGAGGCCCGGACGGAACCAAAACCCGAAACCGAGCCAGTCGCTTCTGAAACAAACCTGCCGGAAGAGAAGGTTGCAGAGACTGAAGCAACTATAGAGCCGGCCGAAGCCGAGAAAAAAAAGCAGGAAGAGATCTCAAAAATGAGTGATGATGAGTTGGAAGGTGATGATCATGACGAAGAAGTACATTCTGATGATGATGAGCATGATGAATTTGCCCACCATGAATTGGAGTTACCCGATTACGCAGAGTATGATCCTGCCAAACTGATTTCGGAAGCCGAAAAACTGTTGAAAAATGAACCAATACAGCGGATAAAGGATCACATGGATTCGATCCGCAAAAGTTTTTTAAAACAGCTGAATGATGAGCGTAGTGAAAAACTACACGAGTTTCTGGAAGCCGGAGGTGTAGAGATTGACTTCGAATTTATTCAACCCCAACGCAACACCTTCCGCGGTATTTATTCTGAATACCGAGACAGACGCAAAAAATATTACAACGACCTCCAGGAAAAACTGGAAAACAACCTGAAGGTAAAGAAAGAACTAATTGAGAAGATAAAAGAGATCGTTACCAAGGACGAATCCATTGGAGATACTTTTAAAGAATTCAATGCCATCCAACAAGAATGGCGAAATACCGGTCCGGTTCCCAGTGGAGAATCTGCTGATCTCTGGCGCACTTATCACCATCATGTTGAGAATTTTTACGAATTCATAAAGATCAATAAAGAACTGCGCGATCTTGACTTTAAGAAAAATCATGAAAAGAAAGAAACGCTTATTGCCAAGGTAGAAGAACTGGCACAACAGGAAGATATTCGTCAGGCCTTTACTGAACTGCAAAAATTGCACAAGCAATGGAAAAATACCGGTCCGGTAGAACGCGAACATCGCGAACCGATGTGGGAACGGTTTAGTGAAGCCACTAAAAAATTACATGATCGCAGGGAAGAGTATTTTGAATCTCTGAAGGAAAAGCGTGAAGAACTCATTGAGCAGAAAAAGCAATTGGTACAGAAGCTTCAGGAATATCCGTTTGATAAAATTGACAGCCATTCAGGCTGGCAAAAAGCCATTAAAGATATTGAAGTTATCCGTCAGGAATTCCAGAAGTTGGGTCGTATAAACCATCCTGAAAATGATGTGATATGGGATCAGTTCCGTGAAGTGTTGCGCAACTTTAACCGCAAGAAGAACGGGTATTATAAGGATTTAAAAAAAGAACACCACGAAAATCTGGATAAGAAACGTGCGCTACTGGAAATTGCCGAGAACATTAAAGACAGTGATGACTGGCGGGCCACTACCCAGGAAATGAAACGCATACAAGCCCAATGGAAACGCATAGGCCATGTGCCCCGTTCAGAATCTGATAAAATATGGAAACAGTTTCGCGGAGCCTGTAATCATTTCTTTAACCGGCTTACTGAGCACAATAAAGATCTGGATAAAGAATTTGAAGGTAACCTGGAGGCAAAGCAGGCCGTTATGGAAAAACTCCAAAGCTTTAAACCGGGCGATTCGCAAAAAGAATCAGTAAAAACCCTGAAAAATCTTATCAATGAATGGAAAGCCATAGGCCGTGTACCCCGCAACAAGCAGGGCATTGACTCCGATTTCAATACGTTGTTGGATAATCAATTCAAGTCCATTGATATGGACCGTAAGGAATCACAACGCATCCGTTTTGAAAATAAGATGAATAATCTGGTGGATCAGGATGGGGACCGCAGCCTTATGCGGGAAAAAGATCAGCTCCGTAAAAAACGGGACGAAGCTCAAAAAGAGCTAAATCAGTTGGAAACTAACCTGAACTTTTTCAGTTCCAGGAATTCCAATAGTCCTTTTATTAAAGAAGCTGAATCTAAAGTAACGCAGCAACGCGAGATAATTACTTCACTGGATGATAAAATCAAAATGATCAGTGTAGAGATCCGTAAGATCCGGGAAGACGAGGCAGCTTCGGAAACCAGCTCAGAAGAATAACTGACCTTATGGCTTTGGTTTTCATAACCTGAGCTTATTAAAATATAACTAAGGCTATTCCTGAATCAGGAATAGCCTTAGTAGCTTTGCGACTATGGCCAAAAACTTCAAGATTACTTCAGAATACGAACCCACCGGGGATCAGCCTCAGGCAATACGTCAGCTGGTGGAAGGCATTAATCGTGGCGACCGTTATCAAACCCTTTTGGGTGTAACCGGATCCGGAAAGACCTTTACCGCTGCCAACGTAGTGGAGCAAGTACAAAAACCCACTTTGGTACTTAGCCACAATAAAACCCTGGCTGCACAACTTTATGGAGAATTCAAGCAGTTTTTCCCGGACAATGCAGTGGAGTACTTTGTGTCATACTATGACTATTATCAGCCTGAAGCTTACTTACCGACCACTGGTACTTACATTGAGAAGGATCTTTCCATAAATGAGGAAATTGAAAAGTTGCGTTTAAGTACTACCTCTTCCCTCCTTTCCGGTCGCAGAGATGTACTGGTAGTAGCCTCCGTATCCTGCCTGTATGGTATTGGAAACCCCCAGGAATTTGCTAATCAGGTTATTGAACTGGAAGTAGGACAGGTAATTCCCCGCAATAAATTTTTACACCTTTTGGTAAATGCCCTGTATAACCGCACTACGGCTGAGTTCTCAAGGGGTAATTTCAGGGTAAAAGGCGATACGGTGGATATTTTCCCGGCCTATGCGGATTCTGCTTTTCGCGTTCATTTTTGGGGTGATGAAATTGAAGATATTGAAAGTTTTGATCCCGCCTCACGGGACATACTGGAGAAATTTCAACGCGTCCGTATTTTTCCGGCTAACATATTTGTAACCAGTAAGGATAAACTAAACTCTGCTATACACCAGATCCAGGATGATATGGTGGAACAAGTGGAGTTTTTCAAGCAAACCCAACGCCCCCTGGAGGCAAAGCGCCTGCAGGAACGCACGGAGTTTGACCTGGAGATGATCCGTGAGTTGGGCTATTGCTCAGGTATTGAAAACTACTCCCGTTACCTGGACGGCCGCTTACCCGGCACGCGCCCTTTCTGTTTGCTGGATTATTTTCCAGATGATTTCCTGATGGTAATTGATGAGAGTCACGTTACAGTTTCACAGGTCCATGCCATGTTTGGTGGCGACCGTTCCCGAAAAGAAAATCTGGTAGAATACGGCTTTCGCCTGCCGGCAGCTATGGATAACCGGCCGCTCAAATTTGAAGAATTTGAAGCGCTTCAGAATCAGGTTATTTATGTAAGTGCTACCCCGGCTGATTATGAATTGGAAAAATCCGATGGGGTGGTTGTGGAACAGTTAATCCGGCCAACCGGGCTGTTGGACCCTGTAATTGAAGTTCGGCCGGTTGAAAACCAGGTGGATGATCTTATGGAAGAAATCAATAAACGGGTGGAGCTAGATGAACGGACTTTGGTGACCACCCTAACCAAGCGGATGGCTGAAGAGCTGACTAAATACCTCACACGCTACGGTATACGCTGTCGCTATATTCACTCAGATGTAGATACTTTGGAGCGGGTGGAGATCATGCGTGATCTGCGACTGGGGCTTTTTGATGTATTGATTGGAGTAAACCTTTTGCGGGAAGGTCTGGATCTTCCGGAAGTATCCTTAGTAGCTATACTGGACGCTGACAAGGAAGGCTTTTTACGGGCTGAACGGTCCCTGGTGCAAACCGTAGGGCGAGCTGCACGTAACATTAACGGCAAGGCTATTATGTATGCTGAAAAGATTACCAATAGCATGCAGCGCACTATTGATGAAACCAACCGGAGAAGATCTATTCAACAAGAGTACAATGAGCAACACGGTTTAAAACCAACCGCCCTTAAAAAGTCGAAAGATTCTATTCTGGCCACCTCAAGAGCCACCAGTGGTTCTTCGTATATTCAAAATGATAAACCAGCTATAGCCGCAGAAGCCGAAGTAATATACAATAGTAAAGAGCAAATGAAAAAAGCTATGGCTAAAACCCGCAAGAAAATGGAAAATGCTGCCAAAGCCCTTGACTTTATTGAAGCAGCCCGCCTGCGGGATGAGTTAGGAGAACTGGAAGAGCGTATACAGAAAGAATTTGGCTAAGCTGATTATTAGAGGGGAATTACAGCAAATATTCGTTCAGAATAAATTAATTTTATCCAGAAATTAAAAAATTCAGTTTATTAACCTTACTTTTGCGCTTTCTCTCCTTAGCGAGAAAATGGTTCGCCACTTTCTCTTCGATAAAGATTTAGCTAAGTATTGAATCCATAATTAGCTGAATTTATTCAAACGATTAGTAAAATAAATTATTCACCCATCTCTTCTGTTACAGAGGGATACATGCTTCAGTGCGCATTTGCCTATGATCAATAGCCAGTATACATTCTCACCAAACACCGATAACGAGTTTTTCAAGACCCTGCACAAGCGGGTAAATAACTATTTTAAAAGCAGTGGCAGGAATAATTATGGTGGAAGCCGCCTGATGCTTAAGACCGCAGTAATGTTACTGTTATTTATAGGCCCTTTTGCCCTGCTGCTTTCAGGAGCAATTACCTCGGTAGGCACCTTTTTTCTTATGTGGGTTTTAATGGCTTTTGGAATTACCGGTATTGGTGTAAATGTTATGCATGACGCCAATCATGGAGTATTTTCCCGTAATAAAAAATTCAATCAACTGGTAAGTCTGGTTATGAATGTTCTGGGTGGTGATGCGGCTATCTGGCGTATTCAACATAATACCCTGCACCATTCTTTCACTAATATTCATGGTGCGGATGAAGACATTATCGGTCCACCCATGTTGCGTTTTTCTCCACATGATGTTAAAAAGCCCATCCATAAACACCAGTTCATATACGCCTGGTTCCTTTATAGTTTGATGACCCTTATTAAGATAGCTTATACCGATTTTAAGAGAGCCATCCGCTACCGTAAAATGAATTTGATCACCTCACGGAAGGCCTACGTTTCACGCCTTATTAAAATAGCTGGTGGTAAGATCCTCTATTTCGGATATATGCTGGTATTACCCATGCTATTGGTACCCTTTTCTCCCTGGCTGGTACTGGTCGGTTTTTTATTGATGCATTTGGTTTGCGGATTCATCCTGTCTATCATTTTTCAGGCAGCTCACGTTATGCCTAGCTCCGAGTTTCCGGTACCTGATGAAAACGGACGCATGGAAAACAACTGGGCGGTGCACCAAATGCTTACCACTACTAATTTTTCCCCAAAAAGCCGTGTCTTTTCATGGTTTATAGGCGGGCTTAATTATCAGATAGAGCATCACCTCTTTGCAAACATCAGTCATGTACACTATCGTAAGATATCGGTTTTGGTACATGAAACTGCCCGGGAATATGGTATTCCCTATAACTGTGAGAAGAGTTTTGCACACGCCTTGCAAAATCATGGTAAAATGCTTTACCAACTGGGAAGATAATCCGTCTGTTTCCCAATAACATCCTTTTATCTTTCAGGTACAGCATTTATTGCCTCGGAAGGGCTGGCAGTAGCCCATACTGCAGAAGCAAGATGGCCTGTTTCTAAAACTTAGGTCCTGAATTTAAATCCAATATGAATACAATACATAAAAGACCCGCTACTAAAAAGGCTGGTCCAAAAAGGAATAGGGTTAATTCCAATTCCAATCGAAATTCTAATAATAAAAGAAAACAGAGCTCCATTGACGTAAACCTGTTAACCCAAAAGGCTATGCCCCAGGCTCCGACAGAGCCTTATAAAGCTACCCGCACTTTTGCAGATATACCAGTTCATCATGCTCTGAAACGCAACATTGAACGCAAAGGGTTTAACTCGCCCACAGAAATACAGGATAAAACCATGGACCATCTTTTGGCTGGTCGAGACCTACTGGGCATTGCCCAAACAGGCACTGGTAAAACTGCAGCCTTTCTGGTTCCGTTGATCAACCGTATGTTGCAGAATAACGGAAACTTTCAAACCCTGGTTTTAGTGCCCACAAGAGAGCTGGCTGTGCAGGTGGAGGAGGAATTTAAGAGTCTTGCATCCGGTCTGAAATTATTTAGTTCATGCTTTATTGGCGGCACTAATATTAACCGTGATTTACAAAACTTACGCAGAAAAAGTCATTTGGTAGTGGGGACTCCCGGCCGTTTAATGGACTTATACCAGAGAAGAGCCCTGCGCTTTAGCGATTTTAGTGTTCTTATACTAGACGAGTTTGATCGTATGCTGGACATGGGGTTCAATAAGGATGTAATGCGCATTGCAGAGTCCATACCCAATCGCAAGCAAACCCTGCTGTTTTCTGCCACTTTAGATAAGCAGCAACAAACCTTTATTGACCGTTTATTAAATAAGCCGGTTGAAGTAAAGGTGAGTAGTGGCGAAACTACTAATGATCACATTGATCAGGAAATTATCAAAGTGTCTGAAGGTGAGGATAAATTCCAGGTTTTACTGAATATGCTGGCACAACCTGATTTTGAAAAGGTACTGATCTTTGCTGAGACCAAACGATGGGTAAGCCGGGTGTGCAAAAAACTGGAAAAAAGTGGTGTGCAATCTGATGAGATACACGGCAATAAATCACAAAACTATCGCCAGAGCGCTTTAAAGCGTTTTAAATCAGGTAAAGTAAGGGTGCTGGTAGCTACTGACGTAGCGGCCCGTGGGCTGGATGTTACCGATGTAACTCACGTTATCAATTACCAACTGCCCTCCAGCCTGGACAGTTATATTCACCGTATTGGCCGTACCGGCAGAGCCGGGAAAAGCGGTAAGGCCTATACTTTTCTTAATTAAAAAACTTAAATCTATTTATGGGAAGATCTCAGGAAACTTTTGGTAAAAAGGAAAGAGAAAAAAAGAGACAGAAACGTAAGGAAGCTAAGGCTAAACGCAAAGAAGAGCGCCAGTCTAACAGTGAACCTAAAGGTGATAACATCACCTATGTAGACAAATTTGGTAACTTTTCGTCTACCCCACCACCACCGGTGGATAAAGTGGATGCAGAAGAAATTGTTTTAGGTGTTCCTAAGAAGGAAGATCGTGATGATGATGACGATACTGATATTGTACGTAAAGGTGTGGTAACCTTTTACAATGACGCTAAAGGCTTTGGCTTTATTAAAGATAAAGGTACACAACAAAGTGTTTTTGTGCATAAGAATAACCTCACTGAACCCATAGTGGAGCAGAACATGGTAAACTTTGAGATCGGCAAAGGCCCTAAAGGCCCTATAGCCCTCAAGGTAAAGGTTATACGTTAAATATTCCTGACTGGCACAGCTACTCTAACCTGTGCCACCCGCCAGATATTGGGTATATGAACAAGCAAAAAGCCCCCTTGTTAAGGGGGCTTAATAATATAGCCAATTGGCATTGGATTGGCGACAAAACTATCGTCAGAAATAATCGAGTTACTTCAACCTATAATGTTTCCCGGTTTTGTGCTCATGAGCTCCCGTTCAAAACAGGATATCTCCTTATATTCCGGTTCATGCAGTATGTTCTACCAACAAAGTTCAGTCAATTACCCTTATCCGTCCATCCACTCCTACTTCAACCTTTATTGCTGAGGAAACCAAAGTACCCAACCAACTATCTTCTTCCGTATGATGAATGGGTGAGCCGTCTACAAAAGCAGGTGTATTATCCACCCAGTGGTTTTCTTCAAAGCTGGCAACAATACGCAGGTGGTAAATACCGGCCTTTAAGAAAGGAAACCTTAACTGCCTAACCTCTTTAGCATGCAGAGGCAACACTTTAACAAAGGGACATTCTGAAGAGTTGCGGAGAACCATCTCCCTGATAAACCCATCCGGCAGGGGGTTAACTACTACTGAATCATTAATGAGCCAGGTATAGTTCAGTTTGCTTAAATACAAACTATTCACCCCGGGATTAAAAGCTTTTGCCATTATAAGCCCTGGGGGTTCAGACAGGGACTCTAGCGATAACCTCAAGCCTCCTTTGCCAGTAAGGATTTGAGACCCTGAATCAGATTCTTCCAGAAAAAGTCTTGCAGCTTCCCTCTCCCGTTTATTCAAAAATCCTAAATGCGTGTTTATTAATCCCATAACCATCCGTTGATCCTCATAGGGAAATGCCCCGGGCCAGCCTATATCCCAGGCTAAGGACACGTCTGAAAAATACCACCGGTACGATACACCCTTACCAGTAGCAGGTCGCGGTATGGGGGTGTGAAACTTTATGATGATACCCTTGTAATGACGTTGCCCTCCCTCCGGCACCTCCGTTCCGGGGGGAACCCTTATCTCCGGGCCTTTAAAGCGAATACTCAACGCGGCAGAATCAATTTCACCGGTCTGTAAATGACTTAAAGCAACACTATCACTAAGCAGAAGGCTATCCAGAGTATGTTTTATTTCACCCAGGCTTTGCAGGCATCTTTCCCGGATTTCCGCATCAGGAGTCCTTTGCGCGTTTAAAGGCAGGTGGAAGTGACATAATGAAAGGATTAGAAGAATAACAAAAATACGGGCTGCACCCGTACAAGAAAGATAGTGCATATAATACAGATGATATGGAAGCAGCATGGGTTGCCTGCAAGATACACATTGAGAAACTATGCCGGTTTATGCAGGTGAATATTAAACCAAATGGATAACGCAACTTTTATCAAGAAGCTCATCCTCCGCATTCAAAACATCCGCATCCGTGAGCAGCTACCTGCCCAACTGTTCATCAAAACATCAAGGAGTTTTGACAAAAACATCTCGGAGTTTTTAGTAAAACATCAGGGAGTTTTTATTGCTATTCTATAATTTTTATAATCAGACACTTACATTTGGTATAAATCTCTTTTTCAGGCTCTCACACGTTATTTGATGACTTTTAAAGTCCGACTAATGTTTTTCGATATTTTAGCATATCCACTATCTGAGCTTCCTTTTGCACAAACTCAAAATATCTCTTAATTTTAAGATTCCAAATCCCTTAATGTCCTGGCATGCCAACCACCTTGCGCCTCTACGATGGATATCGTAACCGTCCCGAATTATCTGATGAAGTATTTCAGCTTCAGCAATCCCTTGCCCAACTTGGCTATGATATAAACCCTGATGGTAAATATGGGCCCGGTACCCAAACTGCTGTAATGACTTTTCAGCGCGATAAGGATTTGCAGGCAGATGGAGTAGCCGGCCCGGCTACATGGAAAGCTCTACAGACCAAGCAAACACAAGATAAAAAAACAGAGGGCTTTATTAATCTCCCCCTTACCTTAACCTTGTTAAAAACCATTATGCCCCAGGGTAGGGAAAGCCGGCTAGCTATGTTTTGCCCGGCTCTAAACCGGCAATTACCAGACTATCAGATTACAAGCCCCTTACGGCAAGCTCACTTTTTAGCACAAATAGCCCATGAAAGTGCTCAACTCAATACCACCATTGAAAATCTTAACTATAGTGCCAAAGCGCTACGCAGCGTATTTGGTAAATACTTTCCCTCTGATGAAATGGCTAATGCTTATGCCAGACAACCTGAAAAAATAGGAAGCCGGATTTATGCAGATAGAATGGGTAATGGGAATGAAACCAGCACTGAAGGTTGGAAATTCAGGGGGCGTGGCCTAATACAACTTACCGGCAAAGATAATTACAGGCGCTTTGGCCAAGCCACAGGCTCCGATTACATACAAAACCCTGAGCCCGTGGATACAGATGCTGACATTGCCGTGCAAGCTGCCTGCTGGTATTGGAATATCCATAAACTCAATCACTTTGCTGATGCGGATGACATCCGTAGCATTACCCGCAAGATAAACGGAGGCTATAATGGTATGGATGATCGCGAAGCTTTACTTAAGCGTGCTAAGCAAGCTTTTAATATTTAGACTGAAAGCCCGCCCTTTTTCCTACCTTTGAGATATCCAAACTGTTTAGCCTTGTCCGTAAAGCACTGGTCCATTTTACTATGGGCATTTTTGGTAGTTCAGTTTTTGCCCTGCAAAGCGCAAACTCAGGTAATAGATAGTCTGAAAAAAAGCTTTGAAAGGTCAGATGATCTATCTGAAAAATCCAAACTGGCTACTGATATAGCCTGGGAGTATCTCTATATTAAACCCGAAAAAACTCTGGAATATGCCCGCAGGGGTTTAGATCTGGGGCAAAAAGCAAATTACCCTTTTGGTGTGGCCACGGCCTATGGCACCTATGGTTTATATTATGATCTTACCGGTGATTACAACCGGTCTATTGAATCATACCTCAAAGCCATTAAAGTGTTGGAAAACATGGAAGGTGTGGAAGTGAACCTGGCCGCCAACTATAGTAATCTCGCCCTGATTTTTGATTACATACAGGATCATCAAAAAGCCATCTTCTATTCAAAAAAAGCCCTTGAACTGGAAATTACCAGTGGACAAAAACTAGGTGAAATATATAGTTACGTAAACCTGGCTACCATGTTCCGCTCTGCTCAAAATGAAGACAGTAGTTTATATTACCATCAAAAAGCCATTGAAGTAGGAAAGCAAGCCGAATTGGATGAGTATAAAATTACTTATGTAAACATTGGTAATATTTACCTGGATAAGGGAGAACTCAAGAACGCGGAGAATCACTACCGGCTTTTTCTTGACTACGCCCGGAAGCAAGGTACAGAACACCAGAACCGTCTGGCCTACGCCTATTCAGGTATGTCTAACCTGCACCTCCTTCGTAATGAATTGGAAAAAGGGAAAACCTATGCTGATAGTGCCTTGGAACTTACTCTTATCATGCAATTCAGAGAGTTACGCAGAGAGATTTACGAGCATTATATTCATTATTATAAGAAAAAAGGGGATTATCGAAAAGCCCTGGAGTTTTACGATAAGATGGTGAGTCTTAAAGATAGCCTTGGTAATACGGACCTTAAAAAACAAATTCAAACCCTGGAGGCTCGCTTTCAGAATGAACAAAATCGCAGCCAGATCAAAGAGCTGGAGGCCGACAACCAGATAAAGGAACTTACACTGGCCAAGGCTCATACCCAACGAAAGCTTTTCCTTATCATTGCTATTCTGGCGTTGCTTACTTTGGGTGTGGTGATTGCCTTCTGGATTACCGCCCGCAGAACTTCCCGTAAGCTGGCTGCTAAAAATATTTTAATAGAAAACCTGATCCGGGAGAGCCATCACCGTATTAAAAATAACCTGCAGGTAGTAAGTAGCTTGTTGCATATGCAGGGACTTACTTTAAAATCCAAAGAGGCACAAAAAGCCATTGACGATGCGCACAGTCGTGTAAAAGCGATTGCCTTACTACATCAGCGTCTCCAGGGTTCATCTGATTTTGAGCTGATACGTCTTAACCTGTTCCTCAAAGAATTATGTGAAAGCATATTGAATAGTATGAGTCACAATCGGAAGGAGGTTGAACTAGAGCTTGAAATTGAAGACATTAAAACCCCTACGGATAAGGCAATTTCCATTGGGCTGTTGACCAATGAGTTCTTTACTAATAGTCTGAAGTACGCTACCATGCCCGGGCAAAAACTCAAAATCAATATCCGCATAAGTCAAGGGCAGGAAATGGAAATAGTCTATTCTGATAATGGCCCCGGTTTACCCTCAGATTTGGAAGTAGATGAAAGCCCATCGCTTGGGTTCACAATCATAAATTCTATAATTTCACAACTTAACGGAACCCTAAAGCTAACAGCCACCCGTGGCTTCGGTGCTGAAATACGATTACCACATGAGTAGCCAGGAAACGCAAATATTGATAGTTGAAGACGAAGCACTTATTGCTCAGGATATTTCCTTAACCCTTAAGAGTGCCGGGTACAGTGTTTCCGGGGTAGCACATAGTGCTAATGATGCTATTGGTATGCTTAAAAAATCGCCCCCCGCACTGGCACTGCTTGACATCCAGATCAAGGGTTCTATTGACGGGCTTATGTTGGCTAATATTATTAATCAGGAGTTTAACATTCCTTTTATATTTCTCACTTCCTACACAGACGATCAAACACTGGCCCGGGTAAAAGAACTTAAAGCGGCCGGATTTATTGTAAAACCTTTTGATCCCAAAGAGTTATGTACCAATATTGAGTTGGCAATAGAGCGTTATAAGAATGAAAAAGGCGAACCTACCGACTGGGGCATTCCTGATACCAACTACTTTTTTGTAAAACGGGAAGGCAGCCTTATCAAGCTTTGTGTAGATGAGATTTTATATGCACAGGCTTTCGATAATTACTGTAATGTTATTACTGCTGATGATAAATACCTTATTACCCACACTCTGAAATCTGTAGAAGAGAAGCTGGAAAAACATAACTTCTTCCGTATTCACCGCAGTTTTTTGATCAACCTTTCAAATATTGACATGATAACGGATGATCATGTGATAATCCATAATTTAAACATTCCGATTGGCCGTTCTGCCAAAGGAGAATTAATGCAGAAGATTTCTTTACTTTAAAAATCTTAGTGGGGTCTTTTATACCGGCATCCAAATACCTATAGTAGTTGCTGAAAAAATGATCATCATACACCATTAAATATTAAGCATTTAACCCCCTGAATATATTTCATCAAAATCGAGATCAGCGGCAAGCTATACCTCCATTAATTCATCCGTGAATAGGTTGTTTTATATCCTGATATTTGCAGGACGGGCTATTTTCGGATAGTCTGCTTTTAGTTATATCTCCCACTAAATTATGGTTACTTGATCTTTAAAACCCTTTAGGAGGCAGCCGGAAATTATATAGAAAATTAAGCGAAGGGATGAGGTAATGATTTTGGGATGCGGAGCCACATCCCAAAATCATTAAAAAGATTAATCATGTATGTATATGCGGCCTACTAATTCAAGGCTATCGCTGTCACTTTCATTTTTAACTACAATGGGCAGAGGGTCATTAAGCTCTGAGAAATCAATTAACTTATCACAGGTGGCTTGCAGGTCATTGGTTGATGACTGAGATACCGACATTACTGCAGCAAGCTGCATCATTCCATCAATATCTACCGTAGCTAAAGTAAAGCTATTGACCTCGTAATTTTGGGATACGTTGGGCTTCCTTCTGATTTTCGTTCCTAAACCTTTCTTATTTGTATCAGTATCATCAGCGGTTAAATTGCATTCTTCCAGTTCAAAAAGACCACCGGTATCATAATTCCGGGTTTCCCCATTCAATGAACCTGTTGATGATCCAACGGGAATATTATCAAACCTGAAGATACCACTGGTGAAGCCATTGCCAGAATACGAAAATTCAGTCTCACTCACACTCCCACCATTACCCGGGCTAAGATCAAAAACCACATCCCCGTTTTGAATAGAGCCATCTGTATCAGAAGGTTCAGGAAAACTATTTCCGGTTAAATCCACTTTAAGGGTTTTATCAGAACCACTTATGGAAAAGGATAAGTTCTTGATCTTAAAATTGTAATTTGTCATAAATTTTTGGTTTAAAGTTAATATGCAAGACCCTCAAATCTATAATATTAATTTTGAAAAGGTTGCAGACTAATCTTTTCTTTAAAAGAATTTAAAATCTATGACCTTTAGAGCGGGGTGTAAACCTTTTAGACTATTTACTCAACTGATTCTTGTGTTTGCCTTATGTCAGATTTACCCCCTTAAAAGCCAATCGTTTCAGGAAAATAAGGTTTACTCTAACCATAAACCGGAACAATTGGAAAGGTTGCTACAAAAGGCAATGGATAATTTATATACTTCAACAGACTCTGCATTGATTTATACCAATCAGGCCTGGAAGATTGCTAATACACTGGATGAGGAAATCTATAAGGCCAAAGTACATATGCAATACGGAATCCTTTATGATATTTTATCGGATTATGACTCTGCGGTTTATCATTATCATCATGCTGCCGACATTGGTGAAAAAGGAGATTCTTTACCTTCGTTATTACAGGACGTATATTATTACCTTTCAATACTTTACAAACCTATCGGACATACCAATAAGGCAATGGAATATGCTCAAAAGAGTCTTAAAATTGCTCTGGAGCAAGAGAATTGGTCGGATGCAGCCATTACCGCTACCAGTATTGCAGATGTATACTGGAATGAGCAAAAGTATGCTCAGGCCATTGAGAATTATCGAAAAGCAATTGAATATGCTCCGGAAGGGATAGATGACATCTTCTTATTTACAGCTTATACCAATATGGGTACTATATATATTGACTGGGACAGAAACCTGGATTCGGTAAAATACTTTTTTGATGAATGCTACAAAATGATCAAGGATATGCCGGAGGAAGACCTGGAATATCATATGCATGCCGAAGCTAATTTATTTAAGTATTATTTTAGGGTGGAAGATTATAGTAAAGCTAAATACTATCTGGACAGGGCCTATAAATACATTCCTATTTTAAACAACCCCTATCTCACTTCTTTCTTTTACAGGTACTATGCCGACTATTATTCAGCTACAGATCAAATGGATAGTGCTTATTTCTACGTGACCAGGCACTACCACCTGGAAGATAGCGTAAATGGCTTTGATGTGAAAAAAAACCTGAATGAAATTGAGGCTAAATATGCTACGGCTAAAAAAGAGAAGCACATTGTTCAGCTTCAAAATGCAAGAAAAATAGATCAGGCTCGAAAGCAAACTTTGCTGGCCATTATAATTTTTACCGCCATTTTACTCCTGGTTACTTTCATTTTCTATTTAACAAACCGTAAAAAATCTATTAAACTAGCCGAGCAAAATGAAATCATTCAACAATCCTACAATGAAATTGAAAACCTGATACGAGAAAGCCATCACCGTATAAAGAACAACTTACAGGTAGTTAGCAGTTTGCTTAAAATGCAAAGTAAGAATGTAGAATCTGAAGAAGCACGGGCCTCTCTGATAGAAGCTTTTAACCGGGTAAAAACAATAGCAGTACTGCATCAAAAATTACAAGGTTCTCAAACCTTTACCATGATACACCTGCGGGAATTCATTGATCAATTAACCGATAATATACGTGGTAGTATTGCCAGTACGGATGGGCATGTTAGTATTTATACCGATGTGGATGAATTGGAGGTAGATACAGATCAATCCATTTCTTTAGGTCTCATCATCAATGAACTGATAACCAATAGTCTGAAATATGCATTTGAAAATGCTGAGGGAGAAATTGAAGTAAGCTTGCATCAGAAGGAAGATACCATTGAGCTTAAAGTTACTGATAACGGGAAGGGTTTTCCTGAGCATTTTAATCCTCTCAATGGCTCCAGCCTGGGTTATAAAATTGTCCAATCCCTGGTCACTAAACTCAAGGGGAAACTTATTACCTGCAACCATGAAGGTGCACTCGTGAACATATCCTTTCCTTATGTAAAAGCAGCAGCCTAGCCAGGCCTGCAACTACTTATAAACCTGATTAAATTTCCATACATCCGTGTTTTAGCTTTGGAGTGCAGGGAAATTGATTAAATTGAGCAGCATTAGGAAAACTGTACTTAATAGCCTCCGGGTTTAACACATCATTTCTCATCTTCCATGAGCGAACAACTGGACGAAATACTGATCGTTGAGGATGAACCTCTGATAGCTGAAGACATTGCGGATACACTTAAAGAAGCCGGTTACGGAGTAGCAGGTATTGCGCATAATGCCAATGATGCTATTAAAATACTTCGGAACGGTTCACCCAGCCTGGTAATGCTGGACATACGTATTGATGGCGAAATTGACGGGCTTATGCTGGCAGGTATTATCCGTGATCAGTTTGACGTACCCTTTATCTTTCTTACTTCTTATACCGATCAAAAAACACTGGAACGTGTAAAGAACCTTCATCCTTACGGGTTTATAGTAAAACCCTTTGATGATCGCGAGCTTACTTCCAATATTCAGCTGGCCATCTATCGCTATAAGCAGGAAAGTAAGAACCTGGCCTCTATGGAAAGCGGAGATCCGGAATCACTTTTTATTAAGTTGGGCAACAATTACCACCGAATTAAAACCATTGACATTTTATATGCCCAGGCCTGGGACAACTATTGTTATGTCTATCTGCAAACACAAAAATTCCTGTTGCCGCACACTTTAAAGTCCATTAGTGAAAAACTTGGCACCGAACAATTCTTCAGGGTGCATAAAAGTTACCTGGTGAATTTAAACAGTATTGACTCCATTATGGAGAATGAAGTAATGGTCAATAACATTGCCATACCGATCAGCAAAGGTTCCAAGAGTAACCTTCTCAACCGCATTTCCTACTTATAAATAAAAAATCCCCGCCAAGGCAGGGATCATTTTTCTATAAAAACAAGGTGTCTCTAATCAACTTTTACCAGGGTTACATCAAATATTAACCAACTGTCGGGAGGAATAACCCCTCCCGCCCCGGCTGATCCATAACCCAGATCCGGAGGAATGACCAAACGAGCTTCATCACCTTCCTGAAGAAGGCTAATACCTTCATCCCACCCGGGTATTACCTGTCCAACTCCTATTTGAAAAGTAATAGGCTGGTTTCTTCGGTAAGAATCATCAAACACCTGACCGGTAACTAAAGAGCCGCGGTAATGTACCGCTACTTTACTTCCTTTAACCGCCTGCTTTCCGTCCCCTTTTTTCAGGATTTTATATTTGAGTCCGCTGGAAGTAGACTTAAAATCTACGGTGAGGGTTTCCAATTCGTCACGGGCTTCCTCATCCTTACGTTGGATTTCCTTATTCAGGTTTTCCATCTTTTCATTAAACACCTCACGGGCCTTGAAATTTTCCGCATCATTTCCTACCCTAACTATTTCAACCGTTTCCATAATATCACCCTGGGCAATACTATCCACTACATCCTGACCGGTAATAACTTTACCAAAAACCGTGTGTTTTCCATCCAGCCATGGTGTGGGCACATGTGTTATAAAGAACTGGCTACCATTGGTTCCGGGGCCGGCATTAGCCATGGAAAGCACTCCTGGCCTGGAATGTTTTAAAGCCGGGTGAAACTCATCCGGGAACTGATATCCGGGACCACCGGTTCCCGTTCCGTTAGGATCACCACCTTGTACCATAAAGTCATTGATCACCCGATGAAATTTAAGACCATCGTAATAAGGCTTTCCTTCAGATTGGGCATCATTATCAATAGTCCCTTCCGCCAAGCCAACAAAATTGGCCACCGTAAGCGGGGTTTTTTCGTATTCCAATTGTGCCAGTATCTCACCCTTGGGGGTGGTAATACGCACGTACAATCCTTCTTCCATATTTTTTTGCCTTTAATTTAAAGCCTAACTATGATTAATGCATTAAATAAAACCGGAAGTTCTGCGGTCCGTTGAAAAGTCGCAAAACTTCCGGTTTATCCAACTTTTGCTAAGTTTTAATTACTATTGGATGCTTACCATTTCTACCTCAAAGATCAACCATGAGTTAGCAGGTATGGTAGGTGGAAATCCGCGCTGACCGTATCCTAATTGAGGTGGAATGATCAATTTATATTTATCTCCCACTTTCATCAGTTTTAAAGCTTCTTTCCACCCTTCAATAACCCGGGCATCGGGGCTTACCTGAACCGGGAATGGCTGATAAGGACGACCTGGATTGTACACGCCTTTTTCTTTGGCCAACTCTTCCAGAGATGTGTCAAAAAGAGTTCCATCGGGTAAATACCCGGCATAGTTCATCAATACGGTTTGACCGTCTTCAGGCTTAGGACCATCTCCTTCTTCAAGCACTACATAATGCAATCCGGAGGGGGTAGATTCTGAACCTTCCTTGAGTTTAGCCATCTTTTCTTCCTGCTCCTTCATTTCAGCTTCTTTTTTCTTACGGGCTTCTTCTTGTTGCTTTTCGAAAACCTTAACTGCATCAAACTTTTCAGCCTCTTTTCCTATGCGGATGATCTCTACTTTCTCCATTACATCTCCTTGCTGGATAGCATCTACTACACTCTGACCATTCAACACCTTTCCGAAAATGGTGTGCTTTCCATCCAGCCATGAAGTTTCTTTATGTGTAATAAAAAACTGGCTACCGTTGGAAGCAGGACCGGAATTAGCCATGGATAGAACACCAGGACCATCATGCTTAAGGCTGGGGTCAAACTCATCTGCAAAAGAATAGCCTGGGCCACCACTACCATTTCCTTGTGGATCACCACCCTGGATCATAAAGTCGGCAATAACACGGTGAAATTTAAGACCATCGTAAAAAGGCTCACCAGCCGCTTTGGCTTGATTTTCAATTTTACCTTCAGCCAAACCCACAAAATTTGCAACGGTAAGAGGTGTTTTATCGTGGTGAAGCTTCAACAGGATATCTCCTTTAGCCGTATGAATATTGGCGTAGATTCCATCTTCCAGTTTTACCTTTTCGCCATTTACAGAAACGGAGTTCTGTGAATTACAGCTGCTAAGAATTCCGGCAAAAAAGAGAGCCGTCATCAAAATATTTCTCATTCTTTTTAACTTTTAGATTTAATGATTTTCAAAATTTTCAGTTCATATACCAAGGCTGTTTTGGGGGGAACTTTGTTCTGATCACCCGCCACACCAAAGGCAAGATGCGAAGGTAAAATAAATAGACCCTTATCCCCAAGACCTAATAGCTTAAGACTTTCATGCAATCCGATTTCTGCATCTTCTTTATCCACAAGCAGTAAGCGGGGCTTATTCTCTTCTGAGCTGTAGAGCAGGCTACCATTGAGCATATAAATATCATACTCAAACAATACTTCATCGCCACTATTAACCTGCATTTGAGCAGTGGAATCTTCCAACAGACTATAATATAGCCCGGTACCACTTTTCATAACCTCTAACTTGCGATCACTTATATAGGATTGGATAGACTTCCGCTCTTTCTTAAGAAAATCACGCTGTGCCTGAATACGATCATCAGAAGGTGAAGTGGTGCGCTGGCGGGTATTGTTTCTCTCCTGACCGGAACATTGACAGCCGGCCATACATACCAAAATGAGTAAGGGTAAAATTTTTCGTAACAACAGATCAGGATTTTTGGAGTGCATCCCGGTAATCTACAATTATTTCCTTAAAACGGGTTACCGTTGCTGACAGGCTCTCTTCAGAAGCTCCTCCAGCCGCATTGGTATGTCCGCCACCTTTAAAATGTTCACGCGCCAGGCGGTTTACATCAAAACTACCTTTGGAGCGGAAAGACATTTTTATCAGACCGTCTTTTTCGGCCATAAAAACACTCATCTTAACACCCAATACAGACAAGCCGTAATTAACAAAGCCTTCGGTATCGCCTTTTTTATACTTGTATTTTTCAAGCTCTTCTGCACTTAACTTAATGATGGCTACCGGCAGGTCTTCCAACACTTCCATACCCAACAATGCCGTGCTGAGCAGCTGTAAGCGATTGGATGTATTAATATCATATACACGGGAAGCCATTTCATTAGGCTCTACCCCTTTTTCCAACAGGGCTCCTGCTACTGAGTGAGTAGCCGCAGTAGTGCTATTGAACCTGAAACTTCCGGTATCGGTCATAATACCTGTGTATAAACATTCGGCCTCGTGTTTTTCCAGCAAATCTGACCAGGTCAGTTGATTGAGGATATGATAGAGTAACTCACAGGTAGACGACATTTTAGTATCTGAAAACATCACATCCACAAAATCATCCGGCTGTTGGTGATGATCAATCATTATGCGCTGCGCTTTGGCAGCGCCCAGGCAGTCGGCCATTGGTCCGCTTCGCTTAAGTGAATTATAATCCAAATGAATCAGTACACCCGCTTCATTTACAATTTTTCTGGCCGCCTGAGGCTCATCTTCAAATATGGTAACCTCAGCCTCACCTTGCATCCATTTCAGAAAATCCGGGTAGGTGTTAGGTACTACAACCTTAACCTCACGTCCTGATTTTTTCAGTACTCCATACAGCCCCATGGCACTTCCCATGGCATCACCATCCGGGTTTACATGATTGGTTATCACAATGGGAGCAGAGGTATCCAAAAGCCGTCTGGCTTTTTCTATCAGGGCTGTATTAATTTTCATGGGCCAAAGATACATCCTACACTTCTCTCCTAAAACCAGTATCAAATTATGCTATCTTCGGCCCAATGGAAAAGAAAGTCCAAAATGCATGGGCCTTTTATGACTGGGCCAACTCAGTGTATTCCCTGGTTATAAGCACCGCTGTTTTCCCAATTTACTTTAACAGCGTAACATCCGTTAATGATCAACCTAACTATTATGATCTTTTCGGGTTCAGTATTCCCAACACTACCCTTTACAGCTATTCACTTTCCATTTCCTTTATATTAGTTGCGCTGATATCACCCTTTCTTTCCGGCATTGCCGATCATACGGGAAAGAAAAAACGCTTCCTGCAGTTTTTCTGCTACCTGGGTGCTTTTTCGTGCTCCGCACTTTTTTTCTTTGATGGTTCCAATATCTGGTTTGGATTATTAATGAGTGTTTTAGCCAGCGTTGGGTTTTGGGGAAGTTTGGTTTTCTACAATGCATTCCTGCCAGAAGTAGCGCCTCCTGAAAAGCAAGATGCTCTTTCGGCTAAAGGCTTTTCACTGGGATATATAGGAGCTTCTCTCTTGCTTATTGTTAACCTGTTAATGATACAGATGCCGGATGTTTTCGGTTTTGAAGGAGCAGGCCAGGCTTCGCGTTTTAGTTTTCTTTTGGCAGGTATCTGGTGGATAGGCTTTGCCCAATTGACATTCAGGTACCTTCCTGATAATGTATACCACCGTGTTTCGGACGAACGCTACATCTGGAAAGGTTTTCATGAATTAAGGAATGTGTGGAATGAACTTAAGGATCAGCTTTCTTTAAGGCGTTTTCTGTATTCATTTTTCTTCTTCAGCATTGGGGTACAAACGGTTATTCTATTAGCCGGCTTATTTGGTGATGTAGAGTTAGGCCTGGATTCTTCCAAACTCATTACCACCATTCTCATTATTCAGTTTGTAGGTATTGCCGGGTCGTATTTATTCTCCTTTCTCTCCAGGCGTTTTGGCAACCTGCAGGCTCTTAAAATATGTATAGTTTCCTGGGGGCTCCTCTGCTTTGCCGCCTATACCCTTACCAAAGGTGATCCCAATGTAGAGCTTAAGTTTTACCTTATTGGCGGAGTTGTTGGGCTGGTAATGGGAGGTATTCAGGCTATAAGCCGCAGTACCTACAGTAAACTTTTACCAGAAGGGACTCATAGCCACGCCAGCTATTTTAGTTTTTATGATGTGGCTGAAAAAGTGGCAATTGTTCTGGGAACGGCTGTATATGGTTTATTAATTGACCTTACCGGAAGCATGAAAATGAGCGTGCTCACCCTTTCCGTTTTTTTCCTGATCGGTTTTATACTTATTCTAAGGGTTCCGAAAACGAAGTATGTTCGTTAATTCTCCAGGGTACAGTTATCCATTCTAACCTCTCCAAAAAGATCATCATAGCCAACTACACGGCCTTTAACTTGAGCTTTTTCCCCAGATGAAACTTTAGCTTCGGAAAAGTCTCCGTTACAAAAAATCCCGCCTTCCAGTTTAATATGCGTATCATCAGCTTCTTCAACTGTACCGCTTACCATTATAACCTGATCAAGGTAAATCGCATTGGCCCCATCTTGTCCTAAGGCGTACGCCTCGTTAAGCTCAATAGAGGTCATCTCATGTTTTGCCGCTTCTCCCTGTATATCGCGGTGTGGCTTAAACCAGAGGTATGCTCCGTACGCACCTCCCATTAAAGCCAAAATCAGAAGAATCCATAGTGCTTTTTTCATGTTATAACGCTAATTTTGTTACGAATGTAAAGATTAAAACAATAATCCTCATCCCATTATAAATGTTAAAACGAATTACCGGGGCCATGGCTCTTCTGATTATTCTCACGTATTCCTGCACACATGATCCTTTTCCACCCCCTCCCACCACAATGAATAACGATACCGTGCAAGAGGGGAAACCCTGCAACCCTCACACGGTCTATTACCAGCGAGAGATTCAACCCATTTTAAATGCCAACTGTGCCTATTCGGGATGCCATGACGCAGCCACCTCAACTGATGGTGTGAACCTCTCCTCTTACAGTTCCGTGATTAGCACGGCTGATGTACGGCCCTTTGACGCTGATGGCAGTGATTTATATGAAGTTTTAGTTGAAACGGACGTGGATAAGCGGATGCCCTTTGGTATGCCACCTTTAACGGATACTCAAATCGAATTGATCCGTAAATGGATACTTCAGGGAGCTCTTAACCTTGATTGTGATGATTGTAATGTCGTAAACCTGACCTACAATAGTGATATAAAAGCTATTTTTGACGACAACTGTGTATCTTGTCACGGGAGCGTTAACCCTCAAAAGGGCCGAAGCTTAACTAATTATGCCGAAGTACAGGATGCTATTTTAAACACCAATCTCTTGCAACGGATAAATGCCGAATCCGGTTTACCGGTAATGCCTCAGGGCGGTAAAATGCCACAGTGTAATATTGATAAAATTGAAGCTTGGGTAAAAGATGGTTTACCCCAATAAATATAAATTAATGAGATTACTTTCTTTTGCAGCCCTCACGGGGCTGATCCTCTTCCTCACAGAATCCTGCTATTACGATAACAAGGAAGAATTGTATCAAAATCTGGATTCTTCCTGTGACACGGAGAATGTAACTTACAGTGAAACCATTCAACCTATTATAGCCGCTAATTGCGCTATTCCGGGTTGCCACCAGGGGCCCACACCTTCCGGAGGACGGGATTTCAGCACCTACCAGGCGGTTAAAGCCAGTGTAGATGCCTCAGGAAATGGTTCACTTATTGGTAGGATCAAAGCTACCACGGGTTCCATAATGCCTGCTTCAGGCTCATTACCCCTCTGTGAAATTGAAAAAATCCAAAAATGGGCCACTGATGGCGCCCCTAATAACTAATAAAATTTAAGTGATTATGAAAACCCGAATTTTGTCTTTAGTCTTAATGGCTGCTTTTTCACTAAGCAGTTACGCTCAGAAAATTTCTACCCGAAACGGGTATATAAAGTTCTTTTCAGAAACCTCAGTTGAAAATATTAAAGCGGAGAATAACCAGGTATCCAGCGTTATAGATCTGGAAACAGGCCAGTTTGCTTTTCTGGTTCAGATCAAAGCTTTCCAGTTTGAAAAAGCACTTATGCAAGAGCATTTCAATGAAAACTACATGGAAAGTGGAAAATACCCCAAAGCTTCTTTTAAGGGAAACATTGCCAGCTTTGAGAAATTGGATTTAAGCAAGGATGGTGAATATGAGGTTAATTTTGAAGGGACTATGAATATTCACGGCACAGACCGCACTATTTCTGAACCAGCCACTATAATGGTAAAGGGTGGAAAAATAACACTCACTTCAAGTTTTAACTTAAGTCCCGAAGAATATGGTGTGGAAATTCCTGCCTCCAAGCGGGATAACATTGCTGAATCGCTGGAGATTACTGTAAAAATGAACTATGACAAAAAGTAATATTATAAAAGGAGGCTTGCTGACAGGCCTCCTTTTTTGTTTTACTCAATTCGGTGCTCAGGCCCAGGATGATCTGCTGGATATGCTTGAAGATGAACAGGGACCGACAACTGAATATGCTTTTGCTACATTCAAGGGCACCAAAATTGTAAATCTGCAATCACCTGAACTTCCTGGTAAGGGAGTTTTACAATACACCATCCTGCATCGTTTTGGCTCATTCAGTGATGATTTTTTCTATAACTTTTTAGGTTTGGATAATGCCCAGGTAAGACTTACCCTGGATTATTCTATCTGTGATTGGTTGAATATAGGTATCGGTCATAGTGGTGTTAATAAGGTATACGATGGGTTTGTAAAATACCGCCTTTTCCGCCAGAGTAAAGGCGCCAAAAACTTCCCCTTCACTATTACCGGTTTTTCGGGACTCTATTATAGTGCCTTGCGCTTTCCGGAGGGCGTCCCCTTTAATGAGTCAGACCGCCTGAGTTATGTACATGAGTTGGTGGTAGCTCGTAAGTTCAATCAAAAATTTTCAGCGGAAATAGTACCTACCGTTACGCATTTCAACTTGGTGGACAGTGCTGATTTTTCCAATGATGTGTATTCTATTGGATTGGCAGCCCGCTACAAGTTTACCCGCATGCATTCCATCAATGTGGAGTATGTATACCAATTGAACCCGAACTCTTTTCTTGATCCTGAAAATAACAATTTAAGCCCGTACCCAAATGCTCTTTCGGTAGGTGTGGATATTGAAACGGGAGGCCATGTTTTTCAGTTGTTTCTCACTAATTCACGCGGGGTTAGTGAGCCTTATGTATTCTCACAATCAACCGGCAACTGGTTGGATGGGGATATCCACTTTGGCTTTAATATTTCAAGGGTATTTACTATAAAACGACCTAAAACCCCGGATGAGGAATCCTGAAATTGAAAATTTACTTTAAGGGAGTTTAGTATATCACCACTTTACGGCTCGCTTCTACTCCATTACTGCGTATGTAGGCTACCATGATCCCTTTGGGAAGACCTTCCAGTGGTACCTGGTTCTTGTGTCCGCTCAGGGAAATATGCTTGATTAGTTTACCGTCTAACCCTATCAGTTTAAGCTCTGACTCGGGTTTATACGTTTCAGGCAGGCTGATATCCAGATACATTCCCTTTTGAACTAAAGCCGGTTTTTCCGCCTTAAATTCTTCAACGGATATCGGAGCTCCCTGGCCCATATAAATGAGCGAGTCCGCTTCATTTCGATAAGCAAACTCCTTTATCGTTACAGATCTAAAATCAGAAGCTACATCCAGACGTACCCAACCGTAAAAGGTGCCGGTAGTACTATCTGAAGTAGGAGCGTTAAAACGCAATCCTAAAAAGCCATCTGTTACACCATTGGTTGTATCAATCCACTGGCTGTTAGGGTAGGTATATCCATCCACATCAAAAGCCAGATAACCGATGTTACGGGATGTATTAATCCCTTTAAAAATGCTATCCGAGCTTATGGTATCACCTACATCCAGGCGAAAAGCATAGTTGTAATTGGAATAATTCATACCAAAAACCTGGTTAGAAGCATTTCCACCGGAACGTACCAACACCCCTGATATATTATAACTGGTGGAATCCACCAGCTGAAGAATCCGAAAGTCTACCACACCTCCGGTATCCTGATCAATGTTAAGATCAAAAGAAGCTCCATTGGTACTCAAGGTTGTATCCTGAATATCAGTCCAAACAATATTTTGTCCGTTGGCCGCCTGCACACCAAGCACAGCTGAAGCAATACCGGTGTATTTTAATATTTGCTTTTCTAACTTATCTTTTTCCATCTGTATGCGATTCGCGTGTCAAAAATCCTAAAAACAATCTATTTGCCCAACATATTGCGGTAAAGCTTTGGGTTTACCTTATCTGAAGCATTTTGAACGGCAATATTACGCTTTAAAAAGCTTGCTACCTTCTCCATTATTTCGTCCGGGTTTTCAAGGCAATCATGATACTCCGTTTCCAATACATGGATATTGGGTTGCTGATCCAGCCAAATAGTGGTTTGCTCTTCTTCTTTTTGAAGGTTAGCGGCATGTTGAAAAGGGAAGTTCTTCATTATATTTTGTTTTTCCTCTCCCTGCATTACACGCTGAGAAACCACAACTTCTGTTAACGGTCTTTGCATGCGTATTATTCTATACTTCTCACTTGATGGGAGGTACCGAAGCAGTGGTGAAATTACTTTTAATACTTTGCCCCTGGCCCCACTGATCCAGCCGGCCTCTATACCCAATCGCTTTACCGGTTCATATTCCAGGTAGCCAGCCGGATTGTGCTCATCCTTATTCCGGCTGTGATCCGAAAGGATCTGGAGACCTCCAGCCTCCAGCATCTGCATCATCAAACTGGTTCCGCTACGCGGCAAACCTGATACGATGATAATCTCCTCTGCAATGGTCTGTTCAGTTCCGATAATATCCTGAAGAAACGGACCGGCCTTTTGATGCTTGGGAGCCTGCTTCAAACATAGTTTTAACGCCAAAATTGCCTCTTCTCTCCGTCCGGTTTTTTCAAAACAAACCCCTAACAGATAGTGTACCTGTGGTTGATAAAAGAGCTGTTGTAAGCTACGTTCCAAAAGGAGAATGGCTTCATTGTATTTTCCGCTTTCCACCAAACACTGTCCTGAACCGCTCAGGGCGGTTGCATTTTCGTTGTCCAATGTCAATGATTTACGGAAGTAAAGTATGGCTTTATCCGGTTTGGAACTTAGTAAGAAGGCTTTTCCTATCTCATTATACAGTTGCACAGAATGGGCTCCGGCATTTTCAAGTTCTTTAAACCCATTAATAGCTTCGGCTATTTTACCGGTATATAAATGCTGTAAAGCACCCAGAAATATGAGTTGGGGGTGATTCTCATTAAGAGGACGTAATTCCTCAAGGTGTTTAGCTAATTGATTATATTCTCCCAGTTTCAGTAAGATATCCGCCAACAAAATAGCGCTACGGCCATCTTCATATATTCTGTATAACTCCAGAGCCTTTTCCCTGGCCTGCTCAAGCCGGTTTCCATCTACCATGCTCAAACAAAGGTTATAGTCCAATTCCATTTTCACAGCCTTTACTTTATCATTTTCAGGCAGGTCTATATACCCCATCTCCCTTAATTCCTCCAGCATGGCTTTATCTGAAAAGTTAGTAGTTTCAAGAAACTGAGGGGCATCCGTCACAGCGTCCCATCCGGGTATAGAGCCTGGCTCGTGAGGATGTTTCCAAAGGTCCTGCCGTACTTTACCTTCCATATCCTCACCCACCGGTAAATCAAAAAGGTGCAGAATAGTAGGGGTAATATCTAATAATGAAGTACCATATACCTTTTCTCCAGCCTTAAAGTCTGGTCCCGTGGCCACAAATACGCCATACTTCCGGTGCTCGAGCGCTGGAGCTGCTGACACGTCCGGAAGCTCAACCGCCCGCAATTTACCTGACTGAAAACCGTGATCTGAAACCAGTAGTATATGACACTCTTCACCCGCCAGATCCAGTAATCGCTCCAGCATCATATCATGAAAGCGGTAGGCCGCTTCTACCACGCCTTTATACAATTGATATTCTTTTTCATCAATTCCCTTTTGCCTGGGTGGATGGTATTTCATGGCCAGATGACTAAAGTGATCAATGGCTTCATAATACACAGCTGTAACATCCCATTCTGTGTTCTCAAGACACCAGGTAGCTGCGTTATGTACAGAACTACAATGTGCTAACACCCGCATTAATGGCTTAAGCACTTTATCTTTTTCAGGATCCAGTTCAGCGGCAGCAGCTACAAAAGGTTCTATATGGTTTAAGGTAAGTTCTGATGGGTGAAGTCTGAGCTTTTTAAATGTTTCAGCCAGGTTTTCGGGAAAGACAAAGCCTTTTTCCACCAACCATTCTTCTCCCGTAGCCGGGGCTTTTTGATGTAATGCATTGGACACACACACACCATTCAGTTTTTCAGCCGGGTGCGATGGCCACCAATTGATCACATTGGTTTTGAGACCAGCCTGGTTCAGGATATTCCAGAATGCCGGGGCCTTACGAGAGGTTGCCTGCACCGGTTTTACCTGTCCCTTATCATGATCAACCTCAACAAAGCCGTGAATACCGTGGTCATAAGCTCTTCTAGAAGTAGCTATGGAAGTCCACAGCATAGGGCTTAAAGGTGGATTAAGTGTAGCAATATTTCCCCTTATCCCGGATTTTACCAAGCGTTGTAAAGCCGGCATTTTACCTTCCTGCATAAGCGGTTCAATAACCTGCCAGTCAGCTGCGTCCCAACCTATCACCAATAGCTTCTTCATATTCTGCAAAAATAGCAGGTCTTTTTCGTGTAAGAATTGATAATTTAGACCTTCTTAATCACACTATGAAAAACGGGGTTTTATTTGAAAACATACGGATATCACTACAATCCGTGAGAAGCCAGATGCTCCGCACCATACTTACCGGACTCATTATCGCCATCGGCATCATGGCCTTGGTAGGTATTTTAACCTCTATTGACGTGATCAAAGCGTCACTTACCGGGCAGTTTGCTTTAATGGGAGCAAATACTTTTACCATACGAAATGTACAGTCTGATATTCAAATTGGGCAAAACGGTAAAAAGCCCCAGATCTTTGCTCCTATATCTTATTATGAAGCCCTGGAGTTCAAGAATAAGTTCCCAAGGCAGGAAGGAACGGTAAGCGTATCCTATATTGCTTCGGGCATAGCTGAAGTAACGCATAAGAATGAAAAGACCAATCCCAATATTGCCATTTGGGCTTCGGATGAGAATTATGTAAAAACCGGTGGATATGAAATTGAGGATGGCCGAAATATTACAGCCTCAGACGTGGCATTAGCCAGCCCTATTGCTCTGATTGGCCAAGAGGTTAAGGATCAGATTTTTAAATCTAAAGACCCGGTAGGCGAGTTTATTGAAATTGGTGGTACTCGATATAAGGTGGTCGGCTTGCTTAAGGAAAAAGGCAGTGCTATGGGCTTTGGTGGCGATAAATCGGTTTTTATCCCCATATCAAAAGCCCGCTCGCAATTTAGTCGTTCCAGCCAGAGTTTTTCGGTGAGTGTAATGGCGCCCAATGGAGGCTCTCTGGAAAAATCAGTTGAAGAAGCTACCATAGTAATGCGTAAGGTGCGCAGATTAAAACCCAGGGAGAAGTCTAACTTCGGAATTATAAAGAGCGACAGTCTTTCGGAAACACTGCTTGAAAAACTGGAATATGTTACCCTGGCCGCAGTTCTTATTGGAGCCATTACTCTTTTTGGGGCAGCCATTGCTCTTATGAATATTATGTTGGTATCGGTAACTGAAAGAACTCGTGAGATCGGTATTCGGAAAGCAATTGGTGCCAAGTCTATCGTAATCCGAAGACAATTTCTTACCGAGGCTATTATTATATGTCTGTTGGGGGGGGTAGCCGGTATCATCCTGGGTATTTTAATTGGCAATCTTACTTCCATGATGTTTGATGGCCAGTTTATAGTACCCTGGCAATGGATCATGGCTTCTATAGCTCTGTGTTTTGTGGTAGGTCTTATTTCCGGTCTGTACCCGGCTTATAAAGCCTCACGCCTGGATCCTATCGAATCATTGCGCTATGAATAAGCCAGTATATCAAAAGCTCGGTTATAAAGATCATTTTCGCTATGCTTTGATTAATGCCCCGAAGAATATGCTTCAATGGTTTAAGAAGAGTTCAGGCAAAACCAGTGAACTGCATGAAAACCTGATATGGGCGATTACCATAGAAAGAGACTTGGCAGATGTAAAAGTTTGTTCTTTGAATGGAAAATGGTCTGTACTGAAATTAGTTGTTCCTTTAAGAAAACTAAAAAGTATTTCCGTTTGAGTTTTACCGCTATAAAACTACTTTTGCAGAGGTAAGTGTAATTCTGTTGAACAGAACTACACATTTACGCACTCACCTCCCACCAACTATAAAATGTTATACCCATCCGGTGTATTTCTTCGGATGAATTATGTATTGAAACTTACCAAAATATATGAAAAAAACTTTTTTGTTGGCATCGCTCCTCCTATGGTTTTGCCATTGCAATCAAATCTCTGCACAGGATAATGAGGCCTCATTGGATAGTGGGTCCTTAAAGGAGCAATTTGAATACCTGGTGGATAAATCCAATGATTACCAAGACTATAAAGTGATTAAGAAAACGCTGCTGACTAAAATGCAAAGTCATATTACAGATAGTCTCACACAGCAGGCAGAGATGCAGGTCCGGCTTCAAAACACCATTGAACAACAAAGTTCTGAGATCAATAATCTCCGCCAAAAACTAAAAACTACCCAAGACAGCCTCACCAGAGTAAACGAAGAAAAAAATAGCATGGCTTTATTGGGGGTAGCTACTGAAAAGAATACCTACCGCTTTGTAATGTGGGGTTTGGTAGGGCTGCTAACTGCCCTGGTACTGATTTTTCTGCTGCGGTTCAGAAACAGTAGTATAGCCAGCAAACAGGCAAAGGAAAACCTAGAGGATGTAGAAGAAGAATTTGCAGACTATAAAAAGCGCTCACTGGAAAGAGAGCAAAAATTAAGAAGACAACTTCAGGACGAAATTAATAAGCAGCGGGGAATCAATTAAAAACCTCCTCTTATTCTTGAATTGGTTGACATAATAAGTCCATATGGTCTCAACTTAATTCAGAGGACAGACATAAATGAAAAGGCCCGGTTAAAACCGGGCCTTTTATATTGTTCAAATTCGGGTTATTACATCTGCCCGGACTCTCCAACTACTTCAAAGTTAAAATCCACGATCACCTCACGGTGCAGACGAATCTGAGCATCATAAGGCCCGGTAGCTTTAATAGCACCACCCTGGATCTGGATATACTTACGATCTATATGATGTCCGGCTTTAGCCAGTTCATCAGCAAGATCAGCGTTGTTAATAGAACCAAACAGCTTGTTACCCTTACCTACTTTAGCTACCAAGCGAACTTCAAGTTCTTTCAGTGCTTCTGCAGTTTTCTGAGCATCTTCAATTTCCTTGGCTTCCTTGTGCTTGCGTTGCTTCAGGTTTTCTTGCAGCATTTTTTTGGCACCAGGTGTAGCTAAGGTAGCGTGTCCGTAAGGTATAAGGTAATTGCGACCATAACCATTTTTCACGGTTACAACATCATCCTTATAGCCCAGGTTTTCTACGTCTTGTTTTAAAATCAATTCCATAGCAACTCAGATTATTTAAGGTTATCAGTTACATAAGGCATCAGGGCCAAATGGCGTGCACGCTTAATAGCGGTTGATACTTTACGTTGGTACTTCAAAGAAGTTCCGGTAATTCTACGAGGAAGGATCTTACCTTGTTCATTTACAAACTGGGTAAGGAAGTTGGTATCTTTATAATCTACATACTTCAGACCGTATCTCTTAAAACGATCGTATTTTTCCCTTTTACCGGTATCGATACTAAGGGGTTGCAGATATCTTATTTCGGACTGGTTGGAGCCTGTTTCTAATTCACTCATGATCTAAAAATTTTAAGCTTTTTGCATTTTTTTTCTTCTCTTGGCAGCAAACTCAACATGATGTTTGTCCATACGTACGGTCAAAAAGCGCATAATACGCTCATCACGTTTCATTTCAACTTCCATGTTTTCAATTACCTCACCAGGTACCTGAAACTCGAGTAAATGATAAAAACCACTCCTTTTGTGCTGGATCGGGTAAGCCAGCTTGCGCAGCCCCCAATTCTCTTCGGCCAGCACCTTGCCATCCTTGCTTTCAAGAAGGCCTTTAAACTTTTCTACCGTTTCCCTTACCTGTTCATCAGATAAGACGGGATTCATAATGAAAACGGTTTCGTACTGATTCATTCGTTAATAATTTAGTTTTTAATAACTTATTGCTCCCTAAAAAGGGAGGGCAAAAGTAATACTCTCCTTTATATTATACAACACTCTGCCGTAATTGTGAAATCTCTGGTGGATCTTCTCAGCCTCAGGCACATGAGCCTTTTCATTTTTTATTCACAAAAGCTTTAGAAGCCCTAAGGTAAATTCTACTTTTGTCGCGACTTTATTTTTTGAACAAACTATGAGCGATATAGCTAGCCTTACACAAACTGCTTCTCAGGTACGCAGAGATATTGTACGAATGGTACACGGTGCACAATCCGGTCACCCGGGAGGTTCTCTGGGGTGTACTGATTTCCTGGTGGCCCTCTATTTTGAAATCATGAATCACAATTCTGATAATTTCAATATGGATGGTGAAGGTGAAGATCTCTTCTTTCTCTCCAACGGCCATATCAGCCCGGTGTTCTACAGCGTACTCAGCCGCAGTGGTTATTTTGAAACCGCAGAATTGGAAACTTTCCGTAAGCTGAATTCCCGACTTCAGGGACACCCTACCACTCATGAAGGTCTGCCCGGTGTAAGAGTAGCTTCTGGTTCCCTGGGACAGGGCATGTCAGTAGCCATTGGAGCCGCGCTCACTAAAAAATTAAATAATGACCCTGGTACTGTTTTCACCCTGCATGGTGATGGTGAGTTACAAGAGGGCCAGATATGGGAAGCCGCTATGTTTGCACCTAATCATGGTGTGGATAACCTGATTTGTACCGTAGATGCCAATGGTCAGCAAATTGATGGCAGTACCGAAGACGTAATGTCTCTGGGTAGTATTGGCGCCAAGTTTGAAACGTTTGGCTGGGATGTTATGCACATTGAAAATGGTAATGATATGACGCAGGTGATAAACGGGCTTACTGAAGCAAAAACCCGTCTGGGAAATGGAAAACCCGTAATGATAGTGATGCAAACAGCTATGGGCAGCGGAGTGGATTTTATGGAAGGAACTCATGAATGGCATGGTATTGCCCCAAGTGATGATCAACTGGCTTCAGCGCTCGGGCAGCTGGAAGAAACCCTCGGTGACTACTAAAATTATCGGTTGTATAAATACGGTTACATAACTCTGATACTGCTCTTTTTGGGGAGTAGTAGTCTTTTTGCACAACAAGAGCGTGAAGACGAAACACTAACGCGCATATTATTCGTTTTTGATGGTTCGCAAAGTATGTATGCCCGCTGGCAAAGCGGACGTAAAATTGATATTGCACAACAATTAATGATCAAAATGCTGGACAGCCTGGAGAGCCTCGATACCCGAAGCTTTCAGCTGGCCCTTAGAGTGTATGGCCATCAAAAACCGGTACCTCCACAGGATTGTAATGATACGCGGCTGGAAGTGCCTTTTGGAAACCGCAACATCGGAAAAATAAAAAAGGTAATCCGGTCCATCTCCCCTAAAGGCACCACCCCTATAGCCCGGTCTTTACAAAGGGCCGCTTTTGATTTTACGGAATGTAATAATTGCAGGAATATTATAATTTTAATTACAGATGGTGTAGAATCTTGCGATGAAGACCCCTGTGCCGCATCACGACAATTACAGAAAAAAGGTATTGCACTCAAGCCCTTTGTAATAGGTATTGGCCTGGATAAAAATTTCAGACAAACCTTTGACTGTGTAGGCACTTATTACGATGCAGCAGATGAAGAAACCTTTGCTACCGTATTGGGCGTGGTTATTTCTCAGGCTTTGGACAATACTTCTGCCCAGGTTAATTTACTGGATGGCAACAACTTTCCTACAGAAACTGATGTAGTTATTACCTTTTACAACCGTACGAGCGGAGCCGTGGCTAAGCAGATTGTACATACCCTTAATGAATTGGGCAACCCGGATACTATTCATCTTGATCCCTTAGTGGTGTATGACATGACCGTACATTCACTGCCGGAAGCACATAAGGACAGCATTCGCATAGCCCCGGGAAAACACAATATTATTGGACTGCGACTGGCACGGGGGAGTCTGGACCTTAAAATGAGTAATGTACGGGGAGGTTATAAAAACCTACAGTGTATTATAAGGCAAAGTGGTCAATCTGAAATATTACATATCCAGGATTTCAATTCCGTTCAGAAATACCTCACCGGCAGGTATGACCTTGAAATATTAACGCTTCCCCGTTACAGGAAAAAGGATGTGTTTATAGATGCCAATCAAACTACCTCCATTGCAATTCCGCCTCCTGGCGTGGTTAATTTTACAAGCACCGCTGCAGGCTATGGAAGTATTTTGATTGAACGTAATAATAAATGGGAGTGGGTAATAAATCTTGATCCGGAAAACAGCCGGCAGTCATGGACCCTGCAGCCCGGTAATTACAAAGTGGTGTTCAGGAGTAAGACCTCGCGTAAAAGTGAGTATTCCGTAAGCCGTACATTTAACATTAGTTCTGGTAAAACATCAATTGTAAAACTTAATTAAACGTAAACGCCATACTTAATTATGAACGAGTATACAGATCAGGGATCAAAAGATACACGCTCCGGCTTTGGTGCCGGACTTACGGAATTAGGGCAAACCAACCCCAATGTGGTAGCACTTTGTGCAGACCTTACCGGCTCTCTTAAAATGGGTGATTTCAAAGCCCAGTTTCCTGACCGTTTTTACCAGGTGGGTATTGCTGAAGCCAATATGATGGGAATTGCGGCCGGACTTACCATCGGTGGAAAAATACCCTTTACCGGTACTTTCGCTAATTTTTCAACGGGCCGGGTATATGATCAGATCCGTCAATCCATAGCTTATTCAGATAAAAATGTGAAGATCTGTGCTTCACACTCAGGACTGACACTTGGAGAAGATGGTGCCACGCATCAAATACTGGAAGATATTGGACTGATGAAAATGCTACCGGGTATGACGGTTATCAATACCTGTGATTACAATCAAACCAAAGCCGCTACCAAAGCCATTGCTGAATATGATGGTCCGGTTTATCTGCGTTTCGGACGTCCAAAAGTACCTAATTTCACTGCCCCTGATCAGGATTTCCAAATTGGAAAAGCGGTGATGTTAAATGAAGGTACTGATGTTACAATTGTGGCCACTGGTCATTTGGTTTGGAAAGCTCTTGAAGCGTGTCAGGAACTTGAGAATCGTGGCATTAGTGCCGAGGTAATTAACATTCACACCATTAAGCCTTTGGATGAAGAAGCTATCCTTAATTCTATTGAAAAAACCGGCTGTGTGGTAACTGCAGAAGAACACCAGCAAAATGGTGGCCTCGGTGAGTCAGTTGGAGGACTCTTGGTTAGAAAAAAACCAGCCCCGCAGGAATTTATTGCTGTAAAAGATTCATTTGGTGAAAGCGGTACTCCTGATCAATTGATGGAAAAGTACGGTCTTACCAGTGCTAATATTGTACAAGCTACCGAAAAAGTAATTGCCCGCAAATAATTGCTTCCTTTAGTTAAACCAAAGGCATTGTATGCGGTCATACAGCCAACATTGTTTAGCTTTTGAAGGAAGAAGAGAAGCTTATTTTACTTATCCGTTCTGAAAAAACCCGCCTGAAGGGGTATGAGGGTATTATAGATGCTTATCAGGAACGCCTGTACTGGCATATTCGCGGTATGGTAGGCAGCCACGATAATACCAATGATATACTCCAGAATACATTAATTAAAATATGGAAGGGCTTAGCTGGTTTCAGGGGAGAATCCCGTATCTACACCTGGCTTTATCGTATTGCAACTAATGAAACTCTCTCCTTTATTCAAAAAGAGAAGAACCGTTTCGGAGCTTCCGGGGAAGAAAGCCCCTTTATTCAGCAATTAGATAATGATCCTTATTTTGATGGTGATGAAGCCGTACGCTTACTATGGAAGGCTATTGATCAGTTACCCGGTAAGCAAAAGGAAGTATTTAAACTCAAATATTTTGAGGATATGAAATATGAAGAAATATCTGAAGCCTTGAACACTTCGGTAGGTGCTTTAAAAGCCTCTTACCATCATGCTGTTCAAAAGATACGTAGGTTTTTGGGAGATGATTAAACCTTTGGAGTGTAAACTTATCTTATCACCAGGTAATGAAAGAGCCGGAAGAATATAAAACGAAGTTGAGGGGATCCATGAAAGTTCCCACAGGGTACTTTGATCAGAATAAAGCACGCATGCTTTCCCAGGCGCGGGAAACAGCGATCTATCAGCAACCGAAGGTGGTCTGGAAAAAGTCCGTACTATGGTT